>NZ_CP012332.1:881666-1232500 GCF_001263175.1 Vulgatibacter incomptus | reverse complement strand
CCGTCGTTCCGGCGATCTTTCTCTGGTTGAGGAAGATCGCCCGAACCGCGGGTCCGGACGATTCCGCCGGCCTTCTGGCGGCGGGTTCGGATTGGAGCCCCTTTCCCTCTAGTACTGATGGGATTGAGGCGAGTGCAGTCTTCTGAGCTTCAGTTGGGAATCGGGAGGCGCTGTTCCGTGGCCTCGGCTTCACCGCAGGGGTGTTAGCCGTTCTGGGCCGGACGGTTGCGTGGGTCCCGGTTCCGAGCAGGTCGATTCGATTGTCAGAGAACGTTCACGAGGATCTACGCGGGACGTCCGCCCTTGTCAACCCGGTCCCCTTTTTCGAACAATTTGGCGAGAGATCCTGGCGGTCGGCGCCCCATCTCCCGCCCGCTCTCCGGGGCGAAACGCTCGGAGAGCGGTCCCGGGTTCAGCGCCAGGCCGAGAGGTGGCCGCTCGCGAACGCGTCGGCGCCGTTTCCACGCTCGATCCGGAGGTCCCGGGCCCGGCTGGCATCGTCCGCGGTCCCCTCCCCTCTCAGGTTGCGGACGATCGAGAGCAGATCGCCTTGCGCCCGCTCGAGCTCGTCGTTGGTCACCGCGAAGTCGTAGGCGGCGACACATTCGGCGACTTCCGCTCGGGCCACGAAGAGCCGCCTGCGGACGACGTCCTCCGCCTCGGTGCCCCGAGACCGGAGGCGGCGCTCGAGCTCGTTTGGCGACGGCGGGAGGATCAGCACCGTCGCGGCCTCCGGGTGGCGGGCCTTGATCTGGAGGCCGCCCTGGACGTCGATGTCGAAGACCACGAGACGGCCGCCCTCGAGGGCCTCCCGGGCGAAGCGGGCCGGGGTGCCATACGTGGCGCCGTGGACCTGGGCCCACTCGAGGAGCTCGCCCCGCTCCCGGAGCCGATCGAAGGCCTCCTGGTCGAGGAAGGTGTAGTCGACCCCGTCGACCTCGCGGCCTCGCGGGGGACGGGTGGTGACGGAGACCGAGAAGATCCCGTCGGTCTGTTCGGCGAGGAGCCGCCGCGCCAGCGTCGTCTTCCCGGCGCCGGACGGTGCGGAGAGCACCAGCATCAATCCCTTCGAACCCGGCAAGACGTCACCTACTCCACGTTCTGGATCTGCTCACGGATCCGCTCGATCTCGGCCTTGAGCTCCACCACGTGTGCGGCAGCGCCCGCCCAGTTGGACTTGGACGCGATGGTGTTGGCCTCGCGGTTGAGCTCCTGGATCAGGAAGTCCATGCGCCGCCCCGACGGCTCGTCCGACTCGAGGAGGCTGCGGAACTGAACGAGGTGGCTGTCCAGGCGGGTCAGCTCTTCGGCGATGTCGGAGCGCTCGGCGAGGAGGGCCACCTCCTGGGCGAGGCGCGCCGGGTCGAGGGCGAGCCCCCCTGCGAGCTCCTCTACCCGAAGCCGGAGCCTCTCGTAGCCCTGGCGGAGCGCGGTGGGGGCCTCCTCCGAGATCGAAGCGACGCGCTCGGCGACCACGCCGAGCCTGCGCTCGAGATCCTCGCGCAGGGCCCGGCCTTCGACCTCGCGCATGGCGATCAGGCGCTCGAGGGCCTCGTCCAGCGCGGCGGTGAGCGCATCACCGGCGGCGGTGAGATCCGGCGCCGGCTCCTGCATCGAGATCACGCCGGGGATGGCGACGATCTCCGGAAGGGTGACGTCGCCACCGAGCGAGAGGCGATCGCGCAGCGCGCGGAGGGTCTCGGCGGCGCGCTCGGCCAGGCCTTCGTCGACCCGGAGCGCCAGGTTGGATCCTGCGCCGGATCCGCGGCGGATGGAGACGTCGACGGTGCCCCGGGCGAGGCGCGCCTTCACCTCCCGGACCACCTCGGCCTCGAGGGATTGGAGCTCCCGCGGAAGCCGGACCTTCGCCTCGCAGAACTTGCCGTTGACCGAGCGAATCTCGACCGAGACCTCCTCGGCGTTCACCTGGGCTCTTCCCGAGCCGAATCCCGTCATGGAGCGAATCACGTGGCGGACGCTAGCCGCGGCGTCCGGCCAGATCAACCGCTGCGATCACGCTTTTTCGCCGGCAGCCGAGGGCGCGCGCCGGAGCGCCCTCTTTCGTTCGCTCCTCCGCGGCTCGCCGGGCGCAGGCTCGCGTCACGAGCTCGTGCCTCGGGGGCCCATTCGAGCTCGCGAAGTCCTCAGGAGCGCCGGTCTGCGGGGAGCGGCGCCGCTTCGTCGACGAGCATCACGGGCAGGCCGTCGCGGATCGGGAAGATCAGGCGGCAGGCGCGGCAGTGGATCTCGTCGATCGACTCGTGGATCTCGAGGTCGCCCTTGCACTTGGGGCACGCGAGGAGCTCCTCGAGCTCGGAGACGTTGAGTGCCATCGGAGGTCCCTTTCTCTCGAGCATGCCGATGCCCGGCGAGGCCGGCGCCGCGATGCCCGTCGTGCCCTCAGCCGCGATCCAGCCTGCGGATGAGATCGGTGGTGGAGTGATCCTTGGGGTCGCCCGCGACGGCGACGCGACCGCCGTAGGCCTCGACCTCGGCCCGCTCGGGGATCGAGTCGGGCGTGTAGTCGGTGCCCTTGACCTGGAGATCCGGACGCAGGGCCCGGATCACGGGGACGACGGTGCGGTCGTCGAAGAGGAGCACGTGGTCGACGCAGGCGAGGGCCGCGACGAGCTCGGCGCGCTCGGACTCCGGGATCACGGGCCTTCCGTCGCCCTTGTTCGCCCGGGTGGACGCGTCGCTGTTCACGGCCACGACCAGGACGTCGGCCATGTCCCGGGCCGCCTGGAGGTAGCGGACGTGACCGACGTGGAGCAGATCGAAGACGCCGTTGGCGAGGGCGATCCGCCGGCCCGCCTCGCGATGGAGGTTCATCGCGGCGGCGAGCTCGTCGAGGGTGGCGATCTTGGCTTCGCTCACGCGCAAAGCTCCCGGAGCAGCTCGTCGGGGGTGAGCACGGCGGTGCCAGGCTTGCGGACCACGAGGCCGCCGGCGACGTTGGCGAGCCGGGAGGCGGAGGAGAGGCTGGCCCCGGCAGCGACGGCGAGGGAGAGCGTGGCGATCACGGTGTCGCCTGCGCCGGTGACGTCGACGGCCTCCTCCTGGCCATGGACGGGGATGAGGTCGGGGGCCTGGCCGCTCTCGAGCAGCGTCATGCCGCTCCGTCCACGGGTAACGAGGACGGCCTCGCAGCCCAGGGCGCGCTGGAGGACCTTGCCGGCGTGGAGGCTGGCCTCCGCGGTTCCGACGGGCAGCCCGGTGGCGGCGGCGAGCTCGGGCTCGTTGGGCTTGGCGAGGAAGACGCCGGTGAACGCGCCCAGGTTGTAGCGACTGTCGACACAGACCTTCACGCCCTGCGAAGCGAGCCTGCACACCTCGGAGATCACCTCGGGGCAGAGGACGCCGCTGCCGTAGTCCGACACGAGGAGGACGTCGACCTCGGCGGCGATGCTCCGCAGCGACGAGACGAGGGCCGCGACCGCCTCTTCGGACAGCGGCGCGGTGCGGCCGCGATCGAGGCGGAGCATCTGCTGCCGGGTGGTGTTGATCCCGCCGGCGAGGATGCGGGTCTTGGTCTCGGTGTGGGAGCCCGGGACGACCACGAAGCGGGCCTCGATCCCGGCGTCGGCGCAGAGGGCGCCGAGCGCCCTGCCCGCCTCGTCGTCGCCGATGGCGCCGATGGCGACGGCGCGGGCGCCGAGGCTCGCGAGGTTGGCGGCCGCGTTGGCGGCGCCTCCCAGGACGCGCCCGGTGGACTCGTGGCGGACGATGAGGACGGGGGCCTCGCGGGAGATCCGGTCGGTCTGCCCGTAGAGATACTCGTCCACGACGACGTCGCCGAGGACGGCTACGCGCTTGCCCGCGAACCGCCCGACGATCGCCGCCGGATCCTCGATTTCGACCGGCCGTCGCATGGCGGACTTATCGCCCGAGCCATCGCGCCCGGTCAAACGGAACGATCGGCTTCGGGAGCCGCTCCTCCGGTCGCACCCTCGGCGCCGGGAGCGGCGTCATTCGGCGCCCCATTCGGCGCCCCATCGAACGGAAGATCGGCCCGAGACGCAGCCTCGTCCAACGGCCGGGTCTTCCACCGCCGATGGACCCAGTACCAGCTCTCCGGCTCCGCCCGCACCTGGGCCTCGAGGGCCAGATTGAGGCGGGCGGTGAAGGCGAGGACGTCCGCGTCGCGATCGCCGGTGCGGTCGAAGGGGATGGGGCCCTCGACCACGACCCGATGCCGCCCGCCGGGCAGCCGGTGCATGAGCACGAGGAAGACCGGCGCTCCGGTGCGCTCCGCGAAGACCGCGGGCCCTGGAGAGGTGGCCGCGAGGGTCCCGAAGAAGGGCGCGAAGATGGCGCGGCGGGGGATCATGTTCTGATCGATCATGACCGCCAGGATCTCCTTGCGGCGCAGCACGCCGAGGATGTCCCGGATGGAGCCGGAGTCGGGGACCTCGCGGAGGCCGCCTCGCCGGCGCTGATCGAGCCAGAAGGCGTTGAGGAAGTTGCGCGAGAGCACCTTCGTGATGGCGGTGATCGGCTGGCCCTTCCGGGCGAAGAAGGAGCCCAGGAGCTCGAAGTTGCCGAAGTGGGCCGTGGCGATGATGGCGCCCTTCCCTTCGGCGAAGGCGTCCTCGAAGCGCTCGTAGCCCTCGACCTCGACGAGGCGGTCGGCGTGCTCGGGCGGGAGCATCGGGGCCCGGAGGAACTCGACGATCAGCGTGCCGAGGTGCCGGTAGAAGCCGCGCAGGATCGCCTCACGCGAGGCCTCGTCCTTCTCGGGAAAGGCGCGGGCCAGGTTGGCGCGCGCGACCTCTCGGCGGATGCCGAGGGCGCGGATCAGATCGCCCAGGCCCGCGCCCAGCGCCAGCGCGGCGCGCTGCGGGAGGCGGGCCACGGCCCACGAGAGGACGCGGCCCTGGCTGAGCAGGATCGCGGCCACGAGCAGCACGACCAGGCCGAGGACGACGAGGAGCGCGGTCACGTTCGACTCCGAAGCGCGGGGGATCGCGGATCGGCCAAGGCGGCTCCTTCGCAAGAGAAGCGCGATCGAGGATCAGCCAATGCGGCTCCCGACCGGGGCGGCGACGAGGGCGGCGTCGAGGGCGCTCTCGAGGAGATCGGCGCCTGCGGCCACCTCGGTCTCGACCCGGACCACCTTGATCCGCTCGTGTCCGCGGAGCGCCGCGGGGATCCGCATCGCGTCCTTCTCGGTGGCGCAGACGACGTCCGCGCCGCACGCCCGGGCACGGGCGAGGACGCCGTGGAGCTCCCGCTCGGTGAAGGGATGGTGGTCGGAGAAGAGCGCCTCGCCGACCACACGGCAACCGAGGCGGGTCAAGGTGCGGCGGAAGGAGTCCGGCCGCGCTACGCCGGCGAGGAGGAGGACCGGCCGGGATTCGAGGGAGGAAAGCGGCTCGCTCGAACTGAGATCGCCGGAGAGCACGCCGGAGACCCGGTAGCGGGACCGCACGGGAGCCTCGCCCGTGAGGCGCTCGGCCTCGGCGGCGGCCCGCTCGATCGCGGCGGGATCGCCCTCGTCGACCTTGGAGATCCAGCAGAGGTCGGCGCGAGCCAGGGAGGACGGCGGCTCCCGGAGAGGCCCTCGGGGGAGGAGCCTCCCGTTGCCGAAGGGAGACGCGCCGTCGAGGACGACGATGTCGAGGTCCCGGGCGAGGCCGAGGTGCTGGAAGCCGTCGTCCAGGAGGGCGACGTCGGCGCGCAGGTGACGCGCCGCGATCTCGGCGAGCTCCGCCCGGCTGGGCCCGACCAGGACCCTCGCGCCCGGGCACCGCTTGGCGACGAGAACCGGCTCGTCGCCGGCGTCCCGCGCGTCGAGGAGGATGCCCTCGCCCCGGGAGACGACGCGGGCGCCACGGCCCTGCCCGCCGTAGCCGGACGCGAGGACGGCGACCTTCAGGCCACGAGCCTGGAGGCGACTGGTGAGCTCGATCACCACCGGCGTCTTGCCGGCCCCGCCGACGGCGAGGTTGCCCACCGAGATCACCGGGATCGGCGCCCGGGCCTGCTTGAGCAGCCCCCGGCCGTAGAGCCCTCGCCGCGCCGCCGCCGCGGCGCCGAAGACCTTCGACGGCGGCGACAGGGGCGCGAGGAGCAGCTTCTGCCAGAGTGGCTCATCGGCCTGGTGGAGGAGCTCGATCTTCAATCCGGTACCTCGGGCGCGCGCGAAAGGTTCGCCGGCGAACTCTGCCACACATCGACGGACGTTTGCGCCGAGCCGGAGTCGAGGAGCCGGCGGCCCGGTGCCCGAGGCGCCTGCCTGCGGGATCAGGTCATGAAACGATGGCGAGCCGGGACCTCGCGACGTGCATCGCGAGGTCGACGATCTCGCCGGACGAGGCCTCGGCAGCGGCCTTTCCGCCGTTCTTCCGCCCGGCCCGGAGGGCCGCGAGGGCGGCGGCGATCACCGGCTTGGCGGGGAGCTGGTCGAGGCACGCGCGGTGCCCCAGCCTGCAGGGCCGCTTGCCGTGATTCGTGCAGGGCGCACAGCCGATCGGGAGGGCGATGGCGGCTCCCGCGTCGGGGAGCGGCCCCCAGCGCCTGCGGGAGGTCGGGCCGAAGACGGCGACGACGGGGGTCCCGACGGCCTGGGCGAGGTGGCTCGGCGCGGAGTCGGCGGTCACGAGGACGCTCGATCGGCCGATGACGGCCGTCAGCGCCGGCACGTCCAGGGCGGAGGTCTCCGCGAGGGGCGGCGCCGAGAGGAAGGCCGCGACGGCATCGAGCTCCCGGCGATCGCCCGGGCCTCCGACGAGGACGATCCGGGCACCCGACTCGGCGAGGGCGTCGCCGACCTCGGCGAAGCGCCGCGGATCCCATTGCTTGAGCGCCCAGCGTCCGCCGGGGGCCAGCGCGGCGATGGGAGCGCCCCGGGCCGCCGCCACGACGAGCTCGGCTTCGGTCTCGGCGCGGGAGTCGAGGGCGACCTCCGGCGCGAGGGAGCAGCGCTCCCGCTCGATGCCCAAGGGGCGGAGCGCGTCGAGGTAGAGGGCAGCGGCGGGCAGGTCGTCGAGGATCGGCCCTTCGCCCACGATCGACGCGGCGATGGCGGCGACGCCGCGGCGCTTCACGAAGCGGAGGGTGCTGCGGGGGCGCGCGAGCCCGACCAGCGCCCGGGTCGCGAGCTTGTTCTGCAGGTCGATCGCCAGGTCGAAGGGGCCCGCGTGCCGGAGCGCGGCGGCGAGCGAGAGGAGGCCGGCGGCGCCGCGGTGCCGCCCCTTGGGCTCGTAGGCCCAGGTGCGCGTGACGAAGGGGAGCTCGTCGAAGAGGCGCACGAACGCGGCGTGGGTGACGAAGTGGATCTCCGCGTCGGCGAAGCGCTCTCGGAGCGCGCGCAGGGCCGGGGTGGCGAGGACGGTGTCGCCGAGGGCGCTGGTGCGGAGGACCAGGATCCGCCGCACGCCCGCTGCCGATTCGACCCTCGGCCCTCCAGTGACGACGGAGGTCACGCGGCCTCCTGGATCTCGAGGAGCCGCGCGATCTCCTCGACGTTGCGCGCGGAGGCGCCCTGGACCGCGCGCACCGCTCCTCGGGCGAGGGCCCCGAGCTCGGCGAGCTTCTCCGGACGGGCCAGGAGATCGCCCGCGACCCTGGCGAGCTGCTCGGGGCTGGCGACCTGGATCCCGCCCCGCCCCACCAGGACCTGAACGCTGTCGTGGAAGTTCTGCATGTTGGGTCCGAAGAGGACCACCTTGCCCTGCGCGGCGGGCTCCAGGATGTTCTGGCCGCCGCGGTTGGTGAAGGAGCCTCCCACGAAGACGAGCGTGGCGAGGCGGTAGGCGGCGGAGAGCTCGCCGATGGTGTCGAGGACGACCACGTCGGCGTCCGGCGCGCCCTGGGAGCGAAGCCCGGCGGTGAAGCCCGCCTCCTTCGCGAGGGCGACGATCCGAGGGGCCCTGTCGACGTAGCGGGGGGCGATCGCCAGCCGCAGGGTCGGGTGGTCCAGCCTCAGGCGGTGGAGGATCGGGAGCAGCAGCGCCTCCTCGCCCTCGTGGGTGGAGCCGGCGATGAGGAGGGGAGCGCCCTTCTTCGCCCCGAGGGCGCGAGCGAGGCCGGGATCCTCCTCGTCGGCCTCGGCGTTGGCGAGGGTGTCGAACTTGGTGTTGCCCGTGACCCGGACGCGCTCCGCCGGCGCCCCCAGGCCGAGGATCCGCTCCGCCTCGTCGTCCTCGCGCATCAGGAAGAGATCGATCGATGCCAGCGGGTTCCCGACGAGGGAGAAGAAGAGCTGGTAGCGCGACACCTTGTCCGGCGAGAAGCGGCCGTTGGTGATGACAACCTTCACTCCGCGCTTCTTGGCGGCGCGGATCAGGTTCGGCCAGATCTCGGCGTACTCGAGGACGAGGACGTCGGGCCGGATGGCCTCCATGGCCCGACCGGTGGCGCCCGGGAGATCCCAGGGAACGTAGGTGACCCGATCGGCCTCGCGGAGGCGCTCCCGCGCCATGGACTCGCCCGAGTTGGTGAAGGTCGTCATCACCACCGAGCAGCCCGGCACGCGACGCTTGAGCTCGCCCACCATCGGCTTCAGGGCGAGGAGATCGCCGGCGGACGAGCCGTGCATCCAGACCCGGGGCCCGGTCTTGGGCCCGGCGAAACCGGACGGGTGGATTCCCAAGCGCTCGGCCTGCCCGTTCCGCGTCTTGCGGTGGAGCAGGAGGAAGGGCCAGAGGAGCCAGAAGGCCACATAGCTGGCCGCTGCGTAGAGGATCGGCACGGAAGGCTCTTACGCTCGCGGTCGCGCGCGCGTCAACTGGGCACGAATCGCCGCGTCAGCGAGGCAGACGGTGCGCGGAAGTGGCGATCCAGAGGCGATCGCCAGCGTAGGGGAAACCCGGCCGCACGTAGACCTCTGCCCGCCAGACGCCGGGCTCGGCGGGGACGGCCAGGCGTCCTCCCCTCCCCTCGGCGAAGACCTGGCCGTCGCGGAGGAGGACCAGGCGCGCCTCGGGGACGCCGACCTCGGCGACGACCTCGGTCGCGGAGTCGCGGAAGGCGAAGGAGCCCGCGTCGCCGAGGGCCGGGACGGAGCAGAAGGTCCGCGCGTCGCGGACGGCGGCCACCACCGCCTCGGAGTCGGCGGCGGCATTCCGGCCCCAGGCTTCGCGCTCGGAGTCGGCGAGCTCGACGTGGAGCGCGAGGCCGGCGAAGGAGGTGAGGTAGGGAGGGAAACCGTGGGCGTCGGTGCCACAGAGCATGGCGACCGGCCTTTGGGTAGTGAGCTCGTCGTAGCGCGCGAGGGCCTCGTCGGGACGGTCGACCAGGAGGGCGGCAGCCTTCCAGTGGTCGCCGAGGAGGGCCGCGCCGGCTAGGCCGAGCCGGAGCCAGCTGCCGGCCAGCGCGGTGCGCAGCGCGGAGTCGAGGGAGAGGGCCTCGAAGCCCGCGAAGCCATCGGGCGACGGGTCGGACCATGATCGCTTGAGATTGACGGGATGGGCCAGGATCGCGGCGCCGCCCTCGCGGGCGATGGCGTCGAGGACGGCCGTGCCCTGCTCGTCCGGATCGCGCCGGAGGCCGATCGCGGCGACGTGGCCGTTGTCCGAGGAGATCTCGATCCCCGGAACGACCAGGACGCCATCGACGACGACGGGCTGGTCGGGGCGGAGGACGTTGTGCTCGGTGAGGACGAGGAAGCGGCCGCCGAGGGACGCGGCGGCCCTCACCGCCTCATCGAGGGTGCCGAAGCCGTCGTGGGATTTCTCGGCGTGGACGTGGAAGAACCCGCGGACGCTCGGACCGGGAGAGGCCTCCATGGCGGGAAACGGGGCGAGCGCGATCGCGCCGACGAGGAGGCCGAAGGCCGCGACGGCGAGGACGACGGCCGCCAGAGAGGCCAGCAGCGCGGTTTGAAGGCGGCACTTGTTCATGTCCCGCGTTCCAACGAAAGAGTCCCTCTCGCGCTCATGCCGCGGCGCCCCCTGCGCGGAGCTGCTGGACGTCGTGGAGGCGCCGGTAGGCGCCAGCGCGCTCGAGGAGCTCCTCATGGCGCCCCTCCTCGACGATCCGGCCGGCGTCCACGACGCAGATCCGATCGGCGTCGCGGATCGTGGAGAGGCGGTGGGCGATCACGAGGGCGGTCCGTCCCTTCATGAGCTCGTCCAGGGCGGCCTGGACCTCGCGCTCGCTCTCGCTGTCGAGGGCGCTGGTGGCCTCGTCGAGGACGAGGATGGGCGCGTCCTTGAGGAGGGCCCGCGCGATGGCGAGGCGCTGGCGCTGGCCGCCAGAGAGGGTCGCCCCCCTCTCGCCGACGCGCGTGTCGAGGCCCTGCGGAAGCCTCTCGACGAAGTCGAGTGCACGCGCCGCTCGGAGGGCAACGCGGATCTTCTCGTCGCTCGCCTCCACTCCGTACGCGACGTTCTCACGCACGGTGTCGTCGAAGAGGACCACGTCCTGGGGCACGAGGGCGATCTGCTCCCGGAGACTCCCGAGGAGGGCGTCGCGCAGGTCGATGCCGTCGAGGGTGATCCGGCCGTGGCAGGGGTCCGCGGTTCGCGAGAGGAGCCCGGCGAGCGTGCTCTTTCCGCCTCCCGACGGGCCCACGAGCGCGACCACCTCGCCGCGGCGGACCTCGAGGTCGACGCCGTCGAGGACGAGGCGATCGCCGTAGCGGAAGGAGACGCCCTCGAACCGGATCCGCTCCGAGAAGCGCGGAAGCGCCCTCGCCTGCTTCGATTCGGCGACCGACGGCTCGAGGTCGAGGACCTCGAAGATCCGCTCGGCGGCGCCCAGGCCCTGGATCGCGAAGCCGCCCGCCTTGCCGAGGTTCTTTGCGGGGTCGAGCAGGAGCGCGAGGGCGGAGAGGAAGGAAAGAAGCTTCTCGCTGAGCAGGGCGCCGTCGCGCATGGCGTAGACGGCGAAGGCGAGGACGAGGGCGACGCCCATCACCGAGAGCAGCTCCATCGCCGGGCTGGCGATTCCCCTGGAGCGGAGGCTCTTCCGCTTGAGCGCGAGCCACCGACGATTCTCTTCGTCGAACTTCGCCGCGAGGTGTTCCTGCATGCCGTAGGCCTGCACCACGCGGATCCCGGCGATGGTGTCGTAGGCCAGTCCGGCGAGGGCGCCGACGCTCTGCTGCCCCCTGCGTGCGACGCGCTTGAGGCGACGACCCACGTAGGTGAGCGGGACCACCGCGAGGGGGACGGCGCCGAAGGCGACGAGCGAGAGGCGCCAGTCGAGGACGAAGCAGAGGCCGAGGAGGACGACGACCTGGAGACTGTCGCGCAGGTAGGTCGGGAGCGCGACGTGGAGGGCGTTCTCGACCGCGCGGAGGTCGTCGCCGAAACGGGAGAGGAGGTCGCCGGTGCGCTGCCCGAGGAGGTCCTGGGGCGCGAGCCGCATGATCCGCTCGAAGAGCGACTTGCGCAGATCGAGGACGGCCCGCTGGGCGACCATGCCCATCAGGTAGAAGTGGCCGAAGTACGCGAGGCCCTTGGCGAGGCCGAGGGCGAGAAGCGCCAGCGGCACCGCGAGGAGGACGCGGGATCGGTCGAGCGAGCCCGGGTCGAGGCCGGGGAGCATCGCCCCGAGACCCTCGACCTTGCCGCTGGTGAGGAAGTGGAGCAGTGGGCCGATGAGCCAGGCGTAGCCCGCGGTGGCGACGGCGAGCACGATCATGCAGCCGAAGCCTGCCGCGATGGCGAGCCTTTGGGGACGGAGCACGCCGAGGAGCCGGCACGTCGTCGAGGCGCGCCCCTGGCTCACGATCCGGCGCTCCCGTCGAGCCAGGCGGGGAGCCCGAGGTGGGCCTTCGAAGCCTTCAGCAGGTCCTCAACGGCCGCGGGCTCCCGAGAGGACAGGAGCCCCGGCAGCGCCTCGCCGAGGCCGTCGACGACGAACTGCACGGCGATCGCGGCGAGGACGAGGCCCATGACCCTCTCGAGGATCGAGCGCCCGCTGACGCCGAGGAAGCGGTCGACCCAGTGGGCCGCCGCGAGGATGTAGAAGGTCGCGATCCCGATGACGATCACGGCGGCGACGACGATCGCGACGTCCCAGACCATCGTGGCGCGAGAGGTGAGCACCATCGCGGTGGCGATGGCGCCGGGGCCGGCGAGGAGGGGCATCGCCAGGGGCACGACCGCGACGTCCTGCTTGTGCGAGGCCTCGTCCATCTCCTCCTCCGAGGTGCGCTCGGGCGCGAGGCGGTTCCGGAGCATGTCGAGGGCGGTGAGCATCAGCAGGCCGCCGCCGGCGATCTTGAAGGCGGCGAGGCTCACGCCGAGCAGCCGGAAGACGAGGCCTCCGCCGATGGCGAAGAGGCCGACCACGCACACGAAGATGATACACGCCTTGCGCGCGATGGCCGCCCGGCTCTCCCGCGTCTTGCCCTCGGTGATGGCGACGAAGATCGGAACGAGGCCGACCGGGTCGACGACCACGAAGAGGGCGGAGATCGCGAGGACCGCAGTGGCGAGGAGCTGCGAGAACATCGGGTGGGGCTCTACACCTGCGGATACACGGCCCGCAAGCTCCGGCGGAGCCTAGGGCGGAGCAAACGAAAAGGAGCGCTCTCGCGCGAAGCGCGAGTTGAAGGGAGCGGGCCCGCCTCGGCGGGGCCGATTCCTTCATACGCTCGCCGTAGGCGAAGCAAACTAGAAAGCGCGAGGTCAGGCGGCCCGATCCGCCACCGTCTGGAGGATCTCGTCGGCCGCATGCTCGCTCGCCCGCCTCGAGCCGAGGAGCTCGCGGAGGCCGGCCAGCTCGCGGATCATCCGCTCCCGCGCCTCGGTCCGCCTAAAAAGCGGCAGGAGCTCGGCGGCGAGCGCTTCGGGCTCGAGCTGGTCCTGGAGGAGCTCCGGGACGATCGGGCGTCCGGCGAGGATGTTCACGATGGAGACGCTGGGCAGGCGGACGAGGAGCTGGGCGATCTTGAACGAGACGGGGTGGGCCCGGTAGGCCACGACCATCGGGCGGACGAGGAGCGCGGCCTCCAGCGTCGCGGTCCCGGAGCAGACCGCCACGGCATCGGCAGCGCCGAGGGCCTCCGGCGCGCGACCGTCCACGAGGATCAGGCGGCATCTGGCGCCCGCCGCGAGCGCCTCCACCTCTGCGCGATCGAGGGTCGGCGCGACCGGGAGCACCACCTGCAGCTCGGGCTCCTCCTTCGCCAGCCGATCGGAGGCGGCGAGGAGCGTGGGGAGGACGTTGCGTAGCTCTGCGCGGCGCGACCCGGGGAGGAGCGCGAGGGTCGGCCGGGACTCGTCGAGCCCGAGGGCCCGGCGGCATTCCGCCTCGTCGGGGATGGTGCCGAGGCGCGGGTCTTCCGCGACGGGGTTTCCGACGTAGGTGGCGGCGACGCCCCTGGCGCGGAACCACGGCTCCTCGAAGGGATAGATGCAGAGGAGGCGATCGAGATCGCGGAGCACCCGGGTGCGGGACTCCCGCCAGGCCCAGGCCATCGGCGCGACGTAGCCGACGGTCGGGATCCCGACGTGGCGCAGCTCCCTGGCGAGCCGGAGGTTGAAGTCGGCGGAGTCGATGAGGATGGCGGCGCTGGGGCGGTTCGCCTCGGCCCAGCGGGCGAGGCCGCGCAGGATCCCGAGGATGCCGGCGAGCTTGGGGACGACCTCGACGAAGCCCATCACCGAGAGATCCTCGGCGCGGTACAGCGCCTCGAGGCCCGCGGCCCTCATGGCGGGACCGCCCATGCCGACGAAGCGGGCGCCTGGGGTCCGCCGCGCGATCGAGGCCATCAGCCGGGCGCCGTGGACGTCGGCGGAGGCCTCCGCCGCGACGATGAGGAAGACAGGCTCCGTTGGCACGAGTGCCCTTTCTACCGGCCGGAGGCGCCTCGTCCGTGGGAGGAGCGCCCTTCGGAGCCGGTCAGACGTACTTCTTGCCGCGGCCCGAGCCGGTGGCGTTCTCACCGACGAAGGGGTTGTCCCGGCGCTCCTTGCCGAGGGTCGAGGGAGGGCCGTGGCCGGAATAGAAGGTCACCTCGTCCCCGAGCGGGAAGAGCTTCTCCCGGATCGAGGCGAGGAGCTCCTCGAGAGAGCCACCGGGGAAGTCGGTCCTGCCGATGCTGCCCGCGAAGATCGTGTCGCCGGTGAAGAGGATCCCGTCGTCCCGGAGCAGGAGGCAGCACCCGCCAGGCGTATGGCCCGGCGTGTGGATCACTTCGATCCGCTTCCCACCGAAGGCGATCGTCTCGCCGTCCGCGATCCAACGATCCACGTGGGGGATGGGCGAGGTGGGTACGTCGAACATCCGGCCCTGGAGCGGCAGCGCCTCGAGCCAATCCCGGTCACCGGGGTGCAGGTAGAACGGGAGCTTCCACTTCTGTTGGAAGTGGTGGACGGCGCCCACGTGGTCGATGTGGGCGTGGGTGTTGAGGATGAAGCGAGGGGTCAACCCTTCCCGCTCGAGGACTGCCTCGATGGCCTTGGGCTCGTCGCCCGGATCGACCAGCACGGCGTCCTTCGTCACGGGATCGCCCAGGACGTAGGAGTTCTGTCGGAAGGGGCCGACGGTGGCCCAGGCGACGATCGGCTTGTCCATGAGGTCCGCCGAGCGCCCGCGGCGCTCCAATCGCGGTTTGCGTTCCGTCGCCTCGCGAAGGAGACGATCCCGGTGTTACGAGGCGCGCCCGCTCGAAACGAGCGCAGCCTCGAGGCCTCGGGGGCCTGTTACGCCGAGAACGAGGTGCCGCAGCCGCAGGTCGACTTGGCCTTCGGGTTGTTGAACTTGAAGCCGGCGCCCTGCAGGGTCTCGACGAAGTCGATCACGGTCCCGTCGAGGAAGCGGACGCTCTGCTCGTCGATGGCGACCTTCACGCCCGCCAGATCGTAGGCGACGTCGGTGGGCTTGGCGTCCTTGACCAGATCGAGATCGTAGTTGAAGCCCGAGCAGCCGCCGCCGACGACGGCGATGCGGAGGCAGTGGCCGTCCAGCTTCTGCTGGGCCATGGCCTCCTTCACCTTCTCGACGGCCGCCGCGGTGAGGGCGACGGGGGTGGCCGGGGTGAACTCGAAGCCGGTGATGGGGGCGGGCGCCTGGTTCTGCGTCTCCATGGAATCTCCTCGCTACGCGCTTCAGGTACGGTAGGAACGTTCGGCGCTTCTATAACCGTCCTGGATCCGGATTTCCACCGGACCTGGACGCCGCGTCCGGATGGCCTGCACCCGATCGGGAACAAGGGGCGGGCAGTTTTGGATAGCGAACCCGATCACGAGCGCCACGGCGCTCGAAGGAGACGAAATTGGCTCTGCGTGCTGGCGACCGGGCTCCGGCCTTCGACCTCCCGTCCACCTCCGGCGAGAAGGTTTCCCTGGAGGGTCTTCGAGGCCGAAAGGTCGTGCTCTTCTTCTATCCCAAGGACCAGACGCCCGGATGCACCCGCGAGGCGTGCGACTTCCGGGATCGCTATGACGCGCTCCGGGCCGCCGGGGCAGAGGTCTTCGGGATCTCCAAGGACTCGATCGCCTCGCACGGTCGCTTCCGCGAGAAGCAGGCGCTCCCCTACCCGCTCCTCTCCGACGCCGACAGCGCCGTAGCGACTGCTTACGGCGCCTTCGGGATGAAGACGCTCTACGGGAAGCAGATCCTGGGCACGATCCGCTCGACCTTCCTCATCGACGAGAAGGGGATGATCGAAGCGGCCTGGTCGCCGGTGAAGGTGGACGGGCACGCCGAGGCGGTCCTGGCGACGCTGAAGGGCGAGGCGCCCCCTTCGGAGAAGAAGGCGGCCAGCAAGCGGACGACGGCGCCCAAGGGCTGAAGCCTCGCCTCTTGAAAACAAACGGCCCGGGTTCGAATCGAACCCGGGCCGAAGCGAGCGGCTGCTCGTTGTGCCACGACGATCAGATCGTCTTCTGGCCGGGCTTCCACTCCGCCGGGCAGCGCTCGCCGGTCTGGCAGCCCTGGAGGACGCGGAGCGTCTCGCCGACCGAGCGGCCGACGTTCGGGTTGTGGAAGTTTGCGTACTGGAGCACGCCCTCCGGGTCGATGATGTAGGTCGCGCGGGTGGAGAAGCCCTCGTTCTCGAGGAGCGCGCCGTACTTCCGCGAGATGTCCTTGTTGAAGTCCGCGAGGAGGGGGTACTTGAGCTCACCGAGGCCGCCCTGGATCCACGCCTTGTGCGAGTGCTCGGAGTCGACCGAGGCGCCGAGGACCACGGCGTTCAGGTTCTTGAACTCGTCGTGGCGCTTCGAGAACTCCTGGATCTCCGTCGGGCAGACGAAGGTGAAGTCGAGCGGGTAGAAGAAGAGGACGACCCACTTGCCGCGGTAGTCCGAGAGCGAAACCGAGGTGAAGTCGCCCTTGCCGACGACGGCCTTGGCGGTGAAGTCCGGGGCCTTCTGGAGCACCTGAATCATGGATTTTCTCCGTGGTTGGGGTTGATCATCGATGAGCCTTCGAAGAGCCGAAGCCTCTCGCCGTCTTCCGATGCCCGCAAGAGGATTTGGTTCCTCGCGCCGCTCGCGAAAAAACCGCCTCTCCTGCGTGTTCCCGGCTAGGTTCTCGCGTGCCGGTGGACGGCATGGAAGGTGGTCTAGTTAATGGCGGCCAAGCGGCGAGTCAAGCAAGGTCGGGTGCCCGGCGAGAGCGGTCGGCGGGTTCCCGCTCGGAATCCGACAGCCCCCGGCGGCAGGGCTCCCGCCGGGCCCGCGGGCGAGGGATCCTCGGGCCCGCCGCGGCCGATCCGCGATGATCTGGTGCGGGCGCTGGTCCTCGAGGCCTACGGGGCGATCCGCGACGAAGGCCGGGTGGCGGATCGGACCCTCGACTACCTGCTGCGGCGCGAGAAGCGGCTCTATGCCAACGAGCGCCGAGCCGTTGCCGAGGCGGTGTACGGCCTTCTCCGCGCCGAGGGGAGATTGACCTACCTGCTGGAGGAGTCGCTCGGCGACGAGCTGCGCGCGCTCTCCTCTGCCGCCAAGCGAGCCCTCTTCTACGAGGCGCTCCGAGTACAGGAGCGGCGCATTCCTCCCGCCAGAGCGCTCGCGGAGGGCGGGCTCTCGGCAGCGCTCCTGCCGGGCCTCGTCGCCTGCGCCGCGCCCGGCGAGCTCCTCTCGCGCCTGTCGGAGGATCCGGCGAAGCGCCTCGCGGTCGCCGAATCCCTCCCCCCGTGGATGGCGGAGCTCTTCCTGCGGGAGCTCGACGAGGAGGGGGCGTTCGCCCTCGCCCGCTCGATGAACGAGCGCGCGCCCCTCACGATCCGGATGAATGGGCTGCGCACGGATCGTGAGACCCTGATCGCGCGCCTCGCCTCCGAGGGCGTCGAGGCGAAGGCCACGTCGTGGTCTCCCGATGGCCTCCATGTAGACGGGCGGCAGAACCTCTTCCGCCTTCGGAGCTTCGAGGAGGGCCTGTTCGAGATCCAGGACGAAGGCTCCCAGGTCCTGGCGCGCCTCCTGGATCCCCACCCCGGATGGCTGGTGGTGGACTCGTGCGCAGGCGCCGGAGGGAAGACCCTCGCGCTGGCCGCCTCGATGAAGAACCGCGGGCGCCTGGTGGCGCTGGACACGGACGAGCGACGGCTCGGGATGCTCGGCCCGCGGGCCCGGCGTGCTGGCGTCCACAACTGGGAGTCACACGTGGTCCCGGCGGATGGCCTCCCCACCCCGCTGGCCGAGAAGCTCGGCGACCGGGCGGACGCGGTGCTGATCGACGCGCCCTGCACCGGGCTCGGCGTGCTCCGCCGGAACCCCGACGCGCGCTTTCGCCTCGACGAGGGATCGGTGCAGCGCTTCGCGGGGATCCAGAAGGAGCTCCTCGCTCGCTACGCGGCCCTCGCGAAGCCCGGCGGGCGGATCGTCTACGCGACATGCAGCATCGCCACCGAGGAGAACGAGGGCGTGGTGGAGACGGTGCTCGCCGAGCATCCCGAGCTCGAGCTCATGCCCCCCGCCACTACGCTGGGCGAGGAGCTGGCGGAGCGGCTCGGGGCCCGGCGCTACCTGAAGCTCCTGCCCCATGTGCACGGCACGGACGGTTTCTTCGCCGCGCTCCTGCGCAGGCGGGCCTAGGAGTCCCCTCCGCCTTCGGCTACGCGAGAGCTTGTGAATTCTTCACAAGCTCTCAGACGACGAGGCCGTCGCGCATCTCCACGCAGCGCGGGAGCTCGCGGGCCAGGGCCTCGTTGTGGGTCACGACGAGGCAGCTGATCCCCAGCTCCCGGTTGAGCTCGACGAGGAGCTCGTGGATGGCCGCGGCGGTCTTCGCGTCGAGGTTCCCGGTGGGCTCGTCGGCGAGTAGGAGGCGCGGCCTGGGGGCGAGCGCCCGGGCCAGGGCCACCCGCTGCTGCTCGCCGCCAGAGAGCTCCGACGGCTTGTGATCGAGGCGGTGGCCGAGGCCGACCCGCTCGAGGATCTTGCGCGCGACCTCCGTCGCCTCGTCCCGGTGCACGCGGCGGACGAGGAGCGGCATCATCGCGTTCTCCAGGGCGGAGAACTCGGGGAGCAGGTAGTGGCTCTGGAAGACGAAGCCGACCGTACTGCTGCGGAAGTCCGCGAGCCGAAGCTCGTCGGCGCCGACGAGCTCCTCTCCCTCGAAGCAGACCGTGCCGGTGGTGGGCTCGTCGAGGGTGCCGAGCACGTGGAGGAGCGTGCTCTTCCCTGCCCCGGACTTCCCCACCAGCGCCACGACCTCGCCCGCCTGCATCGCGAAGTCGACGCCGCGGAGGACCTGCACCAGCCCCTTGCTCTCGTGCCAGTAGTCCTTGGTGATGCCGTGGGCCTCGATGAGCGGCCTGGTCTCAGTCATTGCGCAGCCCCTCCACCGGCGAGAGACGCGAGGCGTAGAGCGCCGGGAAGATGGTGGCGAGGTAGGCGAGGACCACGGCGGCCACGCCCACGAGCGCGAACTGGACGCCCTCGACCCGCACCGGGAGCCTGGGGATGTAATAGACGTCGGGGTCCAGGGGGATGGGGAAGATCGAGATCGCCCCGCAGAGCAGCAGGCCCAGCGCGAGCCCCAGCACGGTGCCGATGGTCCCGATGGCGAGGCCCTCGGCGACGAAGATCTTCATGACCGACGCGTCGCGGGCCCCCATGGACTTGAGGATCGAGATCTCCTTCCCCTTCTCGAGCACGAGCATCACCAGGGTGGAGAGGATGTTGAAGCAGGCGACCAGCACGATGAACGCCAGGATCACCGCCATCACGATCTTCTCCAGCTTGAGGGCGGAGAAGAGGTTGCGGTTCATCTCGCCCCAGTCCTTGACGCGGAAGGGGTAGCCCTCCAGATCGGAGAGGACGTTGCGGGAGATCCGCCGGGCGTCGTCGATGTCGGAGACCTTGAGCTCGAGGCCCGTCACGCCCTTGCCCAGCTTGAAGAAGCCCTGGGCCCGCTCCAGCGAGATGTAGACGAACTTGGAATCGTACTCGTACATCCCCGAGTAGAAGACGCCCGCGAGCCGGAACTGCATGCTCTTGGGCTGGGGGCCCATGGGGCCGAGCTCGCCGGCGATGGGCGAGACCACGGTGATGGGATCGCCCACGAAGACCTTGAGCTGGCGGGCGAGCTCACGGCCGATCACGATCCCCGGGAGATCGTTCTTCTCGCCGGAGGCCTTCGCCGCCGGATCGCGTGCACCGGCGCGGGCGAGGCGGTCTAGCTCGTCGGAGAGGTCGTCGAGCTCCTTCTTCCCCTTGGTCCCGGGCTCGCCGAAGGCGGCCGAGGGCACCGGGATTTCGTCGGGACGGTCGAGGTGCTCGAGGTTCCCCTCGATGATCTCGTTGGGGAGCTCGGTCACCTGACCGACGGTCGAGGGATCGATGCCCTTGATCAAGGCGCCGGCGAGGCTGGTCTCGGTGGTGACCATCACCTCGTTGAGGACGAAGGGCGTGACGCCCACGACGCCCGGCGTCTCGCGCGTGGTCTTGGCCGCCTTCTCCCACTCGTCGAAGGAGCCGTACTTGAGCACCACCGCGTGGGCGTTGGTGCCGAGGATCTTCTGCTTCAGATCGAGCTCGAAGCCGCTCATCACCGAGAGCACCACGCAGAGCGCCATCACGCCCACCGCCACGCCGCCGATGGAGAGCACGGTCATGATCAGCGTGGGCGAACGCCGCTGCTTGCGGAGCAGCAGGTAGAGGGCGACGACGCCGGGGACGATCCCGAGGGTGAGGAGGGAGAGGCCGACGAGGAGCGGGCGCGAAAGCCGCAGGTGGCTCTTCGCGACGAAGAGCTCGTAGCCGAAGGAGAAGTCCAGCGAGCGGCCGGCGCCCAGCATGTAGCCCAGGGTGGCGGCGAGGCTCGACACGAGGAGGCTCACACCGCCCGTGAGGAGCGGGGCGAACCAGATCCCCCCCTCCGGAACGAGGGCGAAGACCTCGTTCGCGAAGCCCGTCCCCGTGACGAGGATCAAGTAGCCGACGGCCGTGGAGAGGATGGCCCCGAGGACCAGCTCCCAGAAGCCGACCCGCTTCGAGATCGCCGCGGTGCTCCAGCCCGCGGTGCCCGCCGTGAGCACCGCGACCGAGGCGGAGAGGAGCTCGGCGGTCTCGAGCCGGAGGCCCAGAGAGTTGGCGAAAAAGAGCCGGGAGAGGCCCAGGAGCGCGAGGGCCGTGAGCTGCAGGAAGGCCGCTGCCGAGAGCGCGCGCCCGGAGAGGCGCGGGATCCGGCTCCTCCTCGACGGGAGGACGATAGGTCGTGGACTGGGCGAGCCACGCTCCGCTGGGGGAAGACCTCCCGGCGTGCCGGCGGCTCCGGACGTCGGCTGCAAATGGGACCTACCTGGGCTTGAGGAGGGGGAAGAGGATCACGTCACGGATCGAGGCGGAGTCTGTCAGCAGCATGGCGAGGCGGTCGATCCCCATTCCGAGGCCAGCCGTCGGGGGCATGCCGTGCTCGAGGGCCGCGATGTAGTCGGCGTCGAAGTCCATCGTCTCCTCGGCCCCGCGCATCTTCGCCTCCACCTGCCGCTCGAAGATCTCCTGCTGCTGCCTGGGGTCGTTCAACTCCGAGAAGGCGTTCACGATTTCCCGGCCGGCGCAGTAGAGCTCGAAGCGGTCGGTGAAGACCGGATCCTGGTCGTTGCGGCGGGCGAGCGGGCTGATCGCCGCGGGGAAGCGGGTGACGAACGTCGGGTGGACGATGCGATGCTCGGCGTGCTCCTCGAAGAGCGCGCCCACGAGCTCGCCGATCGACATGAGGTCGATCGCCTTCCGCTCGGCGTCGGTCCCCCGGAAGCTCTCGAGGAGGACGGCCTTGAGCTTCTCCGGCTCCTGGAGATCCGAGGGAGAGATCTTGCCCTCGGTGGCCTCGATGACGGCGTCGGCCATGGAGATCCGCTTCCAGCCCGGCCCCAGGTCGACGTCGTGGCCCTGGTAGCGGAGCCGCGTGGTGCCGCAGATCTCCTGCGCCGCCCCCGAGATCAGCTCCTCCGTGAGGTCCATGAGGTCTTCGTACGTGGCGTGGGCCAGGTAGAACTCCAGCATGGTGAACTCGGGGTTGTGCCGGGTGGACAGGCCCTCGTTCCGGAAGTTGCGGTTGATCTCGTAGACCCGCTCGAAACCGCCCACAACGAGGCGCTTGAGGTAGAGCTCGGGCGCGATCCGCATGTAGAGATCGAGGTCGAGCGCGTTGTGGTGGGTGGTGAAGGGCTTGGCCGCCGCACCCGAGACCAGCGGGTGCATCATCGGCGTCTCGACCTCGAGGAAGCCGCGGGCGTCGAGGAAGTCGCGGATGTAGCGCACCAGGCGCGAGCGCTTGCGGAAGACCTCGCGGACGTCGGGATCGGTGGCGAGGTCGAGGTAGCGCTGGCGGTAGCGCGTCTCCACGTCGTCCAGGCCGTGCCACTTCTCGGGCAGGGGGCGCAGGGACTTGGTGAGGATCGTCCACTCGTCGGCGACCACCGTGAGCTCGCCGGTCTTGGTGCGGGTGGCCCTGCCGCTCGCGGCGGCGATGTCGCCCATGTCGAGGAGCTTGAGGAGGCCGAAGGAGTCCTCGCCCAGCTTGTCCTTGCGGAGCTGGACCTGGATGTCGCCCGTGCGATCGCGGAGGACGAGGAACGCCATCTTCCCGAAGGTGCGGACCATCATCACCCGGCCGGCGACCGAGAAGACGGTGGGATCCTCCTCGACCTTCTCGGTGGGCGCGTCGCCGAAGTGAGCCTTCACCTCGCCCGCGTTGTTCTCCACCTTCCGCCCGTTGCCCCAGGGGTTCACGCCGAGTGAACGGAGCTTCTCCGCCTTCTCGAGGCGAAGGGCCCGCTGGGCTTCGAGGGAAGAGGATCCGGTGGGCGTTTCCTGGTCGGCCATTCGACTGCTCCTCGCGCTCCCGATCAGGCAAACCGAGGGTGTCGGAGGTGGGAACGCCATGCTCTCGCGAGCCGGCGCACACTACGTTCGGGCACCTGCCGGGTCAAGGAATCGCGGCCCCGCCTCGGCCTTCCGGGGGCCGCTGGACGAGCCTGCTCGGGACGATCCGGGCCGCCCTCGATGTTCGCCCGTTCCAACGCGGGCGCACGGCGCGCCGCCGTGCTAGATCGGCCGACCATGAGCAACCCACTGAACAAGCGCGAGCTGACCGCCTCGATGGTCATCGGCTTCCTGATCGGCCTCCCGGTGGCGGGGATGATCGCAGGCTTCGTGGCCTGGGTCTCCCTGCAGCGCCACGCGGCGGAGCTCGCCGGGGAGTTCGGTCTCTCGGAGGCCGTGATCGTCACCGAGACGATCGAAGCGGGCAAGCCGCTGGATATCTCCGCCCTCGCCAAGCGGCCGGTTCCCAGGCTCGTGGCGAGCCCGAACACCGTGGCCCCGGACGAGGTGAACGAGCTGATCGGCCAGTCCCCCAAGGTCGGCTTCGAGAAGGGGGATCTGCTCCTTCGCTCGGCCTTCGGGCTGGCGCCCAGGCAGGCGCCCGAAGCGGCCGAAGCGGCCGAATAGCGAACCGGCCCCTCCCACCCGTCGGTGAGGGGGCCGGGAATCGCCGGCGCCGGATGCTCGGGCGCTTATTCGGGGAGGCCGCCCTTGCTGGTGTTCCTCTTGCCCAGCAGGAAGGCCTCGAGGAAGGGCTGGAGCTCGCCGTCGAGGACCTTGTCCACCTGCGAGCTCTCCTCTCCGGTGCGCGTGTCCTTCACGAGCCGGTAGGGGGCGAGGACGTAGGACCGGATCTGGCTGCCCCAGCCGATGTCCGTCTTCGTCTCTTCGATGGCCTGCTTCTCGGCGTTCCGCTTCTTCTCCTCGAGCTCGTAGAGCCGGGCCTTGAGGATCTTCCAGGCGAGGTCGCGGTTCTTGTGCTGGGAGCGCTCGTTCTGCACCGCCACCACGATGCCGGTGGCGATGTGGGTGATGCGCACGGCCGAGGAGGTCTTGTTCACCTTCTGGCCGCCGGCGCCCGAGGAGCGGTAGACGTCGATCCGGACGTCCGACTCCTTCACGTCGATCTCGATGTCGGCCTCGATGTCGGGGTAGACGAAGACGCTCGCGAACGACGTCTGCCGCCGGGCCTGCGAGTCGAAGGGCGAGATGCGCACCAGCCGGTGCACGCCCGCCTCCGCCTTCAGGAAGCCGTACGCGAACTCGCCCCGCACCAGGATCGACGCGCTCTTGAGGCCGGCCTCCTCGCCCTCGGTGTAGTCGGCGAGCTCGACCTCCCAGCCCTGCCTCTCGCAGTAGCGGGTGTACATGCGCAGCAGCATCGCGGCCCAGTCCATGGACTCGGTGCCGCCGGCGCCGGAGTTGATCTCGATGATCGCGTCCGCCCCGTCGTTGGGGCCGGAGAGCATGCGGCGGAGCTCCAGACCGCGGATGGCCTCCTCGATCGCGTCCAGGCTGCCCTCGGCCTCTTTGCGGGAATCCTCGTCGCCCGCCTCGTTCGCCAGCTCGAGGAGCGCAAAGGCGTCGTCGAGGGCCCGCGAGGGGCTGTCCCACGCGCGGACGAGCTCTTCGGCCCGCGCCTTCTCCTTGTTGAGCGCCTGCGCCGCCTTCTGGTCGTCCCAGAAGCCCGGCTGCAGCGACATCTGCTCGATCTCCTCCGCGCGAAGCCTCAAAGGCTCGACGTCAAAGGCCCCTCCGGAGCGCGTCGAGGCGCACCTTCAGCTCGTCCATCCGTCCCTGAATCTCGTCGATCATCTCGTCCCGACTCCCGTCTAGAGCGTATGAAGAAATCGGTCCCGCAGAAGCGGGCCCGACTTCTTCAGCCGCGCTCCGCGCGGAAACGCTCTCAATTTCGTCTGCTCCGCCTTCGGCTTCGCTTGGCTCATGGGAAGAACACGGGGAAACCCGTGAAACTGCCGCAAAATACGGGATTTTCCACCCCGCGCAAGGCGATCCCTCTGCGGCTCGGGAATGACCCGGCCAGGGAGGAAACTCCGAGGTGATACGGGGCTTTCAGCGCCCGAACCAGCTCTGCTCCATCTCCGGATCGTCCAGGGAGAAGGAGGTCTCGGCGTCGACCTCGATCGCCGGGATGACCGCGGCGGGGAGGTTCGCGGGCGCCTTCGCGGCCTCCGGTGCAGACAGAAGCCCTGCGAGGGCCTCGCGGAGGATCGTCGAGACGGCCTTCCCTTCGCGTGCGGCCCGCTGCTCCGCCGCCTTGGCGAGCTCCGGGGAGACCCGGACGGCCATGATTCGCGCGCGAGAGAGCTCGGACTCGAGGGACTCGAGGGCGGCGGACGGCCGCGCGATCCGGTAATCGCCGCGGTCGATCATCTCCTTGATGAGCCGGGCGAGATCCTCGCGGGTTCGCCATCCGCTCTCGTAGAAGACCGCCTCTGCGTCGTAGTCGATCTCGAACCGCTCTTCGCTCATCGTCCCCTCCCCGTCTCTCGGGAGCCCTTGCTTCCCTTTTCTACCCCGGTTCGGGACGCCCGTGAAGGTTTCGGTCCTACCCCCTGGGCGTCGGCGAGCATCCCCGGCACGCCGAGGAGCTCCGCCTCCTTGCGGGCCATGCGCCGCGCCTCCCGCTCGGAGACCTCGTGATCGTACCCCAGGAGGTGGAGAAGACCGTGGGCCAGATAGCGGGAGAGCTCGAAGGCGAGGCTCCTCCCGTCCTCGGAGGCCCTTCTTCGCGCGGTATCGAGGGAGATCGCCAGATCGCCGAGCGGGATCGGAAAGCCCGGCAACAACGGCTCCTCGTTCCCCGCTGGGAAGGAGAGCACGTCCGTGGGTCGGTTCTTGCGCCGGAAGCGCCGGTTCAGCTCCTGAATCCCGGGGTCGGTGGTCAGGAGGATGGAGAGCTCCACGTCGCCCTTCCCGAGCTTCTCGAGGAACTCGCGGGCCCGCGCGCGCAGGATCCGGACGCCGTAGGCGCCCTCGGGGTGCTCGTTCTTGATCTGGATGTCGGCCACGCCGGCACCCTAACACGCCTGCCCGCCCTTGCTCCGATCGAGCCGCCTCTACTTGCGAAGGGCGCGGACGTTCGTCGGCGGCGCCTCGGCGTCGGGCGGATGCGAGGCCGCGAGGCTCGCCTTGGCGGCCGCGTCGTGTGCACCCGCCGGATACTCCGGCCGCGAGTGGTAGATGCCTTGGAGCGTGGCGCAGAAGCTCGCCCCGATCCGGGAGAGATCCCGCAGGGTGAGGCCGCACTCGTCGAGCTGGCCATCCGCCGAGATGCCGGCGATGAGCTTGTTCACGAGCTGCCGCAGCTTCTCCTCGGACGGATCCGCGAGGGAGCGGGAGGCGGCCTCGGCCGCATCGGCCATCATCACCAGGGCGGTCTCGGGAGACTGGGGCTTGGGCCCTGCGTAGCGGTAGAGGGTCGGGTCCACCGGCTCGGGCGCCTCCCTCCCCTCCTGCTCACGCAACGCCTTGTGATAGAAATAACCCACCAGGCGTGTCCCGTGGTGCTGGGGGATGGCGTCCGCGACCACGCGGGGCAGCTTGTGCTTCCGCGCCAGCTCGAGGCCGGTCGCGACATGCTCGATGATCAGGCGCGCCGACTCCTCGGGCGGCAGGTCGTCGTGGCGGTTGCCGCCCCGCTGGTTCTCGCCGAAGTAGAGCGGGTTCTTCCCCTTGCCGAGGTCGTGGTAGTACGCGCAGACCTTGGCCAGCAGGGGGTTGGCCCCGATCGCCTCGGCGGCCCCCTCCACGAGGGTCCCGACGATGATCGAGTGGTGGTAGGTGCCCGGCGCCTGGACGATCAGCTCCTTGAGCGCGGAGTGGTTCAGGTTCGCGAGCTCGAGGAGGCGAAGGTCGGTGGTGTAGCCGAAGACGCTCTCGAAGAGCGCGATCAGCGCCGTGACCAGGATCGGAGTGAAGACCGCTCCGCCCACGAAGGCCGTGAGCACGCTCACCACGAGCTCCCAGGAGAGGAGCTGGCCCGCGAAGAGGGCGAAGCAGATCACCGAGGCCGCCTGCGCGAGACCCGCCGCGGCGCCGGCCTTGAAGATCCCGCCGCGATCGCGTGCTCCCGCCACCCGCGCCGCCCCGGCCAGGGAGCCCAGGAGGACGAAGACGCCGACGGCGAGGGAGTTGCCGGCCATCACCCCGGCGAGGGCGGCGAAGGCCACGGAGAAGAGCAGCGCCGGCGCGGCGCCGAGCACGAAGCGGAGGGCCATCGCCCCCGCCGCGAAGGGGACGACCCAGGTCCAGGCCTCCACCGGGATCGTGGGGACGCGCTCGCGCAGGAGCTCGCCCAGCGTGATCGCGAAGCGCGAAAAGACGAGCATCCCCGAGAGCAGCAGCGCGAGGAGGACGCGATCCTTTCTCGAGAGGCGCAGGAAGCCTTTGCCCGAGCGCGCGAAGCCGAAGAGGCCGAGCGCCAGGAGCGCGGCGAGGAGAGCGCCGCCGATCCGGGCCTGCACGAGGTCCGTCTCCTGGGACTGGGCCCGCATTCCGCGGAAGATCGCCAGGTGCCGAGCCTCGATCCGCTCACCGTCGCCGATGATCTTCTCGCCCTTCTTGAGCTGGATCGCCACCGGCTTCACCGCCGCGCCCGCGTCCTCCCGGCGCTTGCGAGTCAGCTCGCCGTCGTACTTGAGGTTGGTCCGAATCTCACGCCGGGCGAGGTTCACCGCAGCCAGGCGCAGCTCGCGGGGGAGGCGGGAGAGGCTCTCGACGTTCCCTTCGATCCGCTCGCGAACCGCGGACAGGTCGCGGATCCCGCCCACCTCTGAGAGGAACTCCTCCGTGACCACGCTCTTGGGGCCCAGCCGGCGGATCGCTATCCCTCGGCTCCGGTGCTGGGCGAGCTCCTCGCGGTCTCCCACCACCATCTCGCGCATCACCTGGGTCACCAGGGTGACGACGCCCTCCTCCACCGCCTCCGGGAATCCCGCCCGGGTGAGGGCCGCCAGTTCCTCCTCTTCGAGGCGAGCGCCCAGCCGCCGCTCGATCTCGCCCCGCTCGCGCTCGATCGCCCGATAGGACGGGGCCTCCTTCGACGCGTCGCCCTTGGGGGTCTCGACCTTGTGAGGCGAACTCGCACCCTCGGTTTCGGCCTCCCGGCTGAGCGAGCGTGCGAAGTCGAAGCCGCTGTGGATCCGGGCGACGATGGCGTCCACCGCCAGCGCGTCGTACTCGTAGACCGCCCGCACCGCGGCAACGGCCTCTTCGCGCATGCGCCGCGTGGTTTCCTCGTCGGGGAGATCGTAGGCGCGGTTGGCCTTGATGGTCGCGGTCGCGAAGCTCCCCAGATCCCGGTCGTCGTAGGGGATCCGGGGATCGAGGAGTCCGGGGTTCAGAGCCGTAGCGGCCGCAGCGGCGACCAGGGCCAGGAGAACCAGGCCCAGAAGCCGGTCCACGACCCCTGAGAGGGATACGCGTTTCGGCTCCGTCGGGAGCGCTGCCTTGTCCTTGGTTCGCGCCATGTCGAACCCCGGATCGTGGCAGGTCGGCCGCAGCGCGTCAACGAGGCGACGCGGCCGTTCGTCCGCGAACTACGCCGCGGGCTCGACCTCTTCCTTCGGAGCGGCCGCGGCGGCCTTTCGGGCGGCGCGGCGGGCTTCCTGGGCCTCGTAGGCGAGGACCACCTGCTGCACGAGGGGGTGGCGGACCACGTCGACCTCGCTGAAGCCGCAGAAGGAGATGCCCTCGACGCCCTCGAGGGTCTCGCGGGCGTCGGCGAGGCCGGAGGTGCGGCCGGAGGGGAGGTCGACCTGGGTGACGTCGCCGGTGATCACCGCGCGGGAGCCGAAGCCGAGGCGGGTGAGGAACATCTTCATCTGCTCGACGGTGGTGTTCTGCGCCTCGTCGAGGATGACGAAGGAGTCGTTGAGGGTGCGGCCGCGCATGAAGGCGAGCGGCGCCACCTCGACCGTGCCCTTCTCGATGAGCCCCTGGGCCTTCTCTGAGTCCATCATGTCGTTGAGGGCGTCGTAGAGGGGGCGCAGGTAGGGGTTCACCTTCTCGGCGAGGTCGCCGGGGAGGAAGCCGAGCTTCTCGCCGGCCTCGACGGCCGGACGGCAGAGGACGATCCGCTTGATCCGCCGCTCCAGGAGAGCCGCCACCGCCATGGCCATGGCGAGGTAGGTCTTGCCGGTGCCCGCCGGGCCGATGCCGAAGACGATGTCGTGGCTGCGGATGGCGTCGATGTAGCGCTTCTGGGCGAGGCCCTTGGGCGCGATCACCCGGTTTCGGTTGGAGATGAAGACGGTGTCGAGGAAGATCTCCTTGAGGGAGACGTCCTTCCGCGCCGCGAGCACCTTGGCGGCCTGCTCGATGTCCTCCGGATAGAGCGGATAGCCGGCGCGGAGGAGCCCGTAGAGCTCCTGGATCACCCGCTCGGCGAGCAGGACCTTGGGCTCGTCGCCCACAAGTGTGACGGTGGTGCCTCGGTTGCTGATCCGGACGCCGGCGCGGCGCTCCAGGAGCTTGAGGTGCTCGTTCTGCGCACCCGCGAGGGTCTGGGCCAGGTTGCTGTCGTCGAGCTCTACGCGATGGGTGGTTTCCCGCATGTGTCCTCTCGAAGCCGAAAACAGGCCGGGCCCGGTCATTCTTTCCGGGTTATCGCAAGGGAGGCAGGAGCACGTATCCGGCCCGGTCCTCCGTTCTCCGATAGAAGTACGGTTCCGTCCAGGGATAGCGGAGATCGCCGTCGCCGAGCAGACGGGCCTCGACGAGCTCGGAGAGCGCGGCGGGATGGGCTCCCGTCTCGAGCCGGTGGAGCTCGAGGGCGAACCGGATCCGCGAGAGCTGGGCTTCGCCGATCGCCCGCTGTGCGGCCGGATCCCAGAGGGTCCTCTCCACGCCGGTGCCCGATCGCGCGCCCTCCCCGCTCGACGCCCGATGGGCCACGAGCCCGACCACGAGCGCGAGGGCGAGACTCAGGCCGACGCGGAGCCCGTATTTGGCGAGGCGCTCGCCCGGACCCGCGCGATCCGCCCGCGCCTCGGACGGCTCCGGAGCTATGCCACGGAGGAACCCGCCGGAGACGAGGTTGGCCAGCGCCTTGGTGGTCTCGAACTCGCCGAGGCGCGAGAGGTCGATCAGCGTCTCCACCGAGCGCCCCGGCTCGACCAGCTTCATCACCCGCCGCTCGGCGGGTCCGATCTCCGACGCCCCGGATCCTGCGTGGATCGCACCCCCGAAGGCCTGGTCGAGGTTGCTGTCCAGGTCGTCTTCGGCGCGCTGGGCGGGGAGAGGCGCGAGCCTCTCGAAGGTCATCTCCTTCGACGGGATCTTCCGCCGCACCGCCGGCCACTCGTCGACGATCCGGAAGCCCTCCATGAGCACCGCTTCGCTCCGGATCGGCGTGAAGGACTCCTTGTCCCAGGCCACCTCGACCTGCTCGAAGCGGTAGGTGCCGCTCTTCCAGGAGAAGAGCCGGTACAGCGTCTCCTGCGCCTGGAGCCTCGTCATCTCCCGCAAGAGCTCCCGGGTCATCGCACCGGACTCGACGAGGATGTCTCCGAGGCGCTTGAGCGTCCGCTTCTGCTCGTCCAGCGCCGCCTCGAGCTGCGCGTCGGAGAGCAGCTCAGCCCGAACCAGCATCCGCCCCAGGAGGTCCCGGCGGCGCCTGCCGACGTCCCCGGCGCCGACCACGTTCCCCTGGAGGAAGGAGATGTGGACCTCCTCGTCCTTGCTCTTCGACTCGAGGTGGAGGATCCCGGTCTTGGCCTGCTGGCCGATGAGCTGGAGGATCTCGGCGATCCCGAAGTCCTTGATCGTGCCGCGGAGCGCCATCGTCAGCCCGGTTCCTTCCAGCCTTCGCGAATGCCGAGGAGATAGGTCGCCGCCGTCGCGGTGGTGAGGAGCGCCGCCTTCCAGGCCGCGTCGAAGACGAAGGCCGGCCGGATCACGCCGTCGCTGATCGCCAGGAGGATCCCGAAGAAGGCGAAGATCCCGATGACGAGCGCCCCCCGCGCCGCCCGCCCCTTGAGCGCCGGCGCCGCGAGGAGGATCGCGCTGCAGCGAAGGACGACGCCCCGGCGCGCACGGTAGCTGGCGACCGCGAGCTCCTTCCGGACGCGGGCCGCCGGATCCACCCGGCCGCGGCGACCGAAGACGTGGACGCACTGGCCGCAGTCCGGGCCTCGCGAGGTCTCGGGGTCGCATCGCTCGCAGACGGAGCGCCCGCATCGCGCGCAACCGCGGCTCGGGCGAACGCGCCCACGGAACGAAGCCAGGGCTGCGAGCCCGGCGACGATCACCAGTCCCAGCCAGGTGACGAGCGGAGCGGGGACCCTGGGAGCGAGCCAGCCGGCGATCTGGGCCGTGACTCGGGCGGACTCGCCGGGCCGGGTCGCCAGCGCGACGAGATCGGCCTCGCGAAGGGAGGGATCGGCGAGGAAACGATGGCCGCCCGCAGCGTCCGGCTCACCGCCGCCCTTGCCGTATCGGGCGACGAGCGTCGGATCGAGCTCGACCGCCCGATCCCGCGCCTGCTGTCCCCTGGGGAAGTCGACCTGCCGGTAGTAGACCCGCGAGAGGTTGAACCAGGTCTCGGCCAGGCCGGGATCCGCCTCGAGCGCCTCGTCATACAGGCGGGCGGCGCCGGTCCAATCGCCGCGGAGGAAGCGGACGTTTCCGAGGCCGACGGACGCGTGGGCCCAACCCGGCCTGAGAACAAGGGCCCTTGCGAAGAGCGACTCTGCGGCGTCGAGCTTCCCCTGGCGCTTCTCGACCCGAGCGAGCGCGAAGAGCTCCTCGGGCCTCGGATCCTTCGCCTCGCTCCTCGGCGCCAGCGCCTCGGCGAGGCGCAGATCGGCGCCGCGGTCCACTCGATCCACCACCTCGGCGAGCGTTCCGCTCCAGGCCGTGCGATCGGCGAGCCACCCGGCTCCCGCAGGCAGCAGGCCCAAGACCACGAGCCAGACGCCGAGCACGGTCTTCTCGGTTCGGGAGAGGTAGAGCCAGATCGCCGCGACGACGCCCGACGCGAAGACCAGCGGGCCGAGGCCGAACGCGACGGGCAGCGCGAGGAGCACCAGGGCGACCGCTCCGCTTTGGAGGCGCGCGACCTGGCGAGGGAAGAGGTGGTGGAAGTCGTGGAGGACGTGGCGGCCGTGGCGCAAGGCCAGGAGCAGCAGCGTGAAGGCGCCCGTGAGCGCCAGCGCGAGGCCTGCGGCGACGCCCAGGTCGGCGAGGAATGGCCGCAGGTGTCGCTCGTGGCCGAGCCCCGCCCGGAGGGCCTCGAGGCCCGAGTGGCCCCAGTCCGCGACGTCCCAGGGATCGGCGGCGAAGCGCGCTGCGAGCCGCGACAGGTGCGCTGCAGGGAGCGAGGGCGAGAGGGCCACGGCGAGCTGGGCCCTCGCGAGGGCGGCGGCGGGATCGCTCCAGGTCAGGGCCTGGCTCTCACGGACGGCAGCGGCCGCGAAGGTGTCGAGCTCGGCTACGTCCAGCCTGTGGCGGAGATCGAGCACGCGGCTCTCGGCCGTGGCCGCCGCCAGGAGATCGCCGCGGGCTACGGCCTCCCGCCTGTCGCGCCACGCGTGCTCGAGGTCCTCGAGGGTCTCTTCCGGGAGAACGACGAGGCGGGCGAGCTCGTCGTCGGCCTCGAGCCTGCGGGCCTTGTCCGGGTCGGCGGCCTCGGGAGCGGGCGCAGCTTGTCCCCTCCTCGCGGCGGTGAGCCCCGCCCGGTGGGCCGCCTCCTCCACGAGCCGGCGCTCCTCCGCCTCGCCTAGCCGCCGCGCCTCCGCCTCGAAGCCTTCGTCGCCCCAGCTCTCCTCCGAGGGGGTGGCGACGCCGTGGGAACCCGCGAGCGGACGCGCCGCGCCCGCTGCGACCGGGAGCACGGTCGACAGCAGCGCCGCCAGCGCCGCGACGAGACGGATGGGCCGAAGCCGAACGCTCCTCAAATCACCCTCGGGAGGAAGTCGCAGGAATCCTAGCAAAGCCCCTCCTCGAACCGAAGGGAAGAGCCGTGGTCGGCGGGTGTTTTCCCTGGGTACTGCGGCCGGACCGACCTTCCAGGCGGGCGGAGGGAGGGCCCTCGATTCCCTTGGGCCAGGGGCGAGAGTAAAAGCCCTCCCGCTCACCGCGACGTATTCGGCGCGCGCACGAGCCGCGAAATCATGCGGCGGAAGAGGATCGGAATGGAGACGAAGACCACCGAGAAGGCAGCCGTCCAGCTGAAGCGCCTCCTCGAGATGATGACGCGGCTGCGCGCACCCGACGGATGCCCCTGGGATCGGGAGCAGACGATGGAGTCGCTCCGGCCGTACCTGGTCGAGGAATGCTACGAGGTGCTGGACGCCATCGACTCGGGCTCGAAGTCGGAGCACCGGGAGGAGCTCGGCGACCTCCTCTTCCAGATCGTCTTCCAGGCCGAGCTGGCCCGGGAGAGCGGCGACTGGGACCTGGCCGACGTGATCCAGGCGATCGCCGACAAGCTCGAATACCGCCACCCCCACGTCTTCGGCGACGTCAGGGTCGGGAGCGTCGCGGAGGTCGAGCAGAACTGGGCGAAGCTGAAGGCAGCGGAGAAGGAGAAGAAGAAGGGGCGCCGCGTCTCGGTGCTCGACGGCGTCCCCCGGCACGCGCCCGGCCTCGTTCGGGCGGAGCGCCTCACGGAGAAGGCCTCTCGTATCGGCTTCGACTGGCCGAATCTGGCGGGCGTGCGCTCCAAGGTCGACGAGGAGCTCGGCGAGCTCGACGAGGCGCTGGCCGGCGGCGACCGGGCCGCGATCGAGCACGAGCTCGGCGACGTGCTCTTCTCTCTGGCCAACCTGGCGCGCCACGCGCGCGTGCCGGCCGAGGAGGCCCTCCGGATGGCGATCCGCCGCTTCGAGACCCGCTTCACGTGGATGGAGGAGCGGCTCCACGAGCGCACGGGAGGAGCCGAGGCCTCCGCAGAGGAGATGGACGCCCTATGGGAGGAGGCGAAGCGCCGGGAGGCGTCCGGCTCGTAGGACGTTGTCCAACGGTTGCCCACAAGATCTGTGGGAAGCCTGTGGGCTCGCGGCTGGAGAGGGCACCTTTTCCAACGGTTTTTCGGCCTCCGGCCCCCGTGCTGCATCCTGCAGCATCCAGAAAAAGGGCTGGATTCCGAAGGCTTTGCTTGAAATTTTCTGGAAATGTCCACATCATCCGCGCCCATGCCCTCCAGGCAGGCCCTCTGTGGGCGAGCTGCCTCGAGGGGCCTTGACACCTGGTGCGTGGGCCGGTAGAAGGCCCCGCTTTCCAAGGGGATTGACGACGTGGCGAATACCCGTTCCGCATTGAAGCGCATCCGCCAGGCCGAAGTGGCCCGTGCGCGCAACAGCTCCATCCGCTCCAGCTTCCGCACCGCGATCAAGAAGGTCCGCGAGGCGGTCGCCAAGAACGACTCCACCACCGCCCAGGAGCTCCTGCGCCTGGCGACCCGGTCCATCGACAAGGCCGCCACCAAGGGCGTGATCAAGGGCCGCGCTGCGAGCCGCAAGATCTCGCGCCTCGCGAAGTCGGTCGCCGCCGGCGCCGCCGCGAAGTAGCACCCTCTTCGTAGAATGCCGACCGTTCGGGTCGGCATCGAACCGCGCTGGCGGACCGGGGACTCCCGTGTCCGCCGTTCGCGTTCTCCGCTAGCGGTTCAATTCAGAGACGGAGAGCCGGGCTTTCCCGGCTCCCTGCCCCCTGCCTGGAATGGGATCTCGTCAGCGCGGAGCGAGGTTCGGGCAGAGCTCGCGCCCCGCGCTCGCCATCATCGTCGCAGCCAGACGGCGGACCGCCTCGCGGCGCGACGCTTCCAGCGCCTGGAGATTCGTGGCGGGGAGGTAGTCCTCGGAGCCCGCGAGCTCTCGCCGGCAAAGCTCGGCGCCGTCCCGGACCAGGCTGAGCCGCACGACCGCCGAGAGCCGGTAGATCCCGACGCCCGTGCCGTCGCGGGTGGTGGCCGCCGGAGCCGCGATCATCGAGACGATCTCGCCATCGACCCTGGCAGGAGCGGCGGGGCCTGCCGTCCTGCCCGCTCGCGCCAGGGTCTCGGCCAGGGCCTCGGAGAAGATCGCGCCCGCCTCCGGCTCGCTGGTGCGGTTGGCGAAGACGGGCACGTACACCGCGCGGATGTCGTCCGGGAACCCCGGTCCGCCTACGGCGAACTGATAGCCGCAGCCACCGATGGCCAGGGCCAGCGGCAGCGCCTTCATCAGCGGCCTCGCCGCCGCGAGCGCGCGGGCGCCGATGTCGCGCCCTGCTCTCGCGAGCCCCGGGAGGTCCCGGCGGCCCGCCGGCTGGGTCACCCGAAGCGTCACGGCGAGACCACGAAGTTCACGAGGCGGCCCTTCACGAAGATCACCTTGCGGACCGTCATGCCCGCGAGGTGGGGCGCGACCTTGGCGTCCGCCTGGGCGGCGGCCTTCACCTCGTCCTCGCCGGCGTCGGCGCGGATCGCCACCTCGCCGCGGAGCTTGCCGTTGACCTGCACCGCGTAGACTCGGGTGTCCTCCTCGGTGAGGGCCGGATCGTAGGCGGGCCACTCGGTGGCCTGGAGCGAGCGCGTGGCGCCGTAGACCTCGGCGATCTCCTCCGCCAGGTGCGGAGCGATCGGCGAGAGCATGGCGGCCAGGAGGCGAATGGCCTCCGCCATGGCGGCGCGCTCGGCGTCGGTCTCCGGCTCCACCGGCGTGAGGAAGTTCACGAGCTCCATGGCCCGGGCCACCGCGGTATTGAACGAGAGCCTCTCGAGGTCCTCCGTCACCCGGCGAAGCGTCTTGTGGGCAGCGCGCCGGATCTCGAGCGAGCGGCCGTCGGCGGGGAGATCCCCGGGGAGGCCGGCCGAGTCGCGGTGCCGGTACGCGAGGCGCCAGATCCGCTGGAGGAACCGAGCGCTCCCCTCCACCTGCTCGTCGGACCACTGGATGTCGCGGTCCGGAGGCCCTGCGAACATGGTGAAGGTGCGGGCCGCGTCGGCGCCGTAGCGATCCACGATGGTGGCGGGCGCCACCACGTTGCCCCAGCGCTTGGACATCTTCCGGCCGTCGGGACCGTTCACGATGCCCTGGGTGACGAGGCGCTTCACGGGCTCTTCCTCCGCGCAGAGCCCCATCTCCTGCATCACCATGGTCCAGAAGCGGAAGTAGAGGAGGTGCATCGTGGAGTGCTCGGGACCTCCCACGTAGACGTCCACGGGCAACCAGCGATCCGCGCTCGACCGCGAGAACGGCAGCTCGTCGTTCTTCGGATCCAGGTAGCGGGCGAAGTACCAGCTCGAGTCGACGAAGGTGTCCATCGTCTCCACCTCGCGCCGGGCGGGGCCGCCGCAGCCGGGGCAGGTGGTGTTCACGAAGGAAGGCACCTTCGCGAGCGGCGGCTCGCCGCGACCCGTGAGCACTGCGGCGACGTCGATCTCCGGGAGCTCCACCGGGAGCTGGTCGTAGGGGACCGCGATCCCCTCCCCCGCCGGATCGCAGGCCTCGCAGTAGACGATGGGGATCGGCGTGCCCCAGTAGCGCTGACGGGAGATCCCCCAATCGCGCTGCCGGTAGGTCACGGAGGGACCGCCGAATCCGCCCTCCTTCGCGGCCGCCGCGATGGCCTTCCGCGCATCGGGGGAGGTCTGGCCCGTGTAGGGACCGCTGTTCTCGAGCACGCCGTCTTCGGTGAAGGCGGCGTCAGCGGGCAGGGCCGCGCCGTCGGCCGGACGGATCACCCGAACGATCGGCAGGCCGTAGAGCGTCGCGAACTCGAAGTCGCGCTCGTCGTGGGCCGGAACGCTCATCACCGCGCCGGTGCCGTAGTCGGAGACCACAAAGTTCGCAGCCCAGATCGGGAGCTTCGCGCCTGTGAAGGGGTGGACCGCGCGGGCGCCGGTGTCGACGCCCTCCTTCGGCAGCTCCTCGTCCCGGCCCTTCGTCGCCGCCTTACGCGCCTGGTCGGCGGCGAACGCGGTCACGGCCTCCCGCCGATCCGCGGGGACGATCGCGGCCAGCATCGGATGGTCGGGCGCCACCACCACGTAGGTGCAGCCGAAGACCGTGTCGGCCCGGGTCGTGAAGACGCGGACCTTCTCGGACGAGCCGTCGACGGCGAAGTCGAGCTCCGCGCCCTCGCTCTTGCCGATCCAGTTCCGCTGCTTCTTCACCACCTCTTCCGGCCAGTCCTTCAGCTCGTCGAGGTTCCGCAGGAGGCGCTCGGAGTACTCGGTGATCCGGAAGGCCCACTCGGCCATCTGCTTGATCACCACCGGATCGCTGGAGCGCTCGCAGAGCCCGTCCTTCACCTGCTCGTTGGCGATCACCGTCTGGCAGCCGGGGCACCAGTTCACGTGGGCCATCCGGCGGTACACGAGGCCCCGCTCCCGGAACTTCAGGAAGAACCACTGGCTCCACTTGTAGTAGGCGGGATCGTCGGTGGAGATCTCCCGGGACCAGTCGTAGGAGAAGCCAACCCGCTTCATCTCGGCCTTGAACGAGCGCACGTTCTCGCGGGTGCGCTCCGCCGGATGGCGCTTGTCCTTGATCGCCGCGTTCTCCGCCGGAAGCCCCAGGGCGTCCCAGCCCATGGGGTGCAGCACGTCGAAGCCCTTCATCCGCGAGTAGCGGGCGATGACGTCGCCGAGGAGGTAGTTGCGCACGTGCCCCATGTGCAGGGCGCCCGAGGGGTACGGGAACATCTCGAGGACGTACTTCTTCGGCAGGTCGCCCCGTCGGCCGGCGGCAAAGAGACCCTCCGCCTCCCAGCGGTCCTGCCACTTGGGCTCGATGGTCTGCGGCTCGTAGCGTTCCTGCATGTCTGCGTCTCCTTCGGACGGCCTGGCGCTGGCGGAATCTAACAAAATCGGCTGCCTCCGCGGGGCTCAATCCCTGCGGGGCGACGCGAAGAACGAGCCCTCGCGTCCTCGAGATCGTCGCCCTGTGCGGTCGCTCGGGCGGCCGGGAGGTCGACGCCGTCTTCGTCGTCCTTGCCAGCGAGGCGTGCCCCCTTTAGATTCCGGACCCTTTTCTTGGAGCCTTGAGATGAGCTTTCCGCGCGCATGGATCAACGAGATCGGCCAGTACGAGGGGCAGGACGTCGAGCTGCGGGGTTGGCTCGACAATCGCCGCTCCTCCGGAAAGCTCCACTTCCTCCAGGTCCGCGACGGCACCGGCGTGATCCAGTGCGTCATGTTCAAGGGCGACGTTTCCGAGGCCCTCTTCCAGGAGGCCGACCACCTGCCCCAGGAATCGGCGATCAAGGTCCGCGGCAGCGTGCGCGCGGACGCCCGCTCGCCCCTCGGCTTCGAGCTCTCGGTGAAGGATCTCGAGGTCGTCTCCCGCGCGGAGCCGGACTTCCCGATCGGCCGCAAGGAGCACGGCGTCGCCTTCCTCATGGAGAAGCGGCACCTCTGGCTGCGCTCCAGCCGGCAGCGTGTGGTGATGGCCGTGCGCCACACCATCATCAAGGCGATCCGCGACTACTTCGACGGGCACGGCTTCCGCCTCACGGACGCGCCGATCTTCACGCCCGCGGCGTGCGAGGGCACCTCCACGCTCTTCGAGGTCCCCTACTTCGAGATGGGCAAGGCCTACCTCACCCAGAGCGGCCAGCTCTACGGCGAGGCCGCCGCGATGGCCTACGGCAAGGTCTACACCTTCGGCCCGACCTTCCGCGCCGAGAAGTCCAAGACCCGCCGGCACCTCACCGAGTTCTGGATGGTGGAGCCCGAGGTCGCCTTCATGGACCTCGACGAGGACATGGATCTCGCCGAGGACTTCCTCTGCTTCATCGCGCAGCGGGTCCTCGAGAACCACGCCAAGGAGCTGGCGAGCATCCTCGAGCGCGACGTTTCGAAGCTCGAGACGGTGAAGAAGCCCTTCCCGCGGATCACCTACGACGAGGCGGTGAAGGTCCTCCAGGCGGCCGGAAACCCGATCAAGTGGGGCGACGACTTCGGCGGCGACGAGGAGACGATCCTCTGCTCGCAGTACGACCGGCCGGTGATGGTCCACCGCTACCCGGCCGACCTCAAGGCCTTCTACTTCAAGCACGATCCGACGAACCCGAAGCTCGCCCTCGGCGTGGACGTCCTGGCGCCCGAGGGCTACGGCGAGATCATCGGCGGCGGCCAGCGCGAGGAGAGCTTCGACACCCTCGTGGCGCGGATCGAGGCGCACCAGCTCCCGCGCGAAGCCTTCGAGTGGTACCTCGACCTGCGCCGCTGGGGCTCCGTGCCCCACTCCGGCTTCGGCCTTGGGGTCGAGCGGACGGTGGCCTGGATGTGCGGGCTGCACCACGTCCGCGAGACCATCCCCTTCCCGCGGATGATGGAGCGCCTCACGCCGTAAGCGTCGGGAAAACCGTCGACCAGGCAGGAATCCATGGCGCGGCTCCCGCGGTTTGCCCCCGTGGATTCCTCCGCGCGACGACGCTTTTTCGTTCGTCGCGCGTCCGACCTCGCGAGAGTTCTTCGTTCCCATGTCGGTCGACGGCGCCATCCATCCGAACCCCGCGATCGACTGGGCCGGCAGACCGCTGCCAGCGCTGACGCGCCTGGCGTGGCCCACGGCCATCTCGATGCTGTCGTACAGCGCGATGACGCTGGTCGACACGATCTTCGTGGGCCGGCTCGGCCCCGCCGCCATCGCGGGGGTGGGCTTCGGCGGCGTGGCCTCCTTCGCGCTGATGTGCTTCCCCCTGGGCCTGGTGCGCTCGGCGAAGATCCTCGTCTCCCACGAAGCGGGCGCCGGCAGACCCGGCTCGTCCGCGCCCATCCTCGGATCGGGCCTGGTGCTCTCGGCCCTCCTCGGGCTCCTGCTGCTCGGCGCGGCCTTCGGCATCTCGCCCTTGATCGCCGGCATGGGCGGCGGGGGCGAGGCGGGCCACCACGCGACCACCTACTTCGACATCCGGCTCTGGTTTGCGCCTTTCGTCCTCGCCTACAACGCGCTGCGTGAAGTCCGCTTCGGCACCGGCGACGCGCGCTCGCCCATGGTCGCGGCCCTTGCCGCGAACGCGCTCAACATCGGCCTCAACTACTGGCTGATCTTCGGCCTCCAGCTCGGCGTTTCGGGCTCGGCCTGGGCCACCAACATCGCCTGCGTCCTCGAGGGCGGAATTCTCGCCTGGGCCCAGCGCGGCGACGGCCTGCGCTTCGACCGGATGGGCCACTGGCTCCGGAGCCTCGCCCGCCTCGGGATCCCCACCGGGCTCCAGTTCGTCCTCGAGGTGGGCTCCTTCACGCTCCTGGCGGGCCTGATCTCCTCGATGGGCGAGGTTCAGATGGCGGCCCACCAGATCGCGGTGCAGGTCCTCCAGTTCTCGTTCCTTCCTGCGATCGCCATCGGGGAGGCCGCGTCCGTGATGTCCGGCCAAGCGGTTGGCGCCGGCCGACTGGACCTCGTCCCCTCGGTGGCGAAGCGGGCGATGCAGATCACGCTGGTCTACACGCTCGTGTGTGGCGCGGTCTTCCTCCTCGGCGGCCGCTCCATCGTCTCCGGCTTCACGGACGATCCCACGCTCGCCTCGGTCGCGGTTCACCTCCTCTTCCTGGGCGCGTTCTTCCAGGTGGCCGACGGCGCGAACATCGTCGCCCGCCTCGTGCTCCGGGGCACCGGCGACGTGCGCTTCGCCGCGATCTTCGGGATCGTGATCGCTTGGGCCTGCACCCCGCCGCTCACGTGGCTCCTCGGGCACCAGCTGGGCATGGGCGCGTTCGGCGGCTGGCTCGGCCTCGCCATGGAGATCCTCGCGGGCGCCTGCGTCTTCTGGCTGCGGCTGAAGCGGGGCGGCTGGAGGCCCATCGCCGAGGAGCTGCGCCGCAAGGGCGCCGAGCCGGATCCTGCCCCAGCGCCCCTCGCCGCCTGACGGGCTCGGCGAACCGTGCTACGCGCGGGGATGGAAGCGGTCGTAGAGTCCGCGCAGGCGCCGCGAGTCCACGTGGGTGTAGATCTGCGTGGTCGAGACGTCGGCATGGCCCAGCATCTGCTGGACGGCGCGAAGGTCCGCGCCTCCCTCGAGGAGGTGGGTCGCGAAGCTGTGGCGCAGCTTGTGGGGCGAGATCGGCCGGTCGATCCCGGCGATCAGCGCGTAGTACCGAAGCTTCCGCCAGAACACCTGGCGTGAGAGGCGCTTTCCGCTCCGGCTCACGAAGAGGAAGAGCGAGTCCCGTCCACCGAGGAGCTCCGCGCGACGGCCGTCGAGCCAGTGCTCCACCGAGATTCGTGCGATCTGCCCAACCGGAACGATCCGCTCCTTGGAGCCCTTACCCTTCGCGATGAGATAGCCGGCCGAGAGGTTCAGGTCGTTCAGCCGCAGCCCGCAGAGCTCCGAGACGCGAAGGCCTGTCGCGTAGAGCAGCTCGATCATCGCCTTGTCGCGGGCGCCGAGGACGCGCGTGGGCTCTGGCGCCGACAGGAGCGCCTCGACCTCCGGCACGCTCAGGTAGACCGGCAGCTTCCGCCCGGGCTTGGGACGCTCGATCGCGCGTGCCGGATCCTTCGTCGTGATCCGATCCGCCAGCAGGAAGCGATGGAGCATGCGGATCGACGCCAGGTGGCGAGCCTGCGAAGTGCCGGAGAGCCCGCGCTCCGTGAGCTTCGCCAGGTGGGCCTCGATGTGCGTCGGCTCGATCGAGTCGGCGGATGCGATCCCCGCTCGGTGCAGATCGTCGAAGTAGTCGCGGAGGTCCTCGCCGTACGCGTCCACCGTCTTGGGGCTCAGACCGCGCTCCACCCGGATGTAGCCGAGGAACAGGTCGAGCAGCGGGTCGAGGGGACCGAAGACCGGGACGCGGGTGCGAGGACGAGCCACGGGCTCATCCTAGACCCTCGACCGGCCACACCGCGGGCTTGTCATGTGGGAAATCCCGGAGGCTCCTCGGACGACCTCCCCACGCGCGATCGGTCCATGGATCCGGCAGGCTGCCTGCCAACGGTGCTACCGAGCCCGAGGCGCCCCCCGCGCACCACGCCTGACGGCCTGATCGGAAGGGCCCCATAACTTAAAGTGCCAACCACTACACTCACAGTTGACTACCGGAGAGAATGCCGATACCGTGCCCTTCGCTCATCACAGGCATGTCTCGCAAACCTCACCTCAGGAGTTCCGCTCCATGCGAATACCATGTTATGCCTTACCTCCTATTCTTTCTCTCATAATCGGATGCGGCGGGCAGTCGGACCGAAGCGCCGTTGATGACGAGGGCTACCGCTCGTCCGCTCTCGAGGCCGCGACGCCAGGCGAAATGCTCGACTCTTCCTCTCCGGTCAGACTCGACTCCGCTTTGACTGGAGAAAAGGGTTCCTGGGCCGAAAGCCCATTCCTCGATGAGAAACAGAAGTACGTCCTCGCGAGGCTAGAGGAGCAGTCCGCCGCGCCCCTGATCGTCGAGATCGACGAGGAACACCGCGTAGTGACGTCGATTGGCCTTCGGGTGCCGATCCAGCCGAAAGATCCCTCCTCGATCGACAAGAGCGTATTCGTTTTCACGCAGGGTATTTCAACTCTCTGGCGAATCGATCCCGGACTGATCAGCATTACGCCAAAGCCGTCACCTGTGAAGCCCGATCCTCCCCCGGGGCCCAAAGAGCCCGATTGCACCATAGTGAACGTCGGCGCGCACGACGCGTCCGGGAGGCAAGTCGTCGGAACGGGTGTCTCCGTCCGTGTTCAAGGGGGCTTGGTTACCTCCATCGTCGGCAATATGTGGGACCCTGGTGCGCGGGCGATTGCTCCCGAGCGAATTAGCGCGAGCGAAGCCGTCGCGATCCTCCAGGAGCTTGTTGGCCCAGATGCCTTGGGACCTGGGGCCGAAAACAGTGCGCAGGAGGTTGTGTTCGACCCTCGAGTTTTCGACGATGACGGCGATCCTTCTCAGGCGTGGGCCTTCTCATCGTACGCAGAGGATGGCCCTCTGGACCAGTATTACGTGGTCGACGCAAAGAGCAGGTCCGTCGTCGTGCGCGCCTCGTTCATTTCACGACCCTGGTCCATCGAGGGCTGCGTAATCGCCAGTGGCGAGACGCCGTCCGGCCTGCCACGGGTCTCCCTCAACCCCAATACTGGAACGCCGGCGCTGATGAGCTTCCGGAAAATGGGAGGCGCTCGTACGACCGGCGCCAAGCCGATCGAGCGGGCCTACGATCTGATGCTCCAGCCTGGCATGATCGAGGCTTACGGCTCCAAGAATCCGTGGCGCCATCTCCAGAATCCGGACGTTTACACAGACGAATCGGGAATGAGCCACGTGCACTTCGACGAGTACTACGGCGGCATCCCAGTCGCGGGGGCAGGACTCACCGTCGGAATCCGTCCGAACGGAAACGCCGAGTACGTGGCCGGGACGTTCGTTTTCGATCCCCAGATCGAGGTGAAGCCAAAAGTCTCTTCCGATAACGCAGTCCAAGCGGCGACCGAGCGATTCCTCAAGGAAACCTGCGACACCATTGAGGATGCCAACGATCGAGCCGCCTGTGAGAAAGACTTGTACATTGAACTCCTTCAAAACCCTCCAGCGACCCGGCTCGTCGTCTTCTCCACCGAAGTCTTCCACCACACCGAAGAATCCATCGCTCGCGGGCCCTACCTCGCCTGGGAGGTATTGTTCCCTGATGTGAAGTTCTTCGTGGACGCCGACGAGGTCAAAATCCTTTACACCGAGTCGACATCCAGAGCCGCCTGGTACCAATCGACGATCCGAAACGTCGATTCCGGCAATGTCTACTGGAAGAACGACGTACCGGTTTACACGGACAACCAGCAGGACCCCTTGTGGTTGTGGCTTTTCGCAGGAGAGATCGAGGCGGCCATCAACCTTCAAACCTGGAAGGAGCACGTCAACAAAGAACAGCTTCGCCTGCTCGGAACGCAGGGTCCGTGGGGTCTCGAAGACCCGCTCCCTAACCCGGAACAGGACCCTAGGAGCCTCGAGATTCATTTCGGCACCTACCACTGGTACGGGCACGTATTCCCATCCTTCGACTATGAAGCGGCCACCACCAACGGTGGGAACAAGACCACCATCCAGCTCGGACGCGGAATGATGTGTCCCGACGTCTTCGCCCACGAGTACACCCATGGGTTCAATTACCACTCGGGACTCATGAACAACTACGGTTACGAGGCAGGTGCCATTGACGAATCTATCGCGGATTTCGCCTCCCAGACCTGGTACCCGAACGACGATGGCGGCTGGGAGTTCGGGAGGGGTTGCGCCAGGATCGGCGACGGCGGCCTCCGAGACCTGGGAAATCCCGGACGGGCCCCATATTATATGCCTGAGCACACGGGAGCAATGGATGCGAAATGCACCTACTTTTCCCTGCTCGGCATCCCGCTCATCCAGGATGAGGACTGCGCCCATTTTTGGGCTGGTGTTCCCAACAAGGCGGCGGTTTACATGGCGGACGGGATCCCTTGGCGCAATCAAAAGCCCTTCGGCCGATCGACGACTGCAGGCCTGCTCTTGGCGACCGTCAAGAGCAGGAGGCTCGCGAACGCGACGCGCTTCGTAGACCTCAAGGAGAACGTGTACCAGCAGTGTAAGGAGTTCGTCGCCTCCCGTTCGGATAAGTACGGTAAGACGTGGACGCAGGACGATTGCACGCTGGTCGATGTAGCGTATGGCGACGTCGGGATCGAGTCCGCCACCTTTTACGGATACTACGCCCAGAAGAACTCGGCGCTTTTCGGCAGCAAGCAGGACGTGAAATTCCGGGAGGACGACACGCTCTTCCGGGGCTGCACTCTCACGAACCAAACGTTGGTCATGGAGACACGGCGGGGGGGAGACAAATGGTCGACATGGGCCGACGGGATGGAGGTGTCTCTGGCGAATGGAGAAGCCGGCGCTCGTGTGACGTACCGGGCGTCCCTCACGGACCTCACCAAACGCGAGGTCCATGTGCATCGGTGGTCGGAGTGGAACCACTGGAACGTGGTGTGGGTCACCGAAGATTTCCCGCCAGGCTTCGCTCGCGAAGACTGCGTCGCGCCCGACGGGTTCCATCTCGTCGTCGCCTACAGCACGGCGAAGGTCAACGAGTGGCCTGCGTTCTTCGACGGACACTCGGGCAACAGGAGAATTAACTGGGACGTCACCCTACCTGCCGGCTGTCAGCGTCATCTGGCCCTGGGAATTCACTACCACGACACGGTTCCCCTGGGTACTCTGAAAACCGAGGGCCACAAAGGCCACGGATACTCGGTGTCCAGTAGGGACCAGGAGGATAAGCAATCGCTCGGAGCTACCCTTCATTGGTGGCATGATGGGCTCAGCCAGATTCACGCTCGAGTCGCCTACAGGCTCTTCGAACAAGACGGCCGCTCGCCGTCTTGCTTGAACGAGTTGAGCGCCGCACTCCAACCTTACCCCTGACAATAGTTGCCCCGAGCGCCCAACTAGGGCGCTCGAGGCCGCTTTCTCAACCCCAGCGGGCGTGTGCATTGACATGCGCCGTCCGCCCTAACGCCCGAGCGGTCTGTTATCAAAGAGGGAAAGCAAATGGTTCGGCCCTTGTCCCTGACCCTTTTCTGCTTTGTTGCGCTAGCCTGTGGAGAACCCCCGGGTCTCCGAGCTCTTGGTGAGTCATCCGATCTTCACGCAGAGCTTCGAATAGACACCACCCAGTATGGAACTGGGAATTTTTGGTCTCTTCAACTCACAATCAACACCGGCTTCCATCCTGAGAGAGGATGCTCTCTGGGACCCGACCTCTCGGCAAGCATCAACGGATATCCGTTAGAGATCATTTCTCGCGGAGCGCACGGAGATGGCCGGTGCACGCCGGCAATCCTCGCTCTTTTCACCTCCGATCCAGTCAAACGGCTGCCTCCAGGTGCAAGAGAGCCTCCTGGTATTCAGTGGGATTCAATCACGATTCGCGATTCCTCGCTCGAAGTGGGCTTCGACGTCCGGGAGGTGCTCGTTATGAGATCCTGGAGCTACCCCTCCTTTCCGTCTGAGGTTCGAGCGGGGCAGAACTTGAGGATTTCGCTCTCGGGTCCAGACGACTTGGTCGGCGTGCCGATTCAAATCGGATTTGGCAAGCAGAAACAACCGAGTTACCTGCTCGCCGATGAAAGCAGCATCAACCTGGAGGCAGGTGCCTACGGCACACAGGCAGTTCACTTCACCGTTCCCGACTTGCTTCCACTCGAATTGGTTGGCTACTTCTCGGTCGGGATCCCTGCGATCCCACTTGGCATCGAAAACTGCACGAACGCAGTTTGCACCGCCAACGCGTCGTACACCTTCGAGGACGACAGACGACGTAAGGTCGTACCCTAGGTTCCACCTATCTCAGGGATCAGAACGCCCTTTTGACGGCCGCCGCAGTCGGCTGATAGAACGAAACCGGCTTCTGCGATTTCTCTCCGCCTCACGGAGCATCCATGCGATTCCATCTTGCTCTACTGGCCGTCTGGATGACCCTCAATGGGTGTGGCTCCACCTCTGGGCGATCTTTAAACGAGGCCGATCGGATTCGGCTGGAAGTTCAACACATGAACGACCAGGTTGGAAAGCGGGGTGGCTCCAGGATTTACGTGAGCGTGGATCCCGGCTTCAAACCGGCTGACGGATGCGCCCTCGGAGGCGATTTCGAAGCCACGATCGACGGCAAGCGGTTCGAGGTTCAGTCTCGGGGGAGAGTCGGCCCCGACGGATGTGAGCCCGCGTGGCTGGTCGTCTCGGAGACGAAGAGGGCCCCGCCGGAAGACAGGATTCCTCCCGGTTTCCATTGGAACCGGGTTCGAGTTCGGGACTCCTCGCTCGAGGCCTCCCTCGAAGTGCGGGAGCTCGATTCGTTTCGGGAATGGGATTCGCCCAGTGAACCCTCGCTCGTCCGGTTCGGCCAGGAGGTCGAGCTCACCATGCAGCCGCATGGAGACGACCTGGAGGGAGTTCCAATGCAGGTCTGCTTCATGCCGTCCGACGAACTCTGTCAGGGCGTTGCGGACGATGGAGGGATCGAAGTGGTATCAGGCGACTACGGTACTTCGGCGATACGATTCAGGGCGCCAGAATCGCTACCTGCTAACAGGGCGGGGACGTTCCATTTCAGAAGCGGAGCGGCTCCCATGACCATTCGGAACTGCAAGAACGCCGAGTGCTCGGGCAACATCTGGTTTCACTATGAAGACGGCTACGACGGCTTCAGGGAGTTCGTCGACTAGCGGTTCGTGGCAGCTGAAACTGGAAACGCGCATTTCAGCTGAAGCCGGCGGAGTGCAGGCTCCTCAGATCAAGCCCTCGACGGGACCCTTCCCTTCTCGCAGGACCTCGACTCGATCTTCGAGGAGCGAGAGCACCGTGGACGGCTCGGTGACCTGGTAGCCACCGTCGATGATCAGCTCGAGGCCGTGGCCGAGGTGCGCCTTGATCTCGCGGGGGTCGTCGAGGGACTCGTCGCCGAAAGTGGCGGAGGTGGTCAGGAGGGGCTGGCCCAGGCGCTCGACGAGGGCCATGGGGATCGCGGCCTGGGGGACCCGGATGCCGACGGTCTTCTGCTTCGTCATTGCGATCTCGGGGGTGAGGCGCGTCGCGGGGAGGATGAAAGTGTAGGGGCCTGGCACCAGGCGTTTCATCACCCGGTAGGCGAACTTGTCGACGTTGGCGTAGCGGGAGATGTCCGAGAGGTCGGCGCAGAGGAAGGAGAGCGGCTTGCCCTTGGGCCGCGCCTTGAGCTGGTAGAGCTTCTCGATCGCCTTCTTGTTCGAGAGGTCGCAACCGATGGCGTAGTAGGTGTCGGTCGGGTAGGCGATGACGCCGCCGGCCTCGAGGGCGGCGACGGCGCGCTCGATCAGCCGGGGCTGCGGGTGCTCGGGATCGATGGAGAGGATGGGTGCGTCGGCCATGATCGGCCCAAGCTAACGGGAAGAGGCCGCCCCGACAATGGGAGCGGCTCGGAATCGGCCCTTCGCAGGGAGTGAACGAGTCCTTCCCGCTACTCGGCCCTCCCCTTCTTGCCTTCCTCGATCAGCTCGCGGACGCGCTGGCCGCCCTTCTGGCCGATCTCCGAATAGAACCCCGGCCCCTTGCGGCTCGCGACCGTCTGGCCGCCCTTCCGGCCGATCTCCTCGTAGAAGGCATGGCCACGCTCGCGCGCCACGGTCTGGCCGCCCTTGCGGCCGATCTCCTCGTAGAAGGCGTGCCCGCGCGAGCGGGCGACCGTGCGGCCTCCCTTCCTGCCTGCCTCCTGCACGGTCATGCCGCCCTTCCTCTCCTCCGCCATGGGATCGACCTCCTGGGCTCCGGCCCCCTCCGAACGGAGGGCGCGTCCCCCAAAGAGGTTGGAGATCCAGGCGCCGCCGGGGAAGGGCCCGCTACTGCAGGTCGAGTGAAATCGAAACCTCCTCCAAGTCGGGCCGGACGAACGAAGCCCGCCGATCGATCCCGATCGGCGGGCTCCGATTCCCAGCCCGGAGGTTCGTGGGCGACGCGCGGGCTACTTCTCGGGTTCGCCCTTGGGCTCGGCCTTGCTGGCCGATCGCTTCCCCTCCTCGATCAGCTCGCGGACCTTCTGGCCGCCCTTCCGGCCAATCTCCTCGTAGAAGGGCATGCCGCGCTCGGCCTTGACGGTCTCGCCGCCCTTCTTGCCGATCTCTTCGTAGAAAGAGGCGCCGCGCTCGGCCTTGACGGTCTCGCCGCCCTTCCTGCCGATCTCCTCGTAGAACTCCCGGCCGCGCTCGCGGGCGACGGTCTCGCCGCCCTTGCGCCCGATCTCCTCATAGAAGGCGCGGCCCCGCTCACGCTTGACCCGCTCGCCTCCCTTTCGGCCGGCTTCCGCAACGCTCATCGCGCCCTTGCTGCCCTTCTTCTCCTCGGCCATCCCCTACCTCCTGCGAACGTGCTGGCGCTCTACGCTTCGATCCGTCCTCGAGCCCTACCTCCCTCCGGTGCGACGCGAAGTGGTGGTCTTGCGCGCGGCAGGCTTGCGCTCCTTGGCCGCCTTCCGCACGGCGCCCTCCGCCCGCGCCTCGAGCTCCTTGGCGCGCTCGATCAGCTCGCGGACGCGCTGGCCGCCCTTCTTGCCGATCTCGCTGTAGAACTTGGGGCCGCGCTCGCGCAGGACGGTCTGCCCGCCCTTGCGGCCGCCGATGAGGCCGCCCTTCCTGCCTGCCTCCCGGACGGTCATGCCCCCGCTCGGCGCCTCCTTCTCCTTCACCTCCCTGGCGCTCCTGGCGCTGGGCTTGGCTGCGCGGGCCCCGGCGGCGGCGCGGCCCTTCGCCGGCGCCTTGGCGGCGGGAGCCTTCGTCCGAGACGGGGCCTTGGCCCTGGTCGTCCTCGCAGCGGTCTTGGCGGGCGCCTTCGCCCGTGGCTTCCGCGCCGTCGTGGCCTTCTTCGCAGTGGTCTTCTTCGTGGTCCTCGTCCTCGTCGCCATCTCTCCCTAGCCTCCTTCCACGAAAGCCGCCCGTCGCAGGGCTCGCTGCGACACACGGCGTGCCGCATGCGCGGCGATTGCTCCAGCCATGTCGCGCCCCGTGGCGCGCTCAATCCCCTCCCAGCCCGGGCTCCCGTTTACTTCGATCACCGTGGGACCGTCGGGACCCAGGGCCAGATCCACTCCGGCCCATTCGAGGCCGAGCGCGCGAGCGGCGCGAACGGCCACCTCCTCGAGGCGCGCGGAGAGCTCGATGGCCCGTCCGTCGGCCCCGACCGCGACGTTGGTGCGGAACTCGCCGATCGGCGCGATCCGCTCCATCGCGGCCTCGATCCTCCCGTCGACCACGAAGGCCCGGATGTCGCTGCCGCCGTGGTCGACCCACGCCTGGAGGAAGACGGCCCCTTGCTCCTGGAGGAGCCCGGCGGCCCGGCGCATGCCGTCCGGGCCTTCGTCGAGGAGCTCGACCCCCTCGCCCAGCGATCCCCACTGGGGCTTGGCCACCGCCCGGCCGAGGGTCGCGAGCACGCGCTCGAGATCGGCCTCGCGCTGGACCACCGCGACCGGCGGGGTGGGAACGCCGGCCTCGCCGAGGATCCGGCTCGAGCGGAGCTTGTCCTGGGCGGAGAGGAGGGGTTCGAGTCCGTTGATGAGCAGCGCCCCAACCCGCTCCAGGGTCCGGTAGGCCTCGAGCTGGACGTCGGCGTCGCCGTTCCGGCCGATCCCGCGGAGGAGGAGGAAGGCGTCGAAGGTCCAGGAGTCCTCGCCCGCGGCGCAGACCGCGGTCCGCCCGTCGACGACCGACACCGAGAGCGTGGCCGGGTCCACCGGAACCGCCGTCCCGTGGCGCCGGCAGGCCTCGAGCAGCGAGCGCGAGCTGGCGTCCTCGTGTTCGAAAGCGGTGACGACCCCGAAGCGGATCACCCTGCCCCCATGGAAGCCGTGCCGCCCCTGGGCATGTGCAGCTTCCGACCTACACCTTCCGCACTCGGCGCCCGGCCGTGCAAGCGGACCACAGGCCCCTGCGAGGGGGATGCCTGTGGCGGCTGCGTGATCAGCGAGGTCGTTCATCCCGAGCTGTCCCGGGGAGAACATAGCGAGCGCACGCAGCTTGGGAAGCCCTGGACCGGAACGGGTCCCGCTGGCCGCGGGCGAAGCCGGAGGCGGAGCAAACGTAGAGCGCGTTCGCGCGAAGCGCGGCTGAAGAAGTCGGGCCCGCTTCGGCGGGACCGATTTCTTCATACGCTCGGAGAGGAACGGCGCGAACCGCCTCGCGGCCTCCGTCGGCGACGTGTGGGAGGAGCGGCGGATGCGCCTAACGCCCGGCGTCGGCCGCGCTCCTGAGCAAGGTCTCGAGCTCGGCGATACGGACACCGCCTTGCAGCTTCCGCCCCTCCGCGTCGCAGACGTAGAAGGAGTCGATGGCGCGGTTGCCCTCGGTGGCGATGCGGGCCACCGCGATGGTGAGCGACGCGGTGCGCAGCGCCGAGGTCAGGGCGTGGAGCAGCCCACGGCGGTCGGCGGCGAAGACGTCCACCACCGTGAAACGGCGCGAGGATCGGTCGTCGACCTTCACCTTCGTCGGCACCGCGGGAACGTGGCGCGGCGGAAGCCCTGACGGCTCGAGGGCCTTGCGAACCAGGTCGTCGCCCGAGAGCTCGCCCCCGAGCACCCGCACGAGATCCCGACGCGCCCGGCGCCAGCGGCTCCGCTCCACCTTGCCCCCGCCGGGCCCTCGGACGACGAAGACGTCCAGGGCCTTGCCGTCGGAGGTCGAGAAGACGTCGGCGCTGAGGATGTCGAGCCGATGCGCGGTGAAAACGCCCGCGATCGACGCCAGCAGCCCGGGCCGATCCGCTGCTGCGAGGGTGACGGTGGTGTGCTGATCGGTGTCGCGGACGGCGGTGGCCAGGCCACGGTGGGCCGCGAGCTCGAGAACGCGCATGGAGCGGAGCGCGTCGGCAGGGTCCGCGAAGGCGAAATAGCGCCTCGGCATCCGCGCGAGGAAGGCGTCCGCGCGAGCGGCGTCGATGTCCCGGGCCAGCAGCGCCTCGCGCTGGGCGGACGCGCGTCCTGCGTCCACGGCCTTTCCCTGGAGCGCGGCGGCGGTCTTCTGGTGGAGCTCGGTGAGGAGGCGGCCCTTCCAGCTCGTCCAGGTGCCGGGCCCGACGCTGAACGTGTCCACGAAGGTGAGCACGTAGAGCATGTCGAGACGGTCGCGCCCGCCCATCCGGCCGGCGAAGTCCGCGATCAGCTCGGGGTCCGAGAGATCGCGCCGCTGCGAGACGTGGCTCATGGCGAGGTGCTCGCGAACGAGGAACTCGGCGTCGTCCGCCTCGGCGGGCGAGACCCCGACCCTCGCGCAGAACCGGCGCACGAGCTCCGCGCCCTTCTCGCTGTGGCTCCCGCCCATGCCCTTGCCCGCGTCGTGGAAGAGCACGCCGAGCGAGAGCGCGAGGGGCCGCTGGATCTCCCGGGCGGCGAGGGAGAGCTCGGGCTCCTCGTCGAGGAGCTCACCCGCCCGAAGCCGCGCAAGCTTCTGCATGGCGAACACGGTGTGAACATCGACCGTGTACACATGGTAGAGGTCGTGCTGGTGCTTGGCCGTGACCCTGCCGAACTCCGGCACGAGCGCGCCGAGGACCCCTTCCCGGTGCATCTGCCGCAGCCACTCGCCGGTCCCGAGCTTGGCGAGGGCCTCCTTGAGGGCCTTGCACACGGCGGGGTCGGTCCGGATCGCGTCGTCGATCCGCGCCGCCTCGTCCCGGATCCGGTCGCGGGCGAAGCCGTAGATGTCCACGCCGAGCTTCTCACTCGTGGTGAACAAACGCACGAAGAGGGAAGGATCCCGGGCGAGGGCGTCGGGGTCGTCGAAGGTGAGCTTTCCCTTCCAGACCTTCAGGCCCGGCCCCGCCATCCACTCGGTCGGCGCGGCGGGCGCGGCGCTCGCAGGGGCGCAGCGCTCGGCGAGCTCGTCCGCCAGGCGCCGGATCGCGGAAGCGGCCAGGTAGTAGTCCCGCATGAACTGCTCGACCGCGAGGCCCTCCGGCTCCTTGGTGCGATAGCCCAGCGCGGTGGCAACCTGCTCCTGCCAGTGGAAGGTGAGGTGATCCTCCTTGCGCCCCGCCAGGTAGTGGAGCTGGTTCCGGACCCGCCAGAGGAAGTCCCGGGCCTCCTTGAGGCGCTCGACCTCGAGCTGGGGCATCACACCGAGTGAGAGGAGGTCCGAGAGCCCTCCCGCCTTGAAGCGGGCGCGGGCCATCCAGAGGGCCGCCTGGAGATCGCGCAGGGCGCCAGGCGATTGCTTGACGTTGGGCTCGAGGAGGTGGACCGAGCCGCCGAAGCGCTCGCGGCGCCGCCTCAGCTCGGCGGTCTTCGCTACCACGAGCGCGTCGACCTGCCCCGGCGGCAGGTCCCGGAGCACCCTGCCCTCGAAGCGGGCGTAGGTCCCGGGATCGCCCGCGAGGCGACGGCAGTCGAGGAGCGCCGTACGCACGGTGTGATCGGCGGCCGCCGCCTCGACGCACTCGTCCGGGGTACGGACCGAGGCGCCGACCTCGAGGCGCGCGTCCCAGAGGATGCGGAAGAGCGGCTCGGCCACCTGCTGCACGACGGGCTCGGGCAGGCCGTCGTGCACGAGGAGAAGGTCCACGTCCGAGTAGGGTGCGAGCTCCATCCGGCCGAAGCCGCCGACCGCGGCCAGCGCCATGCCCTCGGGCGAGCCTGCCTCGCGATGGAGCTCCTCGAAGAGCCCGGCGATCGCCTTGGAGAGGAGCCGCGAGGTGGCCCGGACGATCTCCCGCCCCTTGGCGCCGGCCTCGTGCCGCTCGCGCAGCTCGCCTCTCATCGCCTCCACGTAGGCGCGGAAGGCTTCGGCGCGGGACGCGGGGTCGGCGAGGTCGGGTAGGCCGATCGAGAGGGACGGAGTCATCCGGCCATTCTGCCCGAGGGGCGACCGGTTAGAACACCCCGGTCTGGCTGCCGGTGTCGCCGCGGGCGATCGCCTCGCGCTCGTCGATGAAGCGCCGGACGCCGTCGGCGAGGCTCCTGGCGAGCTCCTCCTGGTAGGCGTCGGAGCGCAGGCGCTTCGCCTCGTCGGGATTGGAGAGGAAGCCGGTCTCCACGAGGATCGCCGGCATCTTCGCGCCGACGAGGACGAAGAAGAGCGCCTGCTTCACGCCGAGGTCACGGATGGTCGAGGCGCCGTACTTGTTGCGCAGGCGCGACGTCATCCGGTCCTGGCTCAGGCGGGCGAGGCGGACCGAGTCGTCGGTGTTCGCCTTGGTCGCGAGGTCGGCCAGGATCAGCTCGAGATCGCCGATCCGCCGCGACGAGGTCGCGTTCTCGCGGGCGGCGAGGCGCATCGCGTAGCGGTCGGAATTCAGGTTCAGCGTGTACGTCTCGATCCCGGTGGCCTTCTTGTTCGCAGCGGCGTTCACGTGGATCGAGATGAAGAGATCCGCGTGCTTGTCGTTCGCGAAGCGGGTCCGCTCCTCGAGAGAGAGGAAGACGTCGCGATCCCGCGTGAGCAGGACCTCGAGGCCGAGGGTCGAGAGGTGGGTCTTCAGCTTCTTGGCGATCGCGAGCGTGAGGTCCTTCTCGTGGGTGCCGTCGCGGGCGATGGCCCCCGTGTCCTTGCCGCCGTGGCCGGCGTCGATCACGACCCGCTTCACCTTCAGCCCCGCCGCCAGCGAGAGCGTGATCTCGCCACCGACCGCGTCCTGGAGCGCCTGCATCCGGGCGGGATCCAGGCCCTTCGACGCGGCCTGGTCCTTGGCGAGGTCCACCTCCAGGGCGATGTCCTCAGGCCTCTTGGCGTCGGCGCCGCGGGAGTCGAGGGACGCCAGGATGTCCGCCGCAGACGGGAGCTTCGCGCCGGGGACGTCGGCGGCGGGCTCGGCGGACGGCTCCGAGCGCGTCGACGGTGCCGCATTCGACGGGAGGTCGGAGGCCTGCGCGGTCGCCGTGGACGCCTGTGCAGAGGCAGGCGCGGAGACCTTTGCAGGCGCCTGGGCGGACGCCGATGCGGACGTCGGCGCTCGGGAAGCGGTAGAGATCGCGGGGGCCGCAGCGGCCACGGCCGTGCCCTTTCGGGCAGGCCCGAGGTCGGCGAGGAGCTCGCGGGCCTTGGGCGCCATGTCGCCCTTGGGGTAGCGCGCGAGGAGCTGCTCCAGGTCCTTGCGGGCTGCGGCCGGAGCCGAATCCCGACCGAGCGAGGCGGCGTGATAGAGCGCGTCGTCCGCCAGGCTCGAGCTCGAGCAGCGGTTGGCCATGTCGCGGAACCGGCGGATCGCCTCGTCCCGGTCGTCGTCTCGGGACGAGATACGGGAGAGCTCCTGGTGGGCGCGGGCGCCGTTGAACCACGCCTCGCACTGCTTCTGCCCGCGCGGAAGGGCCTTGGCGCTCCGATCCAGCCCCGAGATCACGGGCGTCCAGTGGTGCCGGAACCGGTTGCGCTTGTTGTCCCGGACGAGCTCGAGGAACGAGGAACGCGCCTCCTGGTAGGTCGCTTCGGGATTCGGGGCCGCGTGAGCGGCCTCGACCCGCATCGAGGCGGCGGCGAGCAGGAGGGCGATGGCGAGGCCGAGCTGGCGCATGGTGAGCTCCACAGGCTCACACCGAACCACACGCCCCTCGACCAGGCAAAGTTTCGGCCGGATCCACCCTGTGCAAAACGGGTGGCCTCGCCCGGCGCCGGAGTGCCCCCCCCGAGCCGGAGGCGAGCAGACGAAAAGGAGCGCCCTCGCGCACGCGGAGCCGAAGGCGGAGCAACGGAACGGCGCGATCGCGCGAAGCGCGAGCTGAAGAAAGCGGGCCCGCTTCGGCGGGGCCGATTTCTTCACACGCTCCGAAAGAGCTACCCCGCCCGGGCCTTGAGCTCAGCGAGGATCGCCAACGCGTCCCTCGGCGTGATTCCGTCGGGGTCGAGGGAGCGCAGCTTCTCGAGGATGCCCGCGACCTCGGCCGGGATCTGGGGCCTCGGAGGCGGCTCGAAGAGGCCGAGCTGGTTGGCGGGAGGGTTCTTTCGCCCGCGGCCCTTGCCCGCGAAGACCGCCCTGCCCTCCGGATCGAGCTCATTCTTCTCGAGGTTCTGGAGGATCTCGCGGGCCCGGGCCAGGACCTCCGAGGGGATCCCGGCGAGGCGGGCCACCTCGATGCCGTAGGAGCGGGACGCGCCGCCGGCCACGAGCTTGCGGAGGAAGATCACCCTGCCCTCCTGCTCGGTGACCGCGATGGTGGCGTTCTGCACCCGCTCCCGCTCCCGGGCCAGCTCCACCAGCTCGTGGTAGTGGGTCGCGAAGAGGGTCCGGGCGCCCACCCGGTCGTGCAGGTGCTCCGCCACGGCCCAGGCGATCGAGAGTCCGTCGAAGGTGGAGGTGCCGCGGCCGATCTCGTCGAGGACGACCAGGGAGCGCGCGGTCGCGCCGTGGAGGATCGCGGCGGTCTCGACCATCTCCACCATGAAGGTCGACTGCCCCCTGGCGAGATCGTCCGAGGCGCCGACCCGGCAGAAGATCCGATCCACCAGCCCCACCCGGGCCCGGGACGCGGGAACGAAGGAGCCCGCCTGCGCCAGGAGCGCGATCAGCGCGGTCTGCCGCAGCACCGTGCTCTTGCCCGCCATGTTCGGGCCCGTGATCACCACGACCTGGTTCCGGCTGCGATCGAGGAGGACGTCGTTGGGGACGAAGGCCTCGCCGCCCGAGAGCGCGCGCTCCACCACCGGATGGCGGCCCTCGACGATCTCGAGAACGTCGCCTTCGTCGACCTCGGGCCGAACGTAGCCGAGCTCCGCCGCGACCCGCGCGAGCGAGAGCAGCGCGTCGCCGACCGCGATCGCGCCAGCCGCCGCCTTGATCGCCGCCGCGCGCTCGAGGATCCGGCCGCGCAGCTCCTCGAAGAGCTTGCTCTCGCGCTCGATGCGGCGCTCCTCGGCGGTGAGGACCTTCTCCTCGTAGCCCTGCAGCTCCTCGGTCGTGAAGCGCTCTGAGTTCACCGTGGTCTGCTTGCGGGCGTAGTGCGCGGGCACCAGGTGGAGGTTCGCCTTGGTGATCTCGAGGAAGTAGCCGAAGACCCGGTTGTAGCGGACCTTCAGCGACCCGATGCCGGTCTGCTCGCGCTCACGGGCCTCCAGGCGCGCGAGGAACTCCTTTCCGCTCGCCGAGAGGTCGAGGAGCTCGTCGAGCTCGGCGTCCCATCCCTTCCGGAACATGCCCCCTTCCCGCGTCGTCGCGGGGAGGTCCTCTTCGAGGGCGCGGTCCAGATCGGCGGCGAGGTCGTCCAGCCCCTCCAGGGCCGGCCCGAGGTCAGCCAGGAGCTCCGAGCGGCAGTCGGCGAGCAGCTTGCGCAGCGCGGGAAGCCGCGAGAGCGAGCTGCCCATGAGCCTGCAGTCCCGGGCGGTGCCCGCGCCGAGGGAGAGCCGGCCCAGGAGGCGCTCGAGATCCCCGACCTCCCGAAGGGTCCCGGAGAGCTCGCCGCGGAGGACCCCCCTCGTCGAGAGCTCCTCCACCGAGTCGTGGCGCCGGCCGATCTCCCGGAGGTCCAGGAGCGGATAGCCGATCCACCGGGCCAGGGTGCGCCCGCCCATGGCGGTGGCCGTGCGGTCCAGGAGGCCGAGGAGCGAGCCCTTCGTCCGGCCGCCCTGAATCGTCCGGGTGAGCTCGAGGTTCGACCGCGTCGCCTCGTCGAGGACCAGGTGGCCCTCGGGGTAGTAGACCTGGATCCGATCGATGTGCGAGGCGGACGAGGCCCGCTGGGTCTGCGAGAGGTACGCCAGGGCGGCGCCGGCGGCCTGAGTCGCCCCAGGGAGGCCGCCGAGGCCGAAGCCTTCCAGCGCGGCCGTGCCGAGCTGCCGGCGGAGCCCCTCCTCCGCCCGGCGCGGATCGAAGACCGTCGGATCCTCGAGCTCCTGGGCGAGGGCCGACGGACAAGAGGCGCGCACCGCGTCGAGGAGGCCGCTCTTCGCAGGGAGGATCACCTCTCGGGGACCGGCCCTGCCGAGCTCCTCCACGAGGATCCGCCGGTCCGAGACCTGGGCCGCCCGGAACTCACCCGTCGAGGCGTCGAGGAGCGCGAGCCCGAAGCCGGAGGCGTGAGGCACGACCGCCGCGAGGAAGTGGTCCGCCCGGGCCTCGAGGATCTCGTCGTCGAGGACCATGCCCGGCGTGACCACTCGGGTGATCTCCCTCGTGAACATCGCCTTGCTGCCGCTGCCCTGAACCTCGACCTGATCGCAGATCGCCACCTTGTGGCCCTGGGCGATCATCTTGGCGACGTAGCCCCGGGCGGCGTGGTGGGGGAAGCCGCACATCGGCACGCGCTCCTCCCCTGCCTTCGAGCGCGACGTGAGCGCGATCCCGAGGACCTCTGAGGCGGCGATCGCGTCCTCGTAGAACATCTCGTAGAAGTCGCCGAGGCGGAAGAAGAGGACCGCGTCCGGCACCTGCGCCTTCTTCTCGAGGTACTGCCGCATCATCGGCGTCGCCGATTCGAACACCCCGGGGGAGCTGCTGACCAGCATCGTGCTCATCGCGCGCACCTTATCCGATTCGCGCTGTGCTCGACGGAGAGCCTTGCACGTTCCCGAGGCGGACGGGCGCGATCAGTGGAAGCCGGACCAGCGGGTTCCGTCTGGGGTGAAGCTGCAGCCGGAGCCCGTCAGCCGAACGCTGCCGACCACCTCGAACTGCTTGACCTCCGTGAACTCGACGACCGCCGATTGCATCAAAGAACCGCCACAATAGACGTTGGTGGTCACGCTGACCGGTGCGGGCCTGTTGCTCCGGTTGTGAACCCCGATGGCGTAGGCGTGGTCTGCGCTCGGAGCCATGAGGAAGATGGTCTCCGGACCCGTACCCTCGATTACGTCCACATTGAGGAAGGGGGACATGTTGTGGCCGTCGTCCCAAAGGGGGCTCGGGCGGTTGCCGTTTGTGCAATTGGCAAAGTAGCAATCGGAGGAAGGGTTGAACCAGCTCGTCGGATCCTGCCGGTCGCCAAGGCCCTCGTTCAGGAGGTGAAGATCGATGTCTCCGGCGACGTCCCAGAAGGTCTCGACCGTGAGGGAATCCATCGGCCTCGCCGTGAGCTCGTGCTCGCAGGAGCCCGAGTTCCCGAGTGCGTCCGTGACAACGAGCTCGAAGCGATAAACCCCGACCAGATCCGGCGAGAAGGACGGCGTGCATCCGGTCCCGGCCCGCGCGGCCGAGCCCATTGGGGCGGTGATCACCAGCCACCTGCACGTGGTCGCGCTATCGATCGAACTGTAGGCGTCGCCTGCGAGGACGGTCCAGGTGTTCACCACGATCGATTCAGGTGCCGCGGGGCAAATCGCGGTCGGCAGTGAGCAGAGCGCGCCACAATCCTCTTCCGCCCCCGATCCCACAAGCCGGACGCTCACGGGCTGGCAGCTTTCACAAGGACGCAGCAATAGCGAGGCCGCATGATCGCCCCGGCTCGAAGGCGTGAACGAGACGTCGATCGTTCGCGCCTCTCCTGCGGCGAGCTCCACCACCCGGCTTCCGCTTCCGAAGGATTCGGTCCCTCCCTCGATCGAAACGTCGAAGGTGATCGCCATGTCCGCTGTGCTCGACAGCGAGAGGGGAAGGATCCGGGTCTCGCCCACGGGGACGATGCCGAAGTCGAGCGCCTCGGCCACCTCCATGACCCTCTGGATACCCTCGCCGCGGACGTCGATCCCGAGCTCCGCTCGATCGGTACCGTCATCTACCGAGAACGTGACGACGCCGTCGAAGCGGGCCTCAAGAGCCGGGAAGAAGGCGATCTCCGCCTCGAAACGCGAGCCGGGCTCGAGGTTCAGGCTCGAGGGCCGCACCTCGTAGCCGGCAGGGACTCCTGTGACCGTCACCTCCGCCGGCACGCTGGTCAGATTGGAGAAGGCAACGACCTTCCGGTGAGTGTCAACATAGTTGTCGCCTCCCCGGTCATGCGGCCGCGGTCCTCTCTGGCGTGAGCCTTACGTGCTGAATGCGAGACCAGTTTCTCGTAGAACCGCTCCAGCGTTCGGGCCATCGCTCGCGCGCAGCCGCATAGACGCCAGCACGCTTCTCGAGAATCGCGAGGTCCTGTCCGGCATGGCGCTGCGCGGGAGTCACAAACCGGATTCCACTGTGGAGGTGCGTCGCGTTGTACCAAGCGACGAAACTCTCGACCCAGGCACGTGCCACGGCGAGCGAGGCGAACGGCCTCGACGGGAAGTCAGGCCGATACTTCATCGTGCGGAAGTGCGCCTCCGCGAACGCGTTGTCGTTGCTCACCCGGGGGCGGCTGAACGACGGGACGACGCCGAGCACCTGAAGCGTGGCCTGCAAGGTCGAGCCTTTCATCGCCGCGCCGTTGTCGGCGTGGAACACCATGCCGTTCGGATTGACGTCCAAACGCCGGCAGGCCTCGACGAAGAGCTCCTTCGCAAGCTCCTCGGACTCGACGTCGTGCACGGCCCAGCCAACTACCTTCCGACTCCAGAGATCGAGGATCGTGTAGAGGCGAAAGAACATGCCGCGAATCGGTCCCCGCAGATACGTGATGTCCCAAACCCAGACCTGGTTCGGCCCGGTGGCGACATGCTCAGGCCGCTTGCGACGCATCGGAGGCCGCGACGCCTGCCGGTGCTTCAGAAGCTTTTCCCTGCGGAGCAAGCGGTAGATCGTCGCCTCGGAAGCGACGTAGATGCCTTCATCCGCAAGGAGCGGAACGATCTGCGCGGGCGACAAATCCCGGAACTTGGGCGAGGTTACGAGCGCGAGAATCCTCTGCTGCTCGGCCTCGCTGAGCTTGTTTCGCGGCGCCGTCAGCGGCCCACATCGGAGATCGTCCTCGGCTCCTGCGCGCCATCGCTGCACCGACCGAGCGCTCAAGCCAATCTCCTCGCAGGCTCTCTCGAATCTTGCGCCGCTGACGACAGCCTCGTCGAGGAGCTCGAGGATCATCTTCCGCTCTTCCCGTCTGTGTCGTCGTCCTCGTCCCCCCAGATCTCCTGCACTTTTTTTTTGAGGACGAGGAGCGCGGCGGTCTCCGCGAGCGCCTTCTCCTTACGCCTGAGCTCGCGCTCGAGCTCGCGAACCCGCTTCGCATCAGGCCCAACAGAACGACGCGCTGCTGCGCTCCCAAGGCTAGCGACGGCAGTTGCGCGCCACTCATCGAGCTGGGCTTTGTGCAGTCCCTTCTGGCGGAGGTACGAGCCGAGCTCGTCATCACTCAAGCTCGCTGTCTCGATCAGGACCTGCAGCTTTTCCTCGCTGGTCCACTGGCGGGTGCTCTTGTCGTCGCGGTCGTCCATCTTGACGCCGAGCCTACCCGCATCCAGCAGCCAACGGGAGAGCGTCGCCTGGGCAATCCCGGACTGCCTTGCAAGCGCAGTCGCCGACATCGCGTGCGGCCCCGTAAGCTTCTCCACCATCTTCGCCTTGAACCCCTCGGAGTACTGAGTCCGACCCATCTCCAACCTGCTCTTCGCCCCCTACTTGATCGACCTACGCTGTCACGACGAGGCGACAACTACGCTGACACAGGGGGCTTCGTGCCCCGGGTTCCTACGAGTACCCGCCCGAAGTCCAAATCGTCCCGATCGACGACCACAGACCCTGGATCGTCCATGGTGAGCGTTTGGGAGCATGCGCCCAGAAATACGAGCAGCATCAGCCAAGAAAAGGTCGGTCGCAATTGTGGCCTCCTCCGAAGGTTCCGTTCGCTCCACCCATGTCCGGATGATGCCCGCCGGGATCACTTGGCCGCGAAGCGGCTCCCGCCCCAGGCCAAGAACAGGCTCCGGGTACGCCCGGCGCCGATTCGGACAAAGAATCGGCGCCGAGTATCGCCCGGCGCCGAGTGGTTCTTCGAACTGTTTGGGCGCTGCCCGCCCCCGCTCTCACGACTCCGTCAGTGGAAGCCGTTCCATACCGTGTCGTCCGGCGTGAAGCTGCAGGTCGAGCTCCCGAACCGAATGCTGCCGATCACCGCGAACTGCTTGGATTCCGTGAACTCGGTCGTCACCGACTGTGCGAGCCCGCGTGCGCAATAGACGTTGGTGGTCACGGTAACCGGCCTTCCGCCGACGCTGACGTTGTGGATCCCGATCGCGTAGGAGTGGGTCTCGCTCGGATCCTCGATGTGGATGATCTCGGGTCCCGTGCCGAGGGTGATGTTCTCCTCGAGGATGGCGGTCTTGGCGCGGGAGCCCTCCCAGAGCGGGCTTGGGCGCCGACCGTCGGTGCAGTTGGCGAAATAGCAGTCCGCAGGGTCGCTGAACCAGCTGTTCGGATCCCGCCGATCGCCGAGGTCCTCGTTCAAGAGATGGAGGTCGACGTCTCCGGCGACGTCCCAGAACGTCTCGACCGTAATGGCATCCATCGGCCTCGACGTGAGCTGATGCTGGCAGGCGCCTTTGTTTCCGAGCGCGTCCGTGACCAACAGCTCGAAGACATACCTCCCGACCAGATCGGGCACGAAGGACGGCGTGCATCCGGCCCCTTGTGGCCGCGCGCTCGATCCGATCGGGGCGCTGATCACCTGCCACTTGCAGGTGATTTCGCGCCCGAACGGGCTGTCGGCGTCACCTGCGAGAACGGCCCTCGAGTTCACCATGACCGATTGCGCCTCCGCGGGGCAGATCGCCGTAGGCCACGAGCAGAGCTCACAGGGATCGTCGACCGCCGTGCCCTTGGCTCGAACCAGGAAGGGCTCGTCGATACCTTCGAGCCAGAGCTCGATAGTTCCGTGGTCGATGGTCCACTCCAGGGGCTTGTACGACGCCGTGAAGCCCTTCGAGGCCGCCGGGGCGATCGCGAGAGGGAGCTGGTCATCCGCTCGGGCTGAGAATCGCTGCGAGCCATCGGCCGCAATCGAGATCCTGGTGATCCGCACGGCCTCGGCCCCACGATTCCGGACCACGAAGGGCTTGAAGGCCTGTAGCGGAGTCGGAACCGGGCCGAAGAGAATCGGGTTCGGCTCCGCAACGAGGTCCAACCCCATGGCGAGGCCGCTGATCGGCACCACAGTAGGAGGCGTGTCCACGTTGGAGTGGTTGAAGACCAGGTGGGAGCTGTCGACCACGCCCATGGTGCGGGTCGGCGCGTAGCGGACTGCCACAGTGAGTTTTTCGCCTGGTGCGAGTACGGCGGTCGAATGAGATGGCATCGACGTGCTCGAGAATGCGCGCGAACCATCCGGGTCGAGCTCCAGGCCCCAGACCAGGCACTCCGACGTTCCCCGGTTGGTGATGTCGATCGGCAGCGTCACGCTCGTGCCGACCTTCACGGCACCGAATCGCAGCGTCTGCGCGACGTCCAGCTCGCATGGCGGGAAGTCCACGACCGTTGCGATCGCCTCCACCTTCAGGAACGGCTGCTCCCCGGAGAGCGCACCGTTCACGTAGATCGGGAAGACGAGCTCGGCGGGATAGTCCTGGGACTCGCTGCCTTCGAAGGTGACCTCGACGCCCATGGGGCCATCTCCCAGGGTCCAGGGAGGCGGCGATCCGTCAGCGGCGACAACCGTGTAGTTGGAGTCCTCTTCGGGTGGGAAGAGCTGGATCGAGACCGGGTCGCCGACGTTCTGGAGCACGAAGATCTTCTTGGCTGCGAAATTCTTGGGCTGCCTGCCGAAGTCCACCACCACCGGATCGGCGATCACCTCGATGCCGCCGCTCCTCCCGTCCACCGGAACCTCGACGAGGACCTCGTCGTTCGGCCCCATCACCCGGACCTTTGCGTACCTCCTGGGCTCGGATTGGGCGGCGGCGTGGAAGACGACCTCCATTGGGAAAATTGCCGTCGGCGCCACCTCGAAAGGTACGACGACGCCCGTGAGAGAGAACTCCCGGGGTACGGCCAGGCCACCCGTTGGATCCCGCTCCGGATCTCCCACCAGCGTCACGGAAGAGACCGTCGCCGGGAAATCACCCGCATTCTCGATTCCGAAGGTGGCGCTTCGAGACGATCCTGGTCGGACCGTCCCCACCGTGACGGCCGGCGGCCGGGAGCGCAGGTGCGCGAAGCCGCCCGAGCCCGTGAGCCGAACGCTCACGGCCTGACAGCTCTCACACGAACGAAAGCGCAGCGAGGCAGTGTGGGCGCCCCGGTTCGAGGGCGAGAAGGAGACGTCGATCGTCCGGGTCTCGCCGCCTGCGAGCTCCACGACTCCGCTTCCGCTCACGAAGGCATCGGCTCCTCCCTCGATCGAGACGGCGAGGGTGATCGCCTTCTCTACGATGCTCGAGATCGTGAGTGGGAGGGTCCGCGTCTCGCCGACGGCGACGAAACCGAAGTCGAGCGCCTCGACCACCTCCACGACCCTCTGGATCCCCTCGCCGCGGACGTCGATCCCGATCTCCGCTCGATCGGTGCCGTCGTCCACCGAGAACGTGATGACGCCGTCGAAGCGGGCCTCACGAGCCGGGAGGAAGGCGATCTCCACGTCGAAACGCGAGCCGGGCTCGACGTTCAAGATCGAGGGCCGCACCTCGTAGCCGACAGGGCTCCCGGTGACCCTCACCTCCGCCAGCGCGCCGGTCGTATTGGAGAAGGTCACGACCTGCGTGGACCGGGTCCCTACGAGTACCTGCCCGAAGTCCAGGGCATTCCAATCGACCAACACAGTCCCGGGATCGTCGACGGAATGCGTCTCGGTGCACGCACCCAGAAGCCCGAGCAGCATCAGCCAAAAGAAGATGCGTCGCATTTGATTCCTCCTCCGAAGCTTCCGTTCGCTCCACCCATGTCCGATTGATGCCCGCCGGGATCACTTCGCTGCGACGATGCTCCTGCCCCCTGCGAAGAATCGGCTCCAGGTTCGCCCCGTCTCCGATTCGGACATGGCCCCACGTTCACGCGGCCCGCCACGCGCTCATGTCCGGGGCGAGAAGAGAGTCAGTAGTAGGAGGACCAGAGGGTTCCGTCCGGAGTGAAGGTGCACGTGGTTCCCAGATACCGAATGCTGCCGATCACCTTGAACTGCGCGACGTTCGTGAAGACGGTGGGTACGCTTTGTACCAGCGTGCCACCGCAGTAGATGTTGGTGACCACGTTCACCGGCGTGCCGCGATTGCCGCGGTTGTAGACCCCGATGGCGTAGGAGTGGGTCACGCTCGGAACAGGGATGTGGATGGTCTCCGGCCCCGTTCCCGCGAGGTCGTTCCGATCGAGGCTGGCGGTCATCTCGAGGTCGCCCTCCCAGAGGGGGCTCGGTCGGTTGCCCTCGGTGCAATTGCGGTGAAAGCAGTCCGCGGGATCGCGATCCCAACTGATCGGGTCCCGCCGGTCGGCTAGGCCCTCGTTCAACAGGTGGAGATCGATGTCACCGGGGACGTCCCAGACTGTCTGAACCGTAATGGCATCGATCGGCTCCGCAGTGAGCTCGTGTTGGCAATCGAAACCGCGGGTCCCGAGCTCGTCTGTGACCGCCAACTTGAATTTGTACGTCCCGACTACATCTGGCGAAAAAGACGGGGTACACCCAGCCCCCGCGATCCGCGCGGTCGAGCCTATTGGAGCGCTGAGCAGCTGCCACTCGCAGGTGGCCTCACGGCAGGAGGGGCTGTAGGCATCGCCGGAGAGAATGCTCCGGGTGTTCACCACCACCGATTGGGGTGCCGCGGGGCAAATCGCCCACGGCCACCAGCACAGCGGGCCACAGGCATCATCGCTCCAACCCCGGGCCTCGACCACGAATGGCTCGTCGACACCGTCCAGCCAAATCTCAATCGTCCAGATGTCGTGGGAATAGTCCAGGGGCCGGTACGACGCTGAGAAGCTCTTCGAGCGCGCAGGTTCGATGGTGAGGGGGAGGTTCTCGTCGGCCCGTGCGGCAAATCGCTGAGAACCGTCGGCCGCGATCGTGATCCCCGTGATCTTCACAGGTTCAGCCCCGCCGTTCCGGATCGTGAAGGCTTTGATGGCGTCCCGCGGACACTGAACCGACGGTACCCAGCCGAAGTCGATGATGTTCGGTTCCGCTACGAGGCCGAACTCCGTCGCGAGGCCGCTGATCGGCACCACGGCCGTGGACGTCTCCTCGTTGGAGTGGTAGACGAAAAGGCTGGTTCGGTCCTGGACTCCCGTGAGCTCGGTCGGCGTGTAGCGAGTCGCTACCGCACGCCTTTCGCCTGGCGCTAGCAGGCCGGGCCACAGGGTCGTGCTCGAGAAAGCGCTCGAACCATTCGGGTCGAGCGCCAGCTTGACGATCGGGCACGTCGTCGCTCCCCGGTTGGTGATCACGATCGGCCGTGTCACGATCGTGCCGACTTTCACCGCACCGAAGCGCAGCGACGGCTCCGCGATTTCCAGCTCACACGGCGGGAAATCCACGACCGTCGCCGTCGCTTCCACCTTCACGAACGGCTGCTCCTCCGACGTCGCGTCGTCGACCCTGATCGGGAACGAGATCTCCACGGGGAATTCCCCGACATTGTCGCCTAGAAAGCTCAAGTAAAAGGTCTCTTGGCGGTCCAGGCGCCAAGGAGGCGGCGACTCGTCGGCGGCGGTCACCTGGTAGTTGGCCGCGCCGGGCCCCGTGAGAATGGGCCGGTCGAGAACGATCGAGGCGGAATCCCCGGCGCTCCGGAGCACGAACGACTGCCGTGCGTCGATTCCCCTCGCCTGGAGTCCGAAGCCCAGGTTCGGCGGATCGGAGATCACCTTGATTCCCGCGATCCACCCGCTCAACCGGACCTCGAAAAGAAGCTCGCTGTTCGGCCCCAACACCTGGACCCTCGCGGACCTGGAACTACGGGTTTCCGATTGGAGCGAAGGGTGGAAGACGACCTCCACAGGGACACTCGCCGCCGGCGCCAGTTCGAAGGGACCGTCGATGCCGACGAGCGAGAACTCGGACGGAACGGACCCGCCCGCCGCGGGATCCCGCGGATCGCCCACCAACACGACTGCGGAAACCGTCGCCGGGAGATCGCTCACGTTCAGGATGCCGAAGTACTCGCTTCTGGATCGCCCTCTCAACACCGTCCCGAACGAGATGGCCATCGGATCGGCGAGAAGTTTCGTTAGGCCGGCCGAGCCCATGAGCTTGATCCGCATGCTGTGGCACATGTGACATGGACGCAGCACGAGCGAAGCGGTGTGGGCGCCCTCGACCGACGGCGAGAACGATACGTCGATCGTTCGGCTCTCCCCGCCAGCGAGCTCCACCACCTCGCTTCCACTCCGGAAGGAACCGGTCTCGCCGTCAATCGAGACGAAGAAAGAGATCGACGTCTCCACCGTGCTCGAGACCGTAACGGGAAGTGTCCGGGTTTCGCCCAATCCAACTACGCCGAAATCGAGGGAAGGGGGGAATTCAACGCCGTGGATTCCCTCGCCGCGCAGCTCGATCCCAATATCGGCGCGCGGGGCACCACCCTGGGCGAACGTCAGGGTGCCGTCGAAGCGCGCCGACCGATCGGGGAAGAAGACGACCTCCACTTCGGCAGCCGAACCGGGCGCAAGACTCAGCGCCGTGGGTCGCACTTCGTAGCCGGCAGGGACGCTCGCGGCTCTCAATTCCGCCAGATCGCTGCCCGGATTGGAGAGGGTCACGACCTTCGCGGCTCTGTTGCCTACGACGACCTTCCCGAAGTCGAGGGCGTCCGAATCCGAAAACTCCCCTCTGGCGGGGCCGGCCTCCGAGGAACACGCCCCCAACCACCCGAGCAACATCAGCCAAATGAATGCGCGTCGCATCGCCGCCCTCCTCCCCGACGTCCGTTCGATTCCAGAATGTGCGGACCGGGCCGACCAGATCACCTCAAGTGCGAACGCACATCACAAAATCGAACGACCACCACAAGTCGACAATCGACACGAACCGTGACCTCTACCTACACAAATCGTCTCGAGCGAAGCACGAAAACGAAAAGCCCCGAGCCCATGGGTGCTCCATGGGTCGGGGCTTCTCGTGAATCGTTGCCGCCAGGCGGTTGCTAGAACGTGTACTTCACGCGAGGCGCGATGGCCAAGCCGAGCACGTTCGGTCCCAGGAAGTATTTCCCGGTCACGTCGAGGCCCAGCGAGAAGTGGTCGAACTGCGTGGCGTACTCGGCACCGATACCGCCACCCATGAGCGGAACCGGGTTCTTGGTGTCCGAGAAGGCCATCGGCTCGAGGAACGCAGCGCCACCGAGGCCCCGGGCCGTGAGGAGGAGACGCGGCGCGACCTGGTAGCCGTAGACCACGCTCGCCTCGAGGGTCTGGGCCGACCAGTTGTCACCGAGCTCCTCGCCGGTCGCCGAGTCGAGGCAGGCCGTCCCGTCGCGGTTGCCGTAGCAGGTTCCGGACGACGCGCCCTGCGAGAAGGCAACACCCACCGCGAGGAAGTGGTCGTCGATCGCGAGGAGATCGTAGCCGACACCGAGCTGCAGGTAGACCTGCGCGTTCGAGACGCCGCTGTCGCCGCCCACCGTGAAGAACGCGCCCATGTTGGTCTCGGTGAAGAAACCGCGACGGATCTTGGTGGGAACGCCGGAGAGAGGAGTTTCGGCGGACGCCAGCGCGGGCACGAGGACCGCGGCGGCGACGGCGACGGAGAGGAAGGACCGAAGTAGCTTCATAGCTCGAGTCGTTGCCTTGCGAGGTTGAGGTAGCAAAGGGTTGCTACGAATCCGTTGAGAGAATCGCCGTTAGTCGTCGGCGCCCGCCGCGCGGAACACCCAGGGGTAGGTCACGAGAACCTGGCCGCCGCCCTTGGGCTCCGGGAACTTCCAGCGCCGGACCCGCTGCACCATGCACTGCCCGACCTGGCCGCCCGCGCCGACCGTGTCCTGCGACGCAGCCGCCTCGGACACGCCGCCGGTGCCGTCGATGGTGAAGGTGATGGCGACCTTGCCCTGGAGGTTCGGATCCTTCTGGAGCTCCTTCTCGTAGCAGTACTTGATCTCGTTCCAGTGCCGACGGATCACCTCGCCGATGACCTCCTTGGAGAGGCCGCCGACCACCGTGGTGTTGCCGGGGATGATCCGGGTGGTGCCCTTGCCACGGCCGCCGAGGTCGATGTTGCCCATGCCGCCACGGCCGCGACCGCCGCCCTTGGTGCCGAGGCCGCCGAGGCCGAGGCCCTGGCCGCCGCCACCGGGGCCGGTGCCGCGGGAGCCGAGGCCGCCGACGCCGTGCGCGTCGCCCTGGCCGGCGCCGCCGGTGATGCCGCCCATGAGGTTGTTCATGCCGCCGCCGAGACCGCCGGGCCCGAAGATGTTCGAGGCCGCGCCGTCATCCGCGCCCATGGCGCCGAGCAGACCCGCGTTGAGGATCTTCTTGCGGTCCTCCTCACGCTTGTTGGGATCGACCTTCTGCGAGCCGTCCTTGGAGCGATCGGCCTCCTTCTGCTTCTCCTCCTTCTTGCCGAAGGCGCCCTCCTCGTCCTTGGCCTTCTCGCCCTCCTTGAGGCCGGAGAGGTCGAGCTTCGGCTGGGGAGGCTCGGGGGATGCAGGAGGATCTGGCTGATCCGCGCGTTGTTCTTGAAGAGATCCTCGGCGAGGAGGTCGTTCGAGATCGGCGTGATCATCAGGGCCGCGAGGAGGACGATGCAGGCCATCACCGAGATCGAGAGGATCTTGGTGAAGTACAGGTCCATGCCCTCGAAGAAGCCGGACTTGGTCTTCTCGTCCGGCTTCATGAAGCGGACGACGAACTCCACGGCGCCCAGCTTGATGCGCGCGCGATCCTCGAGGCCGATGGTGACGGAGGTCCCCGCCTTCTCGTCCCTGCCCTTGCGGCGGACCAGGATCTGGCCGCCGGCCGGCGCCTCGAGCGTGGCCTGGTCGCCGTTGATCGTGGCGAGGACGTGCTTGTCGACGCCCTCGATGTAGACCTTGAACTGGTTTCCTTCGGCGCCGCCGACGGTCACCTGGCCCGACTGGAACTGCGCGGCCTCGATGATCGTGTCGCCCCAGATCATCGCGATGTCGAGGGCCCGCTCCTTCGAAGAGGCGCGCTGCTCGGCCGGGAGCTCCTCGTAGAAGAGCGACGAGGCGTTGCGGCCCCGCATGCCGCCCAGGAGGTAGCCGCTCTTGCCGCTCGGCCGGCTCGCGTTCTTGGCGGCGCTCTCGGCGGCGGCGTTGGCGCCCTTCTCACCCGAGAACGGCGGGACCTTCAGCGCATGGGCGGAACCGAAGGAGACGGAGATCCGGGTCTTGCCGATCTCGACCACGTCGCCGGACTGGAGGGCCGTGGGATCGCCGATGGTGTTGCCCTTGAACCGGGTGCCGCTCTCGGAGCCCAGGTCGATCGCGTGGACCGCACCGGCCTCCCACTTGATCATCAGGTGGATGCTCGAGACGGAGGGGTCTTCGACGCGGACGTTTGCGGACGGTCCGGAGCCCACCGTGAGGGACTCCTTGTCCACCGCGACGTCGCGGCTTCCACCGTCGGGCCCCGTGATCTTCAGGATCAATCCAGCCTTCTTAGAATCGCTCATCTAGCCCCTCGTCTCGCGCACGGGGTTCTGGCGCGCGTCCTGGCGCACCGCTTGGACAAAGAGCCCCCGCAACGTGCGCGGGGGTCGGTTTCTCAGAGGTTGTCGACGCTCTTCTGGAGCTCGGGCACGAAGTTCTGCCGGAGCTTGATCAGCGAGTCGAAGTTCGAACCGCGCCGGTTCATCATGTAGGTGCTCTCGGGCTTGGCGAGCTGGCCTTCCAGCGTGACGTCGTTGAAGTCGACGACCGTCTTCTGCTTGTAGACGACCCGATCCTCTTCCTGGATGACTCGATCCTGCGCGAAGGCGGTGCCGGCAGACCCGACCACTCCCATCGCCAGCATCGCTCCCATCACGAACCGCTTCATTGCAGCCTCCGTACTTCGCTCACCGCCGGGCCCGCCAGTGCGAGCCCGACCCAGGTCGCCCGGAAGGCCGCCCGCTCGGCAACGGCGGTCCCGGGATTTTCCGATGATAGCCTTCCGATTCGCTCGGATGACTCGGAATCGATTGATTTCGGCCAGTGTACCCGTGCCTGCTACCTCTGCCAACCCCCGCCGAGAATCATCACGGCGGGGGCATCCGGGCGTCAAGCCCCGGCGGGGGCCTCACCTGCCCCGTCGGCATCCTCGGCAGGCGCGGCAGGAGCGTCGCCAGCCGGCGCTGCCACCCCTGCGTCGTCCTCGTCGCCAGCCCCATCGGGGATGAAGTCCATGTCCTCGATGCTGGTGCCGCCGCCCTTCGACTTCCGGATCGCAGGCTTGGCCTTCTCCTCCTCGGCGCTGGTCGCACCGGCCTGGATCTTCATGTCGATCATCTGGAGCCGCTGCTGGGCGACGTCCCGCTTCGGACCGCCCGAGGCGACGTAGGACTGGAAGAGTCCCTTCGACCGATTCAGGTCAGCCAGCGGGCCGTAGTAGAGGTCCGCGAGGGCGAAGAGCGCGTCGGGCTGGTTCTGGCGGAGCGAGAGCACCTTGTCGAACGCCTCCGCCGCCTCCTTCGCCTGCTTCGTACCCTGGAGGGCGAAGCCGTTCATCAGGTGGGCCTCGTAGGCGTTGGGCTCGAGGCCGGCCGCCGTGCTGAACGCCTCGTGCGCCGCGTGGTAGTCGCGGAACGCGAGCGCAGCGGCGCCGACGTTCATCCGGCAGGAGTAGCAAGCCGGATCGAGCTCCACCGCACGCTTGAACAGGCCCAGCGCCTGGCGACGCTCGCCGTTGTGCTCGGCGATCATGCCCAGGTTGTTGGCGACGCCCGCGTCCTTGTCGTCGAGGTTGCGGGCCTCGGCGAGGACGAACTCGGCCAGGCGGTAGTTGCCCTGATCCAGGTAGACCAGACCGAGGTTCTTGTAGGCCTCGGGGTTCTTCGGCGTACGCGAGAGCAGCTTGCGCAGCGAGCCGACGGCCGCGTCGTACTTCTTCTCCAGGCGGTAGATCACCGCCAGGTTGTTGAGGTAGTCGACGTCGAACTCGTTGGCCCCGAGCGCCTTCTCGTAGAGCGCAGCCGCCTCGGCGAGAGCCCCCCGCAGCCGGTAGACCTGGCCCAGGTTGAGGTTCGCGCCCCGGTGGGCGGGATCCGCCACGAGGGCCGCCCGATAGGCCGCCTCGGCGCCCGCGAGGTCGCCCTGCTTCTCGGCCAGGATCCCCAGGTTGTACGGAGCGTTGGCGAGCTTGGGATCCCGCTCGGCGGCCTTCGCGAAGGCCTCCTTGGCGGCGTCCCACTGCTCGGCCTTCATGGCCTCCACGCCCTTGGCGAAGAGCTCCTCACCCGTCTCCTCCCGGAGCTGTACCTGCTCGAGGAGCTTCGGAGGCGGAGTCGGGGCCCCGGCGCAGGCGGACACGAGCGCGGCGGCGACAGCGACGATCAAAATCTTGCGATTGAACATTTTCGTCCCGTTGGGGGCAGGCGCATCGAGATGCGCCTGCCCGCGACTTTGAGCGAGCCCTACTTGGCCGCGGCCTTGTCCATGATCAGGACGCCCTTCTTCTTCGCGGGCGCCACTTCCTGGGCCTTGGGGGCCTCCTCGGAGCCTTCTGCGGCGTCGACCGGAGCGGCGACTGCGCCGTCCTTGGCCTTGGCCTCGAGGGCCGAGCCGAAGGAGGCCGAGGCCTCGAGAGCGGCGGACGCCCGCGAGAAGAACTCCGAGCCCGTGTACGCCACCTGCCGGACCTCGCCGTACTCACCCGGCTTGAACCGGTTGAGCGCGTCCTGGGCCGCCAACGTGTACTCGTTGTACACGCCGATCTCGTAGGACTTCGCCAGGGCCATCTCGTAGGCCTCGATCGCCTTCTCCTCGAGCGGGAAGGCGCGGTTCTCCAGCTCCGCCCGGTAGAGGTCGAGCTGGTCGAAGTCGAGGCCCGGAGGATCCGGCGACTCCACGAAGTTCCGCGAGAAGTCCTGGTACATCATGCCGATGCGGGTCAGCGCCGCGATGGCCCAATCGCCGGAGCCGATGGCGATCACGTTCCGGAAATCGGCTTCCATGGTCGGCGTCGTCTTCATCTTCGCCTGGAGCGCGGTCTTCAGCGTCTTGACCTTGTCGAACTTGATCGCGACGTAGGCCTTCCACTTCGGCTCGAGGAGCGAGAACTGCGAGTAGGCGTAGGCGTCGCGGTAGTCCGACTTGCCGCGGTCGGCCTCGGAGACCTTCGGGAACTCCTTGGCGCAGACCTCGAGGAGCTTCATCGCCTCGTCCTTGCGCTTCAGGTGCTCGAGGGCGCGGGCGCGCTTGTACCGGGCGAAGAAGATCTCGCCGGCGGAAGCCCGCTTCTCGTAGAGCTTGAGGAAGTCCTCGTAGGCCTTCTCCGCACGCGACCAGTCCTTCTGCAGGTCGTGGATCTCGGCGATGTGGAAGGCGATCTTCACCGGAGACTCGGCGTTGGGAACGGTCGAGTACTTCTCGGCGTACTCCCGGAAGAGCGCGATGGCCCTCTCGGAGTCACCCATGCCTTCGGTCCAGAGCGCGGCGTTGAACAGCGCGTCCGAAGCCTTGGCTGCCTCGTCGCCGTTCGCCTTGATCACGTCCTCGGGCTTCTTCAGCGCGAGCTTCTTCTTCGGGTCGCCAGCCGGATCCGGACGGAGTCCGACCTTCTCCTCCCACTCCCGCGCGTACTGGAGGAAGTAGGACGAGGCCTTCGTGAAGTCGGCGGTCTGCTCGTTGAACTTGGCGAGCGACCAGATCGCCGCCGGGCGGTGCTGGCTGGTCGGGTACTCGGTGAGGAGCTGCTCCGCGACGGCCATGCCCTGATCGAGCTTGTTCGCCTTGGTGTAGATCTCCATCGAGTAGAGGAGCGCCTGCGACGCGTAGTCGGACTTCGGGAACTCCTTCACGAAGTCGCGGAACATCCCTGCGGCCTCCTCCGAGCGCTTCTCCTTCTGGTAGACGATCAGGTCGATGTACTTGTACTGCGCACCTTCCATGATCTTGGCCAGCTCCTGCGTCCACTTCTCGCCGGGCTTGGCAAGCTTCTTGTTGCCGTAGAAGGCGCGGGAGAGGCGCGCGAGGTCGGACCACTCCTCACGGATCTCGAGGATGTTCAGCGAGAGGTCTGCCGCCTTGCGGGCCTGGGCGTCGTCGGGCCACTTCAGGATGATGTCGCCGAAGCGGTTCGCGGCCTGGGTGAAGTGCTTGCGATCGTAGTAGATGAAGGCCGACTTGTAGCGGACGTTGATCTCGTCGGCGGCGAGGCGGGGATCGGCGGCGGCGATGAGCGCATAGCGATCGCACGCCTCGATCATCTTCGTCTCCCACTTCGGGATCGCCTCCTCCTTCGTGTTCTTGTCGATGGTGACCGCGATGATCTTCTTGCTCTTCGCGTCCTTGCCCTTGCCCTTCTTCTCGTCGACCTTCTGATCGTCGCGGAGGTTGCCGCGCTCGAGCTCGCCCTTGTCGATGGCGATGAGCTTCTCGTACGCGAGGAGGGCGTTGTAGGCAGCGGTCTTCGAGTAGCTGCCGTTGGGATCCTTGTCGTAGGTCACCTCGTACTGCTCGGCGGCCTTCTCCCACTCCTCGAGGGTCCAGAGGATCTCGGCGTAGTAGAAGCGGAGGTTGTAGGCGCTGTCGCTCTCCGCGAAGGAGTCGAGGTACTCCTTGTAGATCTCGGCGGCCAGGCGGTACGTCTTGACCTCCTTGGTCTTCTGCGCCTCCTGGTGGTACTGGGTCACGAGCTCGCGCATCGCGCTCTCGGAGAGATCGTACGCGTTCGCGAGGGCGGCCTGGTTGCTCTTGTTCGCGACGGACCAGGCGGAGCCCGGCTTGTAGTTCGCGACCAGGACCTTCATCTCGGCGACGACGCGGTCACGCTGGCGGAGACCTTCGTAGGACCGGACGATGTTCGACTGGTACTCGGGGTTCCGCGGATCGTACGGTTCCTCGTCGATCAGGAGGCGTAACGCCCGGATCGCCAGGTCGTTGTTGCCGTCGGAGAAGTACCGGTTGGCGAGCATCGAGAAGTAGTTTCGCGCGCCGGCCTTGGAGGTCTTCCGCTTGTAGTAGTCGTTCGCCTCCTCGACCTGGCCCAGCGACTGCCAGGTCATGACCATGTCGCGCATGGCCTCGCCCTTGAGCGCGACCTCGTTCTTCGTGCGCTGGGCCTCGGAGCGGTCGACCACCTCCTGGAACTTCTTGAGGGAGTCGGTGTACTCGCCGGCGTTGTAGGCGCACCACCCCAGCTTGTAGAGGGCGAAGTTGTAGACGCGCGGCTCGTTGACCGAGGACTCGAGGGCCTTCTTGTAGGCCGTCTCCGCCCTCGCGAGATCGTTGGCGTTGAAGTAGTGCTCGCCCATCGCGATGTAGGAGTCGCCGACGAAGCGCGAGTTCGGGTACTGCGTCACCAGGTCGCGGTGCCGCTCGATCGCGCCGTTCTTGTCGCCCTTCTCGTAGAGGTTCGTCGCGAGCGCGAAGAGCACCTCGTCCTTGCGGGGATAGGTCGGCGAGTCCTTGAGGATCTGCTCGTAGAGCCGGAGCGCCTCCGTGCGGTAGAGCTCGGACTGGTGGTTGTCCGCCTTGGGCTCGACGCCGCAGTGGCTCTCACCCTCCTCGTTCACGCACTCGATCCAGGTCTTGTACCTCTCGTCCGCGACGGCGAACTCCCCGAAGTAGACGTACTTGGACTTCTCGATCCAGAGCTCGGCGAGCTGGAAGAGGAGCTCGCTCTTCTGATCGCCCGTCTCGATGGAGGGGATGATCTCCTTGAGCTCCGCGATCGCCTCGTCCCGCTTCTTGTCGGCGGCGGCGGTCCGCTTGCTCTCGTCGAGCTGGGGCCCCCCGCCGAAGGATGCGGGCGTCTGACGCTCCTCAGCCTTTCCGGCAGAGGCGCCGCCCTTGGCGTTGGCCTTGGGGGCCGCCGCCTTCGCTCCGGTCTTGGCCGGCGGCGCAGCGTGGACCACGAGAGGTGCCGCTGCGGTCGCCGCGCCGACGGCGATCGTCAGCACACGAAACAATGCCTTCATCAGATTCCTCCACGGGCGGCGCATGCCATGGGCCGCCCGGGAATTGAGAGTGGGGCCCGCGAACCGGGGCCGGTGCTCGCTAGCGGTTCCGAATCACTCGGCCTGGCGTTCCATGCACCCGGACTTGAGCGTGAACTGATAGAAGCCGATCTCGTCGATCCAGAACTCGCCCTGGAAATTCCAGTACTCCCAGTCCTCGGCCGGGATCACGGGGCGCTCGAGGTTCTGATTCCCGAGGGCCTGCGCGTAGTCCACGCCCGACTCCAGGCGCTTCTTCTCGGCCTTCGAGGTCTCGAAGCGGATGATCTTGGCCTGGCTCTCGAAGCCCTTCACCACTGCCATGGCGTCCTCGAGGCGGCCCTTCACGAACTTGCCGGCGACGCTCTCGAGCATGTTCTTCTGGCGATCGACGATCTCGATCAGGACGCCGCGGAGCGAGGAGGTGCGGAACGCCGGTACGGACTCGATCGTGGCCTTCTCGGTCTCGAGCGAGGAAATGTACTTGCGGAAGCTACGCACCCGCTTGTTGGCGGCGAGGTAGTTGTAGATCGCCCGCGGCATCTTCTGCCGGTCCTTGGTGTCGGTGATCAGGGAGTAGAAATCGGCGAACTCCCGATCCGACTCCACCAGCGGCTGGATCTGCTTCACCATCTGCGGATAGCTGGTGTTGTAGGTCTCCAGCGTCTCCTTGGCCTCGTCGTAGAGGCAGGCCTGGTAGTAGATGGTGGACTTGAGGATCCATGACTCCGGCTGGAACGAGCCGGCGAACTGCGGGGCGTGGAGCGCCTGGAGCGTGCCGAGCGCGCCGCCGAAGTCCTTGTCCTGGAAGCGGGCCCAGCCGTTTTCGAAGAGGGCCTGATCCCAGTAGGGCGAGAAGCGGGGAACCTCCTCGTAGTACTTCACCGCGTCGGCGTACTGGCCGAGGCCGTAGAAGTTGCGGGCGAGGCCCATGCGGGACAGGTCGCGGAGCTCGGAGAGATCCGTGTACTTGAGCGTGATGGTCGAGCGCAGCCCGAGCACCTGCTTGAAGTAGTCGTTGGCGAGGCGCGTCGCCGAATCCATCGACTCCTCGGTCCCGCCCTGGCGGCCCTTCTGGACCTCCACGATCCCGAGCAGGTAGCGAGCGCGAGCGAAGTAGGCGCTCTCGGGCGGAACAACCGAGAGGAAGGCCTCCGCGTCCTCGAGCTGGCCGGCGCGGTACGAGACCATGCCGACCATGTAGTTGATCTTGTGCAGGTACTCGGGCCGGATCCGCTGGAACTCGTCGCTGTACTCCTTGTTGAGGAGCACGGGGATGAAGATGTCGTCCTGCAGCGCCTCGGCGACGTCCACGAGTCCCTCGGCCGCGGGCACGTAGAAGGGGTGCGACGGTCCGGCCTTGATGATCTCGGAGTAGAAGAAGAGCGCGCTCTGGTAGAGGCCCATCTTCTCCACGGTCTGCCCGAGGAAGAAGTCGGCCTTGGCCCGGTTAGCGTCTTCCCCGCTCTGCGCGATGAAGTCGTACAGGAAGACCGCTGCCTGGTCGAAGCGGTTCTCGTTGTACGCCCGGATCGCCGGCGTCAGGTCGGCCTGTGCCCCAGCGGTGGCCGGGATCAGGGCCGCGGCGGCGAGGAGGCCCAAAATGGTCGTGCGAAGATTGCGAATCATCTGAGTCCGATCCTCGAGTGCTTAGAAGGTGTAGGAGACGCCGCCGTAGACGCCGAGGTTGTTCAGCACGTCCGAGCTGGGCTGCTTGACGAGCTCGCCCGCGATGGTCTTCTGCGCATTGGCATCGCTGCCGGAGAACTTCTCCTCCTTGCAGCTCCCGGTGACGGAGCCCGACCCGCGGTTGATGGCGTCGAGGTCCGCGGCGGAGCAGCCATTGATCCGGTCGACCTTGGCCGTGTAGACGAGGTCGCGGAACTCGAGGCGAACGAGGAGGTTTTCGTTCAGCCGCACGCGGAAGCCCGCGCCGACCTGGCCGACGAACTTCATGCCCGTGTCGCCGAAGGTGGGCTCGGGGTTGTCCTGGAGCTGGATCCGGGTCCCGCCGACGCCGGCGCCGCCGGAGAGCACTATGCTGAAGTGCCCGATCGCGCCCTCGTAGAACGAGAACTTGCCGTAGATCGGCGCGACCTCGAAGCCGCCGGTGGCCGCCCACTGCAGCGTGAGCGCGGTGGCAGCCTCCGGGGTGAGCTGGGCCCGGGTGTTCAGATCGCCCACGAAGCCCACCTGCTGGTTGTGCCAGAAGTACTGGCCCATCGCCTGGAGGGCGAAGTTCTCGTGCAGGTGGTAGACGTACTGGGCGCCGAAGCCCGCGTGGCTCGTGAACTTGGTGTTGAGCTGCACGATCCCGGGATAGAGGACGACCTCGTGGCGGCCTCCGTCCGAGAACTCCTTCCGCTGCACGGTATGGAGACGGAGGTTGTCGCTCGTCACGTTGTCCGAGACCTCGACGAAGCCGGCGGGAACGCCCGCGTCCTCGGCGAGTGCGAAGGTGGGGAGCGCCGCGGCGAAAAGCCCGGCGAGGATTCGATTCAGATAGGTCTTCATCGGTAGTCGAGCTCGCAGTTAGAAGACGACGGACGCGCCCAGGTTGAAGAAGAGGACGTTGGTCAGGCCGGCGCTGGTCACGGTGCCTTCCTGCGGTGCAGCGCCCATGACCTCACGTGCCGCCCTACCCCGATCGATTCCCTTCCGGTAGGTGTCGGGGTACGCGATGTCGAAGATCTCCATGCGGAGCAGGACGCTGTCGGTGACGAAGAAGCGGAACCCGCCGCCGCCCGCGATGGCCCAGTCGGCCCGGGTCTCGTTGGCGAATCCGGGGCACACGTCGGCGAAGCCGGTCTTGGCGCTCTCCTCGCTGCCCGAGAGCGACTGCTGGCAGTAGAGGACGGAATCCTGGGTCAGCCCGACCGCTCCGCCGCCGGCCGTCAGGTAGGCCTGGAAGTGGATGGGCAGCTCCGTGGCCAGGTTGATCTTGCCGTAGATCGGCGTCCACCTGGGCATCAGGAGGGCCTGCCACTGCAGGCGCCAGAGATCCTGGAACTCGTCGACCAGCTTCTCGTTCGTCGTGAACGGGTTCGTCTTCCTGCTGGCGCGAGCGTCGTCGCCGACCGAGGTCAGGCCGCCGAGGGCGTAGCCGCCGCGGGCCTCGAGGGCGAAGGTCTCGGAGAAGTTGTACGCGATTCCGAGTTGGAAGTTGGTCTGGGAGGTCAACCGGTTCGTCACCGAGAAGCCGACGGATGGGCTGAGTTCGAGCGCATCCATGACCCTGTGCTTGCGGTTGCGGACGACCACCTTCTCGACGACGTCGTCGGCCCGAGCGAGGTCGGGAGCCACGACGGCGACGGCGAGAAGTGCGGTCAAGAGAGAGAGCAGGCTCCGGTTCACGAATCTTTCCATGGAGAGTTGTTACCTTGCCTCGCGCCTTTCACCGGCACTGTGAGAGATCGGCATCTACGTCGACGTCGTAGCAGACCTCGAGGGTCTGCAGCTTACCCGGCATCGACCCGCCATTGAATCGAATCACGTTCTCGGCACCTTCGCCCAGACAGAAATCGTGCTGCCAACCATCGTCCTGTACGCCGCGCTCGTTCACCTTCCGGGCGCAGCGCCCCCGGACGCATTCGAGTCCGGAGTCCAAACAGGGGGAGGACGGAGGATTGCACGAAACGGGATCGTTTGGCACTACCACCACTTCGATCGACGAAGAAATCGGCACCCGGGTCAGCCGGAACTCCCTGCGCGCGCCCGAAACCGACGTGCCCAGGCGGTTGAAATCTTCCGGCTGGAGGTTGCAGAGGTCGGCAGCGACGCCGCCCGTCGATTGGGCGAGGGAGAGGTAGCGCGGAGCGTGGAAGGCGCACTCGGCGCCGTCGGCGCCGGGCACCGCGCAGGGCCGATCCGGGTCGAAGCTGCAGCCCTCGGAGCGAACGCCACCCGGGATGTCGAGCTCGTCGTGGCCCTGGGCGACCACGGCGTCCACGTGCACCGAGCCTTCGTTGCCGAAGCCCTTCAGGCCCGCGAAGAAGCGAGCGAAGTAATCGACGGAACCCCACTCGGGATCGTCCGCACAGCGGCAGGTCCGGGTGGAGGTGCAGGCCGCCTCTACGGTCGCGTCGACGAAAGGACGGCACGAGGTGTCGTCCTCCGCCGACAGGAAGATCACGCGGAGAGCGGCTTCATTGCGGATGAAGCCCTTGTTCCTCTCGGAATCCGCCACCGCAAGGGAGGCGGCAAGGAGACCCTTCCCCATCGCGCCGCTGCCGGCGTTGCCGACCATGGCCCTGACGAAGGCGTCGACCGTATCGGATAGAGAGCCCATGTTGCAGCCAAGCTCGCTATCGCACGCCACAAACCGGGAAATGGTACCGGCGGCGTCGCGCACGCCCCGTAGCGCCCCAGCCCTGCCGTCGCTCACGTCGCCCGAGATCAAGCCGAAGCGGAAATCGACCGGGGGAACGGCGCCTGCGAGCGCAGTGGCGACAGCGTGCACCCCAGGCGCGATCGTTTGGGACACGCGGTCCGCGGATAGCGACGGATCGAGGACCCAGAGCACGTCCACCTTCGCGAGGGTCTCCTGCCGGAACGTGTCGCAGTGCGTCGGGCGGTTCACGTGGAAATCGCTGGGATCGATCTCCGGGTCGGCGATCTCCACCCGCGGCGGCCCCTCGTCCACGGTCTTCGGGCCTGCGACCACCCTCAAGTCGTCTGGTGCGCGTTGGAGCTTGGGATCGCTGCATGCGCAGGTCGCCGCGACGAGCCCCGCCACGATGGAGAGCCGGGGCAGCTCAAGGGTTCTGCCGCCGTTCGTCCCGCCAGAGGACGCGGTGCACCCCTCACCGTCTCGCGCCCCATCGGCCGTCGCAACGCGCCGCTCGCCTTCGCGCGCCACGACCGCCGACGCACGAAGGCGTGCCGATGCAGACGAACGAGCGCGAGAAGGCCACGACATGAAGCCGACTCCAAATTCCGAAAGACGACGTGCTCTTCTGCACGGTCGCCAAATGGGGAGGCTGAATTTGCTACCACGGGTCGTTTGGAGGTTCAAGCGGGGTTCCGCTGCCGCATGGTCCAATCCCTCCGACGGCGGTAGCGCGGCCTCAGAGCGTGTGAAGAATTCGCCCCCTCCTCGCGGGAGCGATTCTTCATCTCGCGCTACGCGCAAGAGGCGCTCTTTTTCGATTGCTCGCCTCCGGCTCGCGAGAGTTCGTGAACTTCTTCACGAACTCTCAGCCCGGAACGCAGACGTTCAACTCTTTCCCATTCACCGTCTGGTGCGGCTCGCAGGCCCAGCCCTCGGGGCAAGGAGCTTCCTTGTCGCTGCAAGCCTGCGTGCAGACGTTTCCGCTGCGTTTCTTGATGCAGTAGCCGCCGACACAGGCAGCAGGACCGAACGAGCAATCGGATCCGAGCTCGCCGCCACCACGCGGGAAGCAGACCTTGACCTGACCTTCGCGCTCTCCGTTTTCGTCCACCATCTCGGCGTCCTGACACCAGAAAGCGCCAGAGGTCCCCGAAGCGAAATCGCAATCCTCGGCGCGCCCGCACGCCGCAGTGCAGAGGCGCGCAGTTCCGATGTCGAGGCAGTAGCCGTCGCGGCACGGCGGACGACCGGGCTCGCAATCGTCGCCGAAAGTGCCTCCGCGAGGCACGCATACGCCGCCCTGCTCCTCCGAGGTCGAGGCGCGGCAATCGTAGCTCGTGCCGTCCGGCGTGGTGGGACAACACTGGTATCGCGAGTCGCCACAATCGGCGTCGGCCCTGCATGGCCCCGAGCAGATGCCCAGGTCACCGTATCGCAGGCAGACGCCGGCGATGCAGTCCGCCTCGCCGTTCTTGGAACAGTCTTCTCCGAGGCGCTTCAGGCCCCGCTTGCAGCTCCCCCTGAGCGGTGCGCACATGCGCTTCCCCTCCACCTCCATGCACGCGAAGCCGATCCCGAGGGCATTCGCGCAATCGGCGTCCGTCATACAAGGGGGCGCGCAGAACGCGGAGCTGGTCGAGCCGCTCGAGATGCAGGAGGCGCCATGCTCGTTGCCGGGAGGATTGCACTTGTCGTCATCCGTGCACGGCGCACACGCGCGTCCGTCGCTCGCCGGGACGCAGGTGTTGTTCCGGGGATCGCACTCGTAGCCGGGTCCGCACTCGGCGATCTCCCGGGCGGCCGAGCCTCCGACGCAGTAGCCGATGCAGGTGTTGCTGTTCGGCACGCACTGGTAGGGGTCGTTCGCGCCCCCCGTCTGCGTGCAGCTGAAGTTCTGCGGACAGCCGCTCCTGCAGGGCTGCCGCGTCTCCCGATCGACCGTCTCCCGCCGGGCTTCGTCCCACACGCACGACGGGTTGCAGCCCTGTCCGCAAAACCGCTCACCTGTGAGAACATTATTCACACACCGTGCGTTGCCGCTTCCGCACTCGACGTCTCCCCTGCAGGGGGCGCATAGCGGCTTCCCGGCGTAGCAGGTCTCGGCCCGGGGCACGCATTGGCCCTTGCCCTGGTCCCCGATGCACCGATAACCGTCGGGGCAGGCGACATCCGGTCCACACGGGCTCGTGCAGAACCGCTCGCCGGTGCTCTTCGCGCGAAAGCAGACTCCGCCTGCCGGGCACTGGGCGTCGGCGGTGCACGGCGCGCAGAGCCCCCTCTGGACCGGGATGAAGCAGATGCGCCGATCGGTGTCGCAGCGGTGCCCCGAAGGGCAGCTCTCGTCGCTCGAGCAGCGGAACCCGGGCTTGCAGACGAAGGCGCCCTGCTCGGCGTCGACCTGGCACGTCATCCCCGACGGACACTCGGAGTCGAAGTCGTCGCATGCACGGCTGCAGATCCCGCTTCCGTCGAGGGGCAGGCAGAAACTGCCGACGCAGGTGTCGGGGAGCCGCGGGTCGCACGCGTCGCCCAAGCCAGGCAGGCTCGGCGGGGCCTCCACTCGACAGCCAAACGGCGCGAGGACCAGCAGGATCGCGAGCGCCGCCCACCCGGGCGCGACGGACATGAACGGGTTGAACTCGCGGCCTTCCATGGACTCCTGTCCCCCTCGATGAGCCTGGAGATCCCAGGGTAGCCGAGGGGAACGCCGCGCTCCAGGCATCCGATTCGAAGCTGCTCCGACCGGCAAGCGTTCCCGGTTGGCAGAAACGAAACGGCCGGCGGCGGGACGAGCCCGGCGCCGGCCGCTTGCCGCGAAGGAATCCCGGGCTTAGCCGCGGCCCTTCGAGGCCTTCATCGGGTTCACCGGCTTCTTGGCAGCCTCGGCCGACTTGGCCCGGGGAGCCTTGACCGCCGGCCGGAGGATCAGGAGGCCCTCGTTGTGGCCCGGGATCGCGCCCTTGATGAGGAGGAGGTTCTGCGTCTCGTCGAGACCGATCACCTGGAGGTTGCGGACGGTGACGCGATCGACGCCCATGTGGCCGGGCATCCGCTTGCCGGGGAACACGCGGCCCGGCGTCTTGCGCTGACCGATGGAGCCGACGTGACGGTGGAACTCGTGGACACCGTGCGAACCGCGGGCGCCCTGGCCGGCCATGTTGTGGCGCTTCATCACGCCCGCGAAGCCCTTGCCCTTGGAGGTGCCGCAGACGTCGAGGAACTGGCCGACCTGGAAGAGCGCGGCGCCGAGCTTGGTGCCGACCTCCATGCCCTCGGCGTCCTGCTCGGAGACGCGGAACTCGCGCACCCACCGCAGCGGAGCGACGTTGGCCTTCTTGAAGACGCCCATCTCGGGCTTGTTCACGAGCTTCTCGCGCTTCTCGCCGAAGCCGACGCGGAGATTCGTGCCGTTGCCGTCGCCGAGGGCGTTGACGCCGAGGATGGTGTTGGGGCCGGCGCGCACGACGGTGACGGGGATCTGATCGCCGTTCTCGCCGAAGATCGAGGTCATGCCGACCTTGACGCCGAGAAGGCCCTTGCCGCGAATCTTGCTCATGGATCGCTCCCTCGAGAGGTTCCACGCCTCTGGCGGGAACATCGAGACTTGGGTTGCCCTGCAGACCCGGTTGGGTCGACGGGGCGCGCAAGATAGTCGAAGCGGCCCCGGAGAAGCAAGCCTTCGCACGCGTCGGGAACTGTTTCGGCCCCCTACTGCGCCGCGGCTCGTGCCTCGCGTGCATAGTGGAGGGCGAGGGCCCGGGCAAGCTCGGCCGCATGCCCCAGCGCCTCGGCCCCCAGCCTCTCGAGCAGGGCCCCGCTCTCCGGATCCCCCACCGCGGTCGCGAGGCGGGCCACCCGGCGGCATCTGGCAGCGAGGGCGTGGGACGTGGCGAGGTCGGCGCGAAGCAGGCGGGCGAGCTCGCCTCCCGGCTCGTTCGTCTCACCGGGCCGCATCGGCCTCGCGCCCCGCAGGGCCGCGATCCGAGCGGCGACGCGCTCCCGATGCTCCGCCCGCGCGGCTGCGATGGCCAGCCACCGCGCACGGAGGATCGGATCGGTCGCCCGGCGGGCGCGGGACGCCCCCAGCTCGGCGGCGTGGGCCAGGGCGCCGAATACGCCGACGAGCTCGTCCAGCGAGCGCATCCTCCGATCCACCATCGTTCCTCCGCGAGCTGCAAGGTGGCTGCGGGCCGACGCCCGTGCAACCGCGCGAAGCGCGAGAGCGCTCCTTTTCGTTTGCTCGCCTCCGGCTCGCCGGAAGGTCGACGTCCGCAGGTCGGAAGGCGACGGCGGGCGCCCGGCCTGGAAGAAGTCTTCCGCACCGGAAGGGTCCCATCCGCCCCGGCGACCGCACCGACGGCGCCGGGGAAGGACTACCGCGGTGTGGGCCCGTGGATTGCTATCGAGAGCAGAAAGAACGACGGGCGGAGGAGACGGATGGGCGATCGGCTGACCGAGGGACTGTCGTTCGAATGGCGCGCGGAGCGACACGCAGAGACGCTCCTCGAGGGGATGGCGGAGGCCGTTGCGCAGGTGGCGTCGCCGGAGCTGGCGACGAGGCTGACCGAGCTCTCGGCTTCGGCGCAGGCCCGGCGCTCCCGGATCGAGCGGCGCCTCGCGGCCCTCTTCGCGGTCCCGAGGCTGGCGCCGGTCCCGCCGATCATCGATCGACTGGACGAGGCGCTGGAGCTTGCGCTCGCCCAGACCCGGGCCTCGGCCGATCGCTACGCGGCCCTGGCGGAGCTCTCGAGGCGCCTCTCGGATCCCGAGACCGCCTTCGTCTGCGAGCTGAACCGGACCGGTGCGGAGGAATCCGCGATGTTGATCGACGGCCTCCTCGCCCTCGAGGTCGATCGCCGCGCCCGCCTCTCCTCCGGCGGCTCGGCAGACGCGCCTCTTTGAGCGGCCGTCAGAGCGTGTGAAGAAATCGGCCCCGCCGAAGCGGGCCCGCTTTCTTCAGCTCGCGCTTCGCGCGAGGGCGCTCCTTTTCGTTTGCTCGCCTCCGGCTCGCGAGAGTTCGTGAATATCTTCACGAACTCTCAGCCGACGAGGATCCGCTCCACCAGCCAGTACGCCCCGAAGAAGCCGATCGTCGCGGAGGCGACCGGCACCGCCACCGGGGCGAACCAGGCGGCGCGCCGGGCGAGCGCGAGCAAGGGGATCGCGAGGAGCACGAGCGAGAGCTGGCCCGCCTCCACGCCGAGGTTGAAGCCGGCGAGGGTCGTCGCGAAGGCGTCCCGCCGCAGGCCCAGCTCGGCGAGGGCGCCCGCGAAGCCGAAGCCGTGAACCAACCCGAAGCCGAAGGTGAGCCAGGTCCGGCCCACGGGCGACGGACGCGCCACGTTCTCGAAGGCCACGTAGAGGTTCGACGCGGCGATCGCCGGCTCCACGAAGCGGCTCGGAACGGCCAGGATCCCGAGGGCGGCGAGGGCGAGCGTGATCGAATGGGCCAGCGTGAAGCTGGTGATCGGCCGGAGGATCCCGCGCAGCCCGCGGGCGGCGATCGCGAGGCCGGCGAGGAAGAGCAGGTGATCGTAGCCCGTGTAGATGTGCTCCATGCCGAGCCGGATCGAGTCGCCGAAGCCGATCGCCCTCGCCTTCTGCTCGAGCTCGGGGCCCGAGAGGTCGTGGGCGTGCGCCACCAGGGGCAGCGCCCCAAGGGTCAGCGCCACCAGGATCAGCGCCCCCAGGACCGATGCCAATGGCGCGGCGGTCAGGCAGGCCCGGAGAGCCAGAGGCCTAGTCGGGGTCGGCGGGGGGCTGGACGGGCTCGGTGGCATGTTCGATCCCGCAGAAGGGGCAGCGAATCGAGCCGGTCCACGACTCGCGGATCTTCACCTCCTCGCCGCAGCAAACGAGGGGCATCACCCGCATGTCGTCCGACTCGGTCCGCGACGCGCCCTCGAAGGGCGCGGGCGCCACGGGAAGGAACGTGAGGTAGGGATTCTGCCCGAGGGTACGCTCGACGTGCCGGAGTTGCTCGAAACGGACCTCCTCGCCGATGGCGGCCGCCATCCTGCCCAGGAAGACCCTCTGCTCGTCGGTCCACCACTCGTCGCCGTCCGCGCGGTGGGCGCAGTAGGGGCAGATCCGCTGCGAAATCGCCGCGCGGATCTCCTGCTCGTTCACGTGAGGCAGCGATTTCATGATTCGGCGGAGGACGATCGACGCGTCGGCGCCGGATCGCCGCAGCTTGAACTGTCTGTGACAGGCAGCGCACTCCCTGCGCAAGAACCCGCGGCGGTCGACCGGGAACTCGACGATCTCCTCGGTCTGGAGGCTCCCCCTCATCGCAATCCCCAGCGCGTCTGCTTCGCCTTCGGCTCTGCAGCGCGCCCACGAAAATGCCGCGCCTCCAAACCTAGGAACCCGGTCTTTTCGGGGCAATCGGTACCGGCAAACGGGACCGCCGTCGCCGGACCCCTGCCTCCGTCCGGGATTGGACGTCACGCGAAAGCGCGCGGTCGAAGCCGTCCCTCGGTCCTGTAATGCTCCGACGCCGAAGCTCGACGGAGCGAGGAGATGCCCATGGCGTTGGCGCGCGCGATCCCCGAACGAGGAAGCTTTCCGGCCAGCTGCCCTCACTGCCGCCAGCCGATGGATCTCCTCCACTCCGCCTGGTGTGGTTGCGCGGCCTCCCATCCGTCGAAGATCTGCCCGTCGTGCTGGAAATGCGCGTGCAGCCACTTCGATTACGAGAACCTCCTTTGCTGGGAGGATCCGCCTGCCGAGCTGCGACGCTACGGTTTCGAGCGCTTCTTCGTCCCCTACGCGGGGAGGCACGTTCGCCGCTGAAACGTCGCTCGGAGCGTGTGAAGAAATCGCCCCCGCGGCGCGGGAGCAAGTTCTTCACGAGCTCTCAGCCGACGCGTCTCGAGGTGACGAGCTCGTCGAGCAAGGGCAGCAGATCGTCGTCGGCGGCGGCGAAGATCCCTCGCCTCCCGTCCACGACCGATTCCAGCGAGACGCTCTGGGCCAGGTCGGTCCGTCCCAGGTAGACGACGGGGGTCTCGCCCAGGCCGGGGTGGCTCCGGAGCTGCTGGACGAAGGCCGTCGCCCTGCCCTCCGGGAAATCGCTGTCGACGAGCACCGCGTCGGGGAGCAGGGCCCTGGCGCGGGCGATCCCCTCCCCTCCGGTCCTGGCGAGAGTGACGGCGTACCGCTCACGGAGCCGCTCGCCCAGGGAGGCGCGCATCTCGCAGTCCTCGGCGACGACCAGCAGCCGCCGCTTGTCTCCCTCGCTCCCCGCACGCCGCGCCCGAAGGGGAACGGCGAACACGAACGACGTACCCCCTTCCGGCCGCGCCCGAACCCAGATGTCGCCGCCGTGGTGCTCCACGAGCTCCCTGGCGATGGCGAGGCCCAACCCGAAGCCCGCGCCCTTGTCGCCCTTCCGGAAGCGCTCGAACACCAGGGGAAGCTCGGCCTCGGCGATGCCCGGCCCCCGATCGCGCACCTCGATCCGCGCGCGCCCGCCGGCGGCCTCGTCGAGGGAGACCTCCACCTCGACCGCCGTGCCCTCCGGCGCGTGGGCGATCGCGTTCGAGATCAGGTTCTCGAGGACCTGCCGGATCGCGCTCTCGTCCACCTCGGCCAGGAGGGTGTCGTGCCCCTCCGACCGCAGCGACACCGAGCCCTCCGCCCCCAGCGTGGTCAGATCGTCGACCACCCGCCGAACGAGGGCGGCCAGATCAACGGACGCGAAGGAGAGCTGCCAGCTCTCGCGCCTGCCTCGGCCCGTCTCGAGGATCTGCTCGACGAGCTGGAGGACGCGCATCGCCTGGCGCTCGATGGCCTCCACGCTCCGGCGCTGGCCCGGCTCGATCCCGGCCGAGAGCAGGAGGCGCGTGTGCCCGAGGAGCACGTTCAGCGGCGCTCGGACGTCGTGCGAGCAGATCGCGAGGAGCTCGTCCTTGAGCCTGCTCGTCTCCCTGAGCTGCTCGTTCGCGGCGTCGAGCTCGCGGTAGCGCTCTTCGTACGCAGCTTCGAGCTCGTCGCGCCGTTGCCGCACGCTGGTGTGAAGCCGAGCGTTGCGGACGGAGTTGGCGATGATCGACGCCGCCGCCCTCACGAAGGCCTGCTCGTCGGGACCGAACGCCCTGTCACGGGCGAGCCGCAGGTAGAGCACGCCGTACGCGTCGCCCTTCGACACCAGGGGCGCGATGGCCAGCGAGGAGACCGGCACGGTCTCCAGCAGGGGCCGGACCTCGGCCATCACCGGATCGGAGCGGACGTCGTCGATCATCACCGGCGAACGAGACTCGATGGCCCGCTGGAGCTCGGGATAGCGCAGGAGATCGATCGGCAGGCGGCGCAGCTCGGGGACGTCGTGAGACGCCATCACGAGCGCCTGGTTCGAGCCCTGATCCGCGAGGATCACCGAGCAGCGATCCACGGGGACCACGGCGGCGATCCGGTTCACCACCACGTGCAGCAGCTCCTCGAGATCGAGGTGGCTGGTCGCGGCTTCGGTGATCTCGAGGAGCGCTTCGAGCTCCAGCCGCCGAAGTCTGGGGGTGACGCCGGACATCTGCATGGGCGGCAGGATACGCGATCCGCGGCACGACGGAGGGGGTCGTGCGATGGCGGCGCTACTTTGTCTTGGAAGACACCTTTCGCGCCGCCTGGCGGGGCTTCGGAGCGGCCCTCTCGCCCTTCGCGGGCCTCTTTTCTTTGATTTTTCGGGCTTCTTTCGTCTTTTTCCTCTCTTCCTTCTCTCTCCCGAGGCTCTCCCGCAGGAGGTCGGCGAGGTCTGCGACGGCGCCGGGCGCAGGAAGCGCGGGGCGCTCGGGGGCGGGCAGACCCTCGAGCTTTCGTTGGATCATCCTCATCACGGCCTCGTCGTACCGATCGACGTAGCGCTCCGGCTTCCACGGCGCGGAGAGCCGATCGACGAGCATCGCGGCGAGGTCGAGCTGCTCGTCGGACGGCTCCGCCTCCTCGCCCCGCGGCAGACGGAGAGCGTCCGGATCCCTCATCTCGGACGCGAATCGCAGCGTATCGAGGACGAGGGTTTCGCCTCGGGGGCGCACGGCCGCGAGGCTCTCGCGCTCGCGGAACACGATCCGCGCGATCCCGACCTTTCCGCTCTTGGCGAGGGACGCCCGCAGGAGCGCGTAGGCGCGATCCGCCCCGGCGAGGGGCTCGAGGAAGTACGGCTTGTCGTAGAAGGCCGGATCGATCTCGTCCTGTTCGACGAACTGCACGATCTCGATGGTGTGGCGCAGCCCGATGTCGATCGACTCGAGATCCTCCTCGTCGATCGTCACGTACGCGCCCTTGTCGTATTCGTAGCCCTTGGCGATCTCCTCCTGGGGCACATCCTCGCCGTCGAGCTCGCAGACCTTCTTGTAGTGGATGCGGCCCCGATCCTTCTCGTGGAGCAGGTGGAACGACACGCGCTCGCTCTGGGCGGCGAGGTAGAGGCTCACGGGGATGTTGACGAGCCCGAAGCTGATCGAGCCCTTCCAGTAGGACCGCATCGCCATGGGGAGAAGCTGACCACGGACGGCGATCGGCGCGTTTATCGACGGTCCCCGCGGGGCTCACCTAGCGATCGAGGCGAAACCTTGCGATCAGCGAGCGCAAGGGCTCCTCGATCGGCAGGCCGACGGGGACGAGCCCCACGCCGGTCCCGGCGAGGAGGAGCTGCCCGTCGAGCGCCTCCCGCTTCATCGGGGCCCTGCGAACCTCGAGCCCCATGCGGGCCGCCTCGTCAGCGACCTCCTCGCGGGTGATCCCTTCGAGGCCGCCTTCGAGCACGGTGAGCACACCGTTTCGATACAAAAGCGGGCTGGTCCGGCTGCCGTCCACCACGTGCCCTTCCGAATCGACGAGGAGCCCCTCGAAGGCGCCCTCGCGGCGGGCCGCCTCCATCGCGAGGCGGCAGGGAAGGAAGTTCCCGGTCTTCCATCGGCCGAGGTCCGGATGGACGCGGATTCCAGTGAACACCGCGTTCACACCCGCGTCGTAGTCGGCCGCGCTCGGAGGCACGAGTGGCCTCGCCTCCGCCAGCCTCGCTCCGTCGCCCACCGCGAGCCTGGCCAGGAGGCGCGGGCCGAGGGTGACCAGCCGCCGCAGATCGGCCTCGATTGCCTCGTCACCCGGCCAAGCCAGGCCGATGGCGCCCGCGTGCCGCCGGAGCCTCTCGAGGTGCCGCTCCAGGAGGACGGGCAGGCCCGACTCCACCCGCAGCACCGTGAACGCGGTGTACCCGTGGAGCGCCCAGCTCCCGAGGGCCAGCGGCGCCGGCTCTCCGTTCACCAGCCGGATCACGCGCGCAGCTCCAGGAACGCGGAGAGGAGCTCCATCCCGTGTGTAGACAAGATGCTCTCCGGGTGAAACTGCACGCCCCATGCGCGCCGATCGCGGGCGGAGATCGCCATGCAGCTCCCGTCCTCCGCCCACGCCTCGAGCTCGACACCGGGCGGGAGCTCGTGGAGTGACAACGAGTGATACCGGGCGAAAGAAGCCGGCGACGGGAGCGCCTCGAAGATCCCGCGGCCCGCGTGCGCGACGCGCTCGGCGACGCCGTGGACGGGGCGCGACGCCCTCCCCAGCCGCGCGCCCAGCGCGACGCCCAGGGCCTGGTGCCCCAGGCAGACGCCCAGGAGAGGCAGCCCGGCCTCGAGGGAGGCGCCGATCCATTCGAGGGTTCGCCCCGCCGTGGCGGGCTCGCCGGGGCCCGGGCCGACCACCACGTGCGTGGGCCAATCCAGCTCGGGCGCCTCGTCCCGATCGACGACCCGGACCTCCGCCCCGCTGGCGCGCAGGTAGTCGACGACGTTGAAGCTGAACGAGTCCCGATTCTCGACGAAGAGGACGCGGGCGTCGGACGGGCGCCTCGAGCGCGGCGGCTCCCAGGTGGCGTCCTTCCGTGGCGGCGCCGGCGCCCGGCCTTCTTTTCCGCGCTCCAGCGCGGCGAGGAGCGACGCCGCCTTCGTATCGGTCTCGGCGAGCTCCCGGGCGGGATCGCTGTCGATGACGATCCCGCCGCCGCAGGAGAAGTACGCCTCGTCCCCCGCCACGGTGAAGCTGCGGATCAGGATGTTGAAATCGGCGCCGGCCCCCGACGAGTAGCCGAGGCAGCCGGTGTACGAGCCGCGCGGCGCCGGCTCCAGCTCCGCGATCGCCTCCATGACGCGGGTCTTGGGCGCGCCCGTGATCGATCCGCCGGGGAAGATGGAGGCGAAGAGCTCTCCGAGCCCCGCCCGGCTTCGCCCCTCGACCTCGGACACCAGGTGCATCACGTGGGAGTACCGCTCCACGGTGAACGCCTCGCTCAGCGCCACCGAGCCGGGCTCACAGACGCGAGCGAGGTCATTGCGGAGCAGATCGACGAGCATCACGTGCTCGGCGCGCTCCTTCGGGTTCGACCGCAGCTCCGCCTCGAGGGCCTCGTCCTCCGCCGGGCTCGCGCCCCTGGGACGCGTGCCGGCGATGGGCCTTGCACGGATCGTCGACGTGCCGTCGACCCCTCGTGGGCTCCTCGAGAAGAGCCGCTCGGGGCTCCCGGACACGATGGCCCAGCCGTCTCCCTCTACGAGGCCCATGAAGGGGCTCGGGTTGATGGAGCGAAGCCGGGCGTAGAGCGCGAGCGGATCCACGCCCCGCGCGGGGAAGTGGAAGCGGCGCGAGAGGTTGACCTGGTAGACCTCGCCGGCGCGGATTTGCTCCTGGACCCGCTCGACCCCTTCGAGGAACGCCGACTCGGGGAGATCGCTCGCCGGCCGGAGGCTCGGCAGCGGCGGAAGCTCGAAGGACCGTGCGGGGACCTCGGTGCTCTCCAACGTCTCACCCGAACGGACGGCGATCCCCTTCGGGTAGTAGTGGAAGACGGCATCCGGCAGCCCCGGGAGGGACGGGCCCGCGGGCTGGCCGAGGTGGCGCGCCAGCTCGTAGGAGGCGAAGCCGATCCAGGCCGGGAAGAAGCCCGTGCCCAAGCCCGTCTCGAGGACCCGGAAGATCTCCATGGGGCCGCCGATCCGCTCGCCGTCGAGCCAGGTGGCGCCATCGCGGACCTCCACACGCCGGGTGGGCGAGACGCCCAGGAGGGAGAGGCCGCCGAGGGGGCCCGCCGACTCGAGGAGGGCCGGCCTCAGGCCGGCGCTGCGCGCGCCGTAATAGAGGTCGATCATGGCGGGACGATAGCGCGACTCCTCCCGATGCTCGCGAGGAAACCGGCCAGCCCCGTGACGGAGGACGACCACCCCGGCCAGCCCCCGACGAGGGAGGCGGGAAGCAGACTTCACGGGTCGACGCCCGCCGGGCGATCGCTAGCTTCTCCCGGGAGCCAGGAGGAGCCATGGCGGGTCACGACGAGAGGCGAGGAGATGGACGCGGAAGCGCTCGCGACCAGGACGAGAACATGAACGAACCGGAGATGGCGCGCGGGATCCCGGGCTGGCGGAGCTGGGGCCCCGACCAGATCCGGTGGGACATGGATCGCAGGACCGATCGGGACCAGATCGACCGCCGGCACATGTGGGGAGAGTCCGAACGCCGGGCCTACGAGGGGTACGGCGAGGAAGGCGAGAGCCCCCCGTGGTTCGAGCGGGAGGGCCCGGGCAGGTGGAGCGGCTACGATCCCTACGAGATGGCCGAGACGCCGTGGCGGGGCCGCTTCTGGCCTCCCCGCTACGGCTACGGCCGCTTCGAGGGCGAAGGCCCGTCGGGCGGCAGGCGCTTCGGCCGTGGCGAGGGCTCCTGGGGGGAGCGCTTCGGAAGGGGTCGCGGTGGAGGCGAGGGCCCGTGGTTCGCTCGGGGCCGATGGGGACACGGCTACGGTCCCGCCGGTCGCTATGGCTACGGCGCGGCGCCCTACGGGCGGTACGGCTACGAGGGCGAGGGCCCTTGGGCAGGTCGATACGCGGGGCGCGCCGAGGGCCCCTGGGGCTACCGACCGAGGTGGTTCCGCGGGAGCGAGATTCCACCGGGATGGGGCTACGGCGGCTACGGCGCCGGGGAATACGGCGGCTCGTACGGCGGCATGGGCCCCGGGCCCGCGGGCTCCTACCCCGCCGCCGGGAGCTCCGGTGGCCTGAGCGGCACGGGCTCCATGCTGGGCTCGGTCGGCCTCTCCTCGGGCTGGGAGTCGGAGCGGATGGGCGTGCGCCCGTCGGGCTACGGCTTCCGGGAATTCAAGGAGGCGCGGGCGAGGGGTACTCGGCCGTCACGATGGGAGCACGAGGGTCCCACGGTGCGGGATCTGATGTCCCGCGATCCGAAGATCGTCCGGCCGGAGGATCCCGCGCGGGACGCGGCGCGGATGATGCGGGAGCAGGACGCCGGCATCGTTCCCGTGGTGCTGGACGGGAGGGTCCTCGGGGTGATCACGGACCGCGATCTCACCGTTCGCATCCTGGCCGAGGGCCGGGATCCGTCCATGGTGAAGTGCCGTGAGGTGATGACCAGCGACGTCCAGGTGGCCAGCCCCGAGGATCGGCTCTTCGACGCGGTGCGGATCATGGGGGAGGAGAACGTCAGGCGGCTTCCCGTGGTGGGAAGGGACGGTCGCCTCCAGGGAATCCTCTCGATGACCGATATCGCCCGGGAGGCAGAGATGGACTACGCCCTCCAGGAGGCCCTCGAGCAGATCGCGAGCCGGCGCAGCTTCTGGTCCCGCTGGTAGCGCCTGAAAATTTTTCCGGCAATCCGGGTTCCGGGTCGGGATCGTTGATCCTGACCCGGAATTTTTTTCAGCCCGACCTTTCCCGTTTTGGCGCCCTTGCAGCGGGGGGCTGTAATCCTTACCGGTTGAGGAACCCTCATGTAAGGACTCGGACGACGCATGTAGGCGACTTTCCGAGCGTCGGAGGCAGATGGGCGTGGCACCCCATTCGCAGGAGAAAGGCAACGCAGCTCGGCAACCGCCCGCGAAGCGGAACGAGACAGGCAACCGGACTCGAACGGAGAAACCTCATGCGACTCTCGACCCTCCCGGCATCCGCGGGTTCCCTCGCGATGTACCTCTCGGAGATCAACCAGTACCCGCTCCTCACCCAGGAGGAAGAGCAGGCGCTGGCCCGCAAGTACCGGAGCGAGAACGACGAACGGTCGGCGGATCGCCTGGTGACCGCCAACCTCCGCTTCGTGGTCAAGGTCTCGTACGAGTACCGGTCCTACGGGATCAAGATGGCGGACCTGATCCAGGAGGGGAACATCGGCCTCATGAAGGCCGTGCAGAAGTTCGATCCCGACAAGGGGATCCGGCTGATCTCGTACGCGGTGTGGTGGATCCGCGCCTACATCCAGAACTACATCCTGAAGTCCTGGTCGCTGGTGAAACTGGGGACCACCCAGGCCCAGAGGAAGCTCTTCTTCTCCCTCGCCCGCACGAAGCGGGAGATCGAGAAGCTGCAGGGCACCGAGGACTCACAGGACGCCAGGAAGATCGCCAAGAAGCTCCGGGTCAAGCCGACCGAGGTCCTGGAGATGACCCAGCGCATGGAGGGCCGCGACCTCTCCCTCGACGCGCCGATGGGCGAGGACGGCGGGAACTCCCACGTGGACTTCGTGCCGGCTGCCGGGGCCGGCCAGGACTCGGAGCTCGCCGACGCGGAGGAGCGCGAGATCATCACCAGCCGCGTGGAGCAGGCGCTGATGCGCCTGGATCCGCGGGAGCGCTTCATCATCGAGAAGCGCGTGATGAGCGACAAGCCGATGACGCTCAAGGAGCTCGGCGAGCACTTCGGCTTCTCCCGGGAGCGGGCGCGCCAGCTCGAGATCCGGGCGAAGGACAAGCTGAAGCACGAGCTCGTCGAGCTCATGGACGACATCGAGCCCGAGGGCGTCGGGCCGATCACCTCGGCGTCGGTGGCGGGAATCTGAGCGCGTGAAGAAGTCGGCCCCGCGGAAGCGGGCCCGACTTCTTCAGCTCGCGCTACGCGCGATAGCGCCTTACCGTTGCTCCGCCTACGGCTCCGCGTGCGCGAGGGCGCCTCTTTACGTTTGCTCGCCTCCGGCTCGCGAGAGCTCGTGAATTTCTTCACGAGCTCTGACTGCTATCGCTTGCCGGGGAAGCAGGAACGTCCCGCGTAGCGGGCCGCGGCGCCAAGCTCCTCCTCGATCCGGAGGAGCTGGTTGTACTTGGCGACCCGATCCGAGCGGCTGGCGGAACCGGTCTTGATCATCCCGCAGTCGAGGGCCACGGCGAGATCCGCGATGGTGGTGTCCTCGGTCTCGCCGGAGCGGTGGCTCATCACGCTGGTGTAGCCCGACCGATGAGCGGTGCGGACCGCGTCGATCGTCTCGGTGAGGGTGCCGATCTGGTTCACCTTCACGAGCAGCGAGTTCGCCACGCCTGCGTCGATCCCGCGGCGGAGCCGCTCGACGTTGGTCACAAAGAGGTCGTCGCCGACGAGCTGCACGCTCTCCCCGAGCCGGTCGGTGAGGAGCTTCCAGCCCTCCCAGTCGTCCTCGTCGCAGCCGTCCTCGATCGAGGCGATCGGGTAGCGGGAGCAGAGACCGGCGTACCAGTCCACGAGGCCCGCGCGGTCGAGCTCCCGGCCCTCGCCGGCCAGCTTGTAGGTGCCCGTCTTCGCGTCGTAGAGCTCGCTCGCGGCGACGTCCAGGGCGAGCACGATCTCGTCGCCCAGCTTGAAGCCGGCCTTCTCGACCGCCTCGCTCACGACCACGAGCGCCTCCTCGTTGGAGGGGAGGTCCGGCGCGTAGCCGCCCTCGTCGCCGACGCCGGTGGCGAGCTTGCGGCTCTTGAGCACCGTCTTCAGGGCGTGGAAGATCTCGGCGCCCCAGCGCAGTCCCTCGCGGAAGGAGGGAGCGCCGACCGGCATGACCATGAACTCCTGCACGTCGACGCTGGTGTCGGCGTGGGCCCCACCGTTGAGGATGTTCATCAGCGGGACCGGGAGGGTCCTCGCCTGCACGCCACCCACGTAGCGGTAGAGCGGCATGCCCGTCGCCAGGGCGGCGGCGCGCGCGGTGGCCAGCGAGACGCCCAGGATCGCGTTCGCGCCGAGCGTGCTCTTGGTGGGCGTCCCGTCGAGGGCGAGCATCGCCTCGTCGACCGCGAACTGGTCTTCGGCGTCGACGCCGAGGAGCACCGGCGCGATCCGCTCGTTCACGTTGGCGACGGCCTTGGAGACGCCCTTGCCCAGGTACCGGCCGGCATCGCGGTCGCGGAGCTCGAGGGCCTCGTGCTCGCCGGTCGACGCACCCGAGGGAACCGCGGCGCGGCCGCGATCGCCGGTCGAGAGCTCGACGTCGACCTCCACCGTCGGGTTGCCCCGGCTGTCCAGAATCTCTCGCGCGTGGACGCTGACGATCTCGATCATACGCCGCCCCTCCTTCGGGCTCGGAAAAAAGGGCGCGAACATAGCCAGCGGCGGGCAGGCAGGCAAGGCCCTACCCGCCCCTACCCGACCCGGAAACGCCGCGCGCCGCCGACCGAACCCCAAGATGGGGATCGGCGGGCGGCGCGTTTCGATACGCGGAGCTCGCGAAGGGTCAGAGGTCGATGACGATGACACCGCGCTGCGGCTCGCTCTCCTCCCTCTCACCGGCGGGGAGATAGGGCCCCTCCGGAATCGGGATTGGGAGCTGGATCACCGGGCGGGCCTCGTCCCCGAGGCGTTCTTCCCGTTCACGGCGCTTGATCTCTTCGATGATGAAGGCGTCGAGCATTCGACCCTCCTTCGGCCAGCCTTCGTCCATTGGAACTGCGACCTTCCCCGGCCCACTCCAGACTACCGCCAACCCGACCGTCGTTGTCCAAAGGCTGCAAACTCCAAGCCAGCCTCACCGTCTCTGCTGCCACCTCGTCGAACTGCCCGGACGAGGCGTTTCTGCCCACCGAAAACGCCCTGAGCAGCCTGCCGACCTGCCGCTACCTACGACTTCGATGTCAGGGTTCGGGCCGAGTTGCGCCAGCCGCTCCTCGACGCCTTCCCTGGGAGCGATCTGACATCAGCTCGCCAAAAGATGTCAAGAATCCCACGGACTTGCGGGCGCTCCGGGGCCCGCCTCCCCGTCGGTTGCGCGGCCTGCCGGCCAGCGGAAAGCCCGCTTGCTCCCCGAGCGGGGGCGCTCCTATACTCCGGGCCGTTCCGATTCCCGAACTTCCTTCCTTTTCAAGGGGTTGCAAATGAACCTGCGTGTGCTCCCGGTCGTGTGCGGAATCACGGCCTCCCTGCTCACTGGCTGCAAAGAGAGCAAGGCTCCCGAGGCGCCCGCTCCGGCGGCCTCGAACACCGCCGAGGCCGCAGCGAAGGCGGCCGCCGAGAAGCGCGCCGACGCGTCCACGCCCAGCGCACAAGGCGTGAGCTCGCCCGATTGCGTCGGACCGATCGACACCGGTGTGCCGGAGGTCGTCACCATCGCCGGCAAGTCCTACGAGCGGAACGGATACAAGCTCACCGTAAAGGGCGACCGCGAGGCGGAACCGAAGCGGACCATCGGCGTCCTCGCGAACCTGAACGAGGCCTCGGGTGAGAACCTCTTCAACGTGAAGCGCTACCTCGCCTTCTTCAAGGACGCCGGCGCCGAGATGATCGTCGTCGCGGGCTACAGCGGCGAGGATCGCGCCACCATCGAGACCGTGCTCGCCGCGGTGGCCGACAGCGGCCTTCCCGTGCTCGTCATCGCGGGAAATCGCGAGCGCACCACCGACTTCACGGACGCGATGAACGCCGTGCACAAGAACCACCCGAACGTGCTGAACGGAAACCGCGTCCGGTACGTGGACCTCCACGGCGTGGACCTCGTCACCCTCCCCGGCTACCACGACCCCCGCTACATCCATCAGGAGGGAGCCGCGGGCTGCCAGTACTTCAAGCGCGATGTGGCGGCCCTCGCGAAGCTCGCCGCGGAGGCGAACGATCCCGTGCTCCTCGTGGCCCACGGCCAGCCGAAGGGCGAGACCGAGCACGCGCTCGACGTGATCGCGCCGGACAAGGAGCACATCGGCGATGCGAACCTCAACGAGGTGATCGGGCAGGCGTCGATCCCCTTCGGCATCTTCGCCAACGTGAAGGAGGCCGGTGGCACTGCGATCGCCGACCTGGCCGGCAAGACCGTCGTCGCCGAGGGCGCGGCCAGCCCGACCCTCTACCTCAACCCCGGCGCCGCCGACTCCATCGAGTGGACGATGAACGACAGCTCCACCAGCACCGGCTCGGCGGCCGTGCTCACGATCCAGGGAAAGCAGGCCAGCTACAGGATCTTCCGCGCCGCCAAGCTCACCGACGCGGAGAAGGCCCAGGCCGCGAAGCTGATCCCGGCGAGCGCCCCCTCGGCCCAGGCCGAGTAGCGCGCACGGGCCGAGCTGGGCCCGCAAAGGCGTTCCTGGAACGCAACGAAGCGCCGGATCCCTAGGGTCCGGCGCTTTTTTTGAGATCGGGCTGCGGCGCTCACACGGCGCGGTTCCGCGCCCCCATTCGGTCGGCACCGGACCACGAGGCTTCGATCAGGGTGCGGCCGCCGGCTCCGGCCCGAGCTTCTCGAGGGCGGCGGCAGCCGCCACGCGAACCTCGCGGTAGTAGTCCTCCGCAGCGAGGGCGGCGAGCATCCGGCGGGCCTCCTGATCCGGCGTCTCCGCCAGCCGCCGAGCCGCGCCGCTCCGAGCCTCGGGCCGTTCATCGAAGAGCCGGGCGCGCGCGTTGGCAGGCTGAGTCGCAGCCTGGGAGACGCGCGCCGGGGTGGTGCCCGGCGCTCCCTCGATCGCGCGGAGCGCTGCGGCGCGCAGCCGCTCTCCGGCCGAGCGAAGCTCCGCTGCAGCGGATCCGTCGTCCCCACGCTCCTGTGCTGCGGCGCTCCGATTCGCCCCGACCTTCCGAAGAAGGTCGTCCAGCCGTCCGTCGACCGGGACCACACCTGCAGCGCCGCCGCCCGTCGGAGCGGAGCCGTCGTCCCCCGCCGCCGGGGAGGGATCGACCCCTTCGCCCGGCGCCACGTCGACTTCGGCCGCAGCGATCGGGCGCAGCGCCTGGCGGTCCTTTTCGTCGCCCAGGGCGCCCACCCCCTCGATTGCGGCCAGGCGGGTCGGAAGGTCTTCCTTCCCGTCCTGGGCGAGCGCGAGGATCGACGGCACGAGCTGCCTCGCCCCGAGCTCCCGCGCGACCGCGATCGCGGGCACGGCCGCGGCCCCACCCTTCGCGATCACGACGGCGAGGGGCGCCGGGTCGCACACCGCGCCCTCGGCGCGGGCATGGGAGGCGAGGAGCGCTGCGTCTTCGGGACTCGAGGAGACGAGGGCCGCGGCGCAGGAGGAGTCGCCCGAGCCGGGGATTCGAACCAGCGCCTGGGAGGCGACCGAGGCGATGTGCGTCCGGGAGCGCGCCAGCTCGGCGAGGGCCTCCAGGGCCGCAGGATCCGCCAGCCTCCCGAGAGCGCTCACGGCCGACTCCCGCACCGGCGGCGATTGATCCTGAAGGAGGGCGAGGAGGAGCGGGACCGCTGCCGGATCGCCGGCCATGCCGAGGCCACGGGCGGCCCCGGCGGCGACCATCGCGGAGTCGTCGGCGAGGATCGGGCCGAGGAGCCGCACCACCGCCGGCCGGCCGGACCGGCCGAGCTCTTCGGCAGCGCCTACCCGCTCCCCGGGACCGCCGCGCCTGAGGGCCTCGAAGTTCCGGGACCAGATCCGCTCCGCCTCGGCGTGGATCACTTCGGCAGCGGACATTCCCTTGCCTTCGAGGGCAGCCAGGATCGCGGCGCGAACCTCGGGAGGACGGCGTCCGTAGGCGGCCAGGAGGTGGGCGCGGGCCTTGGGCCCCTTTGCCCTGGCGAGGCCCGCAACGGCCATCGCCTGCACGGTGCCGTCGGGATCGGCCAACAGCTCTCCGAGGAGATCGCTCGCGGCCGACGCCTGCCGGCGGCCGATCGCGAGAGCCGCGGCCCTGCGGACCTCGGGCGCCGGGTCGCGGGCCGCCTTGCCGAGGGCGGGGAGGTCCGCCTCGGTTCCGCGCTCGGCCAGGAGATCGAGCGCTTCGACCCGCACCTTGACCATGGGAGATTCGAGGTCGGACAGCATGCGGGCGCGATCCCGGCTGCACCCCGGGGAGAACGCGATCGCCAGCGTGGCGACGAGTGCGCCGGCGAATCCCGGCCGTGGCTTCTCGAAAAGATGCACGAAGTGGAAATCTATGTCCCCACTTCACCGTAGGTCAAACGCGGAAGCGCTTCCGCCCTGCCGCTCGCCGTGGGTTTCAGCGTCCTCGAGGCGCTCGCGGTCCGCGCGCGGACGAGGACGGCTTGCCGGCGGACGGTTTGCGCCCGGAAGCCGAGGGCGCCCTCCCCGGGCCCGCCCGGAAGCCGGTGGGCTTGGCCGTGGCACCAAATCCGCGCCCCCCAGAGGGAGCCCCACGGCTCGACGGAGCAGCGGACTCACGCGGTCCGGCAGGAGCCGCTCGGCCCGACGGGGCAAAGGACCCACGCGGCCCGACAAGCGCCGCTCGGCCCGACGGGGCGAAGGACCCACGCGGCCCGGCAGGAGCCGCTCGGCCCGACGGAGCAAAGGACCCACGCGGCCCGGCAGGAGCCGGTCGGCCCGACGGGGCAAAGGACCCACGCGGCCCGGCAGGAGCCGCCCGGCCCGACGGGGCAAAGGACCCACGCGGCCCGGCAGGAGCCGCTCGGCCCGAGGGGGCAAAGGACCCACGCGGCCCGGCAGGAGCCGCCCGGCTGGTGGAGCGCCTGGGCTGGGGAGACGAGGCCCCCGGCCGGGCGACACCGTAGATCGGATCGCGGACCGCGACCTGGGTGCGGGCCGTGCGACGGCGGGGCCTGCCACCCGCGGGCAACGGCGCCTCCTCGGCGACCGCGCGCCTCAGACCGTTTAGCTCCTGGGTCGTGAGCGGGCGGAGCTCGCCGGGCTGCATGCCCTGCACCCCGACGCCGGCGTAGTCGCTGCGGAAGAGGCGCACCACCGGATGCCCCACGGCCTCGCAGAGCCGCTTCACGAGGTGATGACGCCCCTCGACGAGCACAAGCCGGATCCACGTGTTCCGCGGGGTCCGCTTCTCGAAGGTGGCCTCCAGGGCCCGCGCCATCCCGTCCTCGAGGCGAACTCCGTCGCGCATCTGCTGGAGGACCGCCTCGGCGGGCTCGCCCTTGACCTTGGCGAGGTAGGTGCGCTTTGCGCCCCAGCGAGGGTGGGTGAGCTTGTGTGCCAGCTCCCCGTCGTTGGTGAGGAGCAAGGTGCCCTCGGCGTCGTAGTCCAGCCGCCCAACGGGGTAGACCCGCGCCTTGGCCCGCCGGAGGAGATCGCCGACCGACGTGCGCCCCTCCGGGTCGGAGAGGGTCGTGACCACGCGCTCCGGCTTGTAGAGGACGAAGTGGACCAGGTCGTCCGGCTCTGCGATCACGGCCTTGTCGACCCGGATCACGTCCTTGGCCGGGTCGGCGCGGGTGCCGAGCTCCCGAATCGTCTCGCCGTTCACCTGGACCCGCCCGTCCAGGATCAGCTCCTCGGCCGCGCGCCGCGACGCGACACCCGCCCGCGACAAAATTTTCTGCAGCCGCTCTTCAGCCATCTCAATCCTCTTCTCTGCTCGCACCCGGGAGAGCGTTTCAGCAACGCCGTCTCCTGGCAGCGCGAAAGCGCGCCGTTCCTACAACAGGCTCGCGCGCTTGAAAACTACGTGGGCTCGTCCGCCGTTCCGCCGTCGGCGGCCTTGGGCGGCGCGAGGGTCTCGGCCACCTCGGTCGAACGCGCCTCCGCGTCGGCCATGGCCTGCTCCAGATCGGCCAGGGCGGCCTCGCTCTTGGCCACGCGCTCCTTCTCCGCCTCGAGGAACGCAGGGTCCGCCAGCTCGGCCACGATGCCCGGGATCTCCGCAACGGCCTCTTCGCCGAGCTCCTCCTGCACGATCTGCCGGCTCTCCTCGTTGAGCTCGTGGAACTCCCGAAGCGTCGGAAGGGAGCCGAGGTCCTTGATCTGGAAGAACTCCAGGAACTCCCGAGACGTTCCGTACAGGAGCGGTCTGCCGACCTCGTCCTTCTTCCCGAGGATCTTGAGGAGCTTCCAGTCGAGCAGGGCCTTGACCACCGCGCCGCAGTCGACGCCGCGGATCTCTTCGATCTCGGGCCGGGTGACGGGCTGGCGGTAGGCCACGATGGCCAGCGTCTCGAGGGCTGCGCGGGTGAGACGCCTCGGCTTGATCTGGAGGAAGCGCCGGACGAAGTCGGCCGACTCGGGAGCGGTACGGAGCTGCCAGCCGCCCGAGACCTCGGAGAGGATCACGCCGGAGATCCCCTCCCGCAGCGTGCCGGCGAGGGCCTCGAGGCTCTCGCGGATCCGCCGCGGTTCCAGGCCGGTGGCGGCTCGGAGCTGCTCGACCGCCATGGGCTTGTCTGAAACGAAGAGGAGCGAGTGGATCGCGTTCCGCGCCTGATCGTCGCTGAGCCTGCGGGCCTTGGCGGCGAGCTTCTCCAGGGAGCCGCCGTCGTCCTCGACCTCCTCGATGTCCGCTGGCGCGAGCTCGCCGTCCGGATCGGCCTCCTCCTCCACCTGCGCGAGCGCCTGCTCCTCCGGCGTGGCCTCCCCCTCTGAGCTGGCCAGCGCCTCTGCGATCTCGTTCGCGTCGAGGCCTTCGACGGGCTCGATTCCTTCGATTCCTTCGAGGCCCTCGAGGCCGCCGAGACCCTCGGCGAGGCGATCGGCCTCGGCGAAGAGGCGCTCCGCCTCGGCCTCGAGCTCCGCAGGGGTCGCCAGCTCGTCCTGGGATTCCTCGGGGACGGCCTGGGCCTTTCCCGCCGCCGACGCGTCGGCTTCGACGTCCGCGAGCAGGCTCTCGGCGAGCTCGGCCGCCGCTGCCGCCTCGGCGGCCGCGTCCACCACGGCGGCGGCGTCCTCGTCGGTGTAGGGCGCGGCGGCCGGCTGATCGACGGGCTCGACGCCTGGCTCGACACCGGGATCGCCCAGGAGGGACTCGTCCCGCACCTTCCGCGTGGTTCGATCGTCGATCAAGGCAGGGCCTCCCCTCTCGTGCCCGGTGGACACTTCCGCGGTCTCTCGTCCGCGGGCCCGGTGACCTCCGGGCGTCTCGATGGTTCGCCGGTGGAAACTACCAGAGGCCGGAGGCGTCTGGCGCCGATTCTCGGCCGACTCTCCGAGCGCGGGGGACCTCTACCGGAAGTCGTCGCGGACGTCGATCCCCTCGTCGCCCAGGGCGCCGGTCCGGACGATCGCGATGTCGCCTTCGCGATCCTCCTGGATCACGCGGACGAGCTTGAGCCGGACCATCTCGAGGAGGCCGAGGAAGGTGGCGATCACCTGGTGCCGCTCGGTCATCCCGTCGAAGAGCTCGAAGAACTGGATCTGCTCCCGGTCGCGAAGAAGATCGGCCAGCCGACCGATTGCGTCGCCGATCGAGACCCGCTCCAGCGTGACCTGGTGCTGCTTCTCGGGCTTGAGGTTCTTCAGCACCCGGTCGAGGGCCTCGATCAGCTTGATGACCGAGACCTCGCGCAGGCCCAGCTCGCCCTCCGGAACCTCCACCGCCTCCGGCCTGACCTGTCGGGTGAAGACGTTCCGGCCCAGGAGATCCTGCCGGGCCAGGTCCTCGGCGGCGGCGCGGTACTTCTGGTACTCGAGGAGCCGCCTCACCAGATCGGCCCTCGGATCGCCAGGATCCTCCTCGCCCTCCTCCGTCGGAGTCTCGGGCTTCGGGAGCAGGAGCCGGCTCTTGATGTGCGCGAGGGTCGCCGCCATCACGAGGAACTCCCCGGCGATGTCCAGGTTGAGCTCCCGCATCTGGGTCAGATACTTGAGGTACTCCTCGGTGACGAACGCGATGGGGATGTCGAAGACGTCGAGCTTGTGCTCCCGGATCAGGTGGAGCAGGAGGTCGAGCGGCCCCTCGAAGCTGGGGAGCTTCAGGGTGAAGGCGCGGGACGCGGCGACGAACTCCGCAGACGGATCGGCCCCGTCCACCGCGTTCGCAGCGGCCTTGGCCCCTCTTCCGCGCTTTGGAGCGACTGCCTCTTCCACGACGCCCTCGTGCTAGCCCGCTACCAGCGCGGTGAGCCGCCAGAGCCATCCGTGGAGGATCCCCATCGGCCAGTGGATGAGGCCGCGACCGAAGAAGATCACCCCCATGAGCAGCATGGGAGCGTACGGGAAAACGCGCTCGTAGGCCATGGACAAGCGCCGGGGCAGGAGGCCGCGCAGCACGTGGCTGCCGTCGAGAGGGGGCACGGGGAGGAGGTTGAAGACCGCCAGAGCGATGTTCAGGCCGAAGAGCGACTGGAGCAGGAAGACCACCGGCTCGTTCACCCAGTCGAAGCGGACCAGGAGGCCCAGGCCTATGGCAGCGCCGAGGGCGATCGCGAGGTTGGAGGCGGGGCCGGCCGCGGAGACGAGGACGTCGCCGGTCCGCATCGTGACCTTCCGCGTGAACTGGAGCGGGTTCACCGGAACCGGCTTCGCCCACGCGAACATCACCGTCCCCGTGGACAGGAGCTGGATCATCGGCAGCAGGACCGTGCCGAACGGGTCGATGTGGGCGATCGGGTTCAGGGTGAGCCGGCCCATCCGCGCCGCCGTATCGTCGCCGAGGGCGTTCGCGGAGGCGGCGTGGGCCCACTCGTGCACGGTGAGCGAGAGGAGCACCGGCACGAACCAGATGATCGCGCTTTGAAGGAGATGGTCCACGGTGGAGGAGAACCGGCGGCGGGACGTCGATCGTCCCTCTGGCCGGGCGGCATGCCTACCAAGGGGATAGGCGGTCGTCAAACGGCCATGAGCGTATGAAGAATTCGGTCCCGCAGAAGCGGGCCCGAATTCTTCAGCCGCGCTTCGCGCGAACGCACTTTTTCCGTTGCTCCGCCTTCGGCTCCGCAAGAGCGAAAGAACGGGCATCAGGGCGGGAGGAAGTCCAGGGGCTCCATGGGCGTGGTCCCCCGGCGGACCTCGAAGTGACAATGAGGCCCGCTGGCGCGCCCGGTTCGCCCCACCTTTCCGATGGGCTGGCCGCGGCGGACCTTCATCCCGTCCCGGACGAGGTTCTCGCGGTTGTGCGCGTAGATGGTCACGAGACCGTCCTCGTGTCGGAGGATCACGAGCCGCCCGTAACCGCGCTGCACGCCTGCGTAGATCACGTCGCCGTCCGCCGCCGCGAGGATCGCCGTCCCCTCCGGCGCTGCGATGTCGATACCGTCGTGGCGGGTGGCGCCCCGCTTGCCGAAGCGGCTGAAGAGCACGCCCTTCACGGGCCAATCCAGGAGAGGGGTCCCGGAGAGCGGAGGCTGCTTCGAAATGGTCTGGCGCCCCTGGGGCGACCTGGACTCCGCGGATGCGGTGGAAGCGGCCGACTCCGACGGGGCGCCCTTGCGGTCCTTCGCGGGGAGCCGCAGCTCCCGCCCCACGGAGAGGCTCCTGGGGTCGCTGATCTCGTTGAGATCGGCGAGCTCATCCATGTCCACGCCGTAGCGGAGGGCGATCCGGTAGAGGTTCTCGCCGGGGGCGACCACGTGGACGGGGCCTCGCTCGGCGTGGCCGCCTCCCTCGTCGAGATCGATCGGCGCCGGCGGTTCCGTTGCCTCCGGGGTCTCGCCCTGGCGCCAGGATGCACGGGGAGCGGCACAACCCGCGACGAGCGCGAGCAGCAGGAGGAGTGGACCGATCCTGGGAGGCAGATCTCCCACCATGGCCGCCGACCTTGGCCGGACGGGGCGGATGCGTCAAGAAATCAAATCCAGGAGCCTCTGGACTAATTCGGGACGAAGGACGTTGGGAGACCCCGAAAAGGCGAAGGGCCGGCGCCTCTTTCGAGAACGCCGGCCCTTCGTTGGTCGGGGCGACTGGATTTGAACCAGCGACCACTTGCACCCCAAGCAAGTGCGCTACCAGGCTGCGCCACGCCCCGACAACTGGGGTGTTTGCGACGAGCGCTCTTGTAGAGAACCACTCGGTCGGCGTCAAGCGAAGAAGACGCCCGAATCGTACGAGCCCGGCCAATCTCGCCGGGCGGAGCTAGTCGTCCGCGCGAGCCGCCACGTCGCCTGCCGCTTCGAGGCCGGCGTTCAACGCGGCCTTCAGCACCTGCGAGGGGCGAAAGGTCAGCACCCGGCGCGCAGAGATCTCGATCTCCTCGCCGGTCTGGGGGTTGCGACCGAGGCGGGCCTTCTTCTCGCGGACAATGAAGTTCCCGAAGCCGGAGATCTTGATCTTCTCCCCCCGCTCCAGGGTCTCCTTCACCGTGTCGAAGACGAGCTCGACGATCTCTGCGGACTCCTTCTTGGAGAAGCCCACCTTCTCGTAGATCCCCTCGATGATCTCGGCCTTCGTCATGGCGTGCGCACGGCTCCCCGGTTGAACGAGCTCGATTTCTCGGTCACGAGAAGGGGCGAGGTTCGCGCACGAAACGGCCGCCTGTCAAGGGAGCGTGCGGTCTTTCCTCAAAGGATGCGCCTGCTTACAGCGCCCCCTCCCCTCCGCCGCTGCCCGCCGAGCCACCCGAATCCGGGTGGAAGAGGCGCTCGAACGCGTCCCAGCGGGTGCGCTCGACCGGAGTCTCCTCGCTGGGCCGGAAGGCCAGGAAGAGGTAGGTGAACACGGCCCCGAGCACGAGCCCGTAGACCGCGATCCCCATTGCGAGGCCGATCCTCGCGCGGCGCCTCGTGTGGTACGCGCGCGCGAGCCCCACAGCGGAGAGCGCGAGGCCCAGCCACGGGACCCAGGAGAGGACGAGACCGACGCCGGCGACCGAGAGCGCCAGGCGGTCCATCGGCTTGCGAACCTCGCTCACGTCCCCCTCCCGTCCTCCCGGACGATGTCAGGCGCGGAGCTGCGCGCCGACCTCCCGCTCGAGAGCCGCGACCAGGCTCTGGTGGACCCGGTCGATCTCGTCGTCCCGCAGGGTCCGATCCTTGGCCCGGTAGCGGATCGCGAACGCCAGGTTCTTGCGCCCAGGGCCGACCTGGGGCCCCTCGTAGACGTCGAATAGCTCGACCCCTTCCACCAATCCCTCGCCGGCCGGCCCGAGGAGCACCCCGCGGAGCCGCTCCGCAGGGAGGTCCGAGGGGACCACGGCCGCCAGATCCCGCAGCACGGCGGGGAAGCGGGGCACGCCCTCGTAGTGCGGAAGGAGGTGCGCCGCGTGGACGAGGTTGCCCATCGAGAGCTCGAAAACGAAGACCCCTCTGGGGAGCCCGAAGGCCTCCGCGACGGTGGGGTGGAGCTCGCCGAGCTGACCGAGCACCCGCCCCTTCGCCGAGACGCGGCACGCGCTGCGCGGGTGGAGGCAAGGCGCGTCGCCGCGCTCCCAGGTGGGCTCGATGCCGAGGGAGGCGAGCATCGCCTCCAAGACTCCCTTGGCGTCGTAGAAGTCCACGGGCTCGGGCTTCGCCGCCCACGAGCCGCCGGCGCGAGAGCCGGCGATCACCCCGGCGACGTGCCACGACTCGTCCACCGGCTCGTGTACCGCAGGGGACGGACGGAAGACGCGGCCCTGCTCGTAGAGGCGCACGTCGGCCGCCTGGCGGTTGCGGTTGAAGGCGAGGTTCCGCAGGAGGCCCGCGAGGAGCGTGGGCCGCATCGCGCTCAGGTTCACGGTGAGCGGGTTGCGGATCGGCAGCAGCGCCGCCTCGCCGAGGTGGGCGAAGTCCTCGGGATCGCCGAACGAGAGGTTGATCACCTCGTCGAGGCCGCAGCCGGACATCGCGGCGCGCACCCGGGCGAGGACCTGCTCGTCGAGCGACGGGACCGCGGGCCGGGCCGACGCGCTAGGAACGGCGGGGGGGATCGAGTCGTAGCCCCGGATCCGCGCGATCTCCTCGACGAGATCCGCCTCCCGGGAGACGTCGGTGCGGAAGCTCGGCACGCCGAAGTTGGCCCCTTCTTCGGTCTCCTCACTCGGCGTGAAGCCGAGCGACACCAGGATCCGACGGGAGTCGCGGGCCTCGACCTCGGCGCCGAGGAGCGCGCCCACTCGCGAGTACCGGAGCGCCACGGACGAAGGCTGGCGGGGGGTCGGCCTCACGTCGACGGCGCCCTTGCGGATCTCGCAGCCGGTGAGCTCGCCCAGGAGGTGGGCCGCGCGATCCAGGGCGTAGGCCACCGCCTCGGGATCGGCTCCGCGCTCGAAGCGGTGCGACGACTCCGTGTGAAGTCCGTGGCGCTTGGAGCTCCGCCGGATCCCGGCCGGATCGAAGTACGCGCTCTCGAGGAGGACCCGCGTGGTCCCCTCCCCGACCTCGGCGTCCGCGCCGCCCATCACGCCCGCGAGCACGAGGGCCCGCTCCGCGTCGGCGATGACCAGGTCGTCGGGATCGAGGGTGCGCTCCTTGCCGTCGAGGGTCACGAGCTTCTCGCCGGCGTGCGCGCCGCGGACGACGATCCGGCTTCCCCGCACCCGATCGAGATCGAAGGCGTGGAGGGGGTGACCGGTCTCGAGGAGCACGTAGTTCGTGACGTCGATCACGTTGCCGAGAGAGCGGACGCCGCAGGTCTCGAGGCGCGCGCGCAACCACCGGGGCGACGGACCGAAGCGCACGCCCTCGGCCACGCGGGCGGCGTAGCGGCCGCAGCGATCGGGGCGCTCGATGCCGATGGAGACGAGGCTCGACGCGTCGGCGCCGGACTCACGAACCGCCACCGGCTGCGCGACGAGGCGGGTGCCGGTGAGGGCGACGACCTCGCGGGCGACGCCCAGGTGCGAGAGCCAGTCCGGGCGGTTCGGGGTGGCGTTGAGCTCGAGGGCCACGTCGTCCAGGCCGAGGGCCTTGGCGATGGGCGTTCCCACCGCGAGGGCGTCGTCGAGGAGCATGAGCCCCGATGCGTCCTCGTCGAGGGCGAGCTCCTTGGCGGAGCAGAGCATCCCCGCGGAGTCGACGCCGCGGAGCTTGCGCGGCTCGATCCGGAGGCCGCCCGGGAGCACGGCGCCGACCAGGGCCGTCGGGACCTTCGCCCCCACGCCGTAGTTGGCGGCACCGCAGACGATGGAGAGGTGATCGCCTCCGCCGACGTCCACCCGGCAGAGGTTCAGCTTGTCGGAGCCTGCAACCGGCTCCTTGGAGAGGACCTGGCCTACGACGACCTGCGAGAGTCCCTCGCCCTGTCGCTCCAGCCCCTCCACCTCGAGGCCTGCGTGGGTGAGCTTATCGGCGAGCTCGGAGACGTCGGGGAGCTCTTCAACCAGATCGGCAAGCCACTTGTACGAGATTCGCATGAGCTCTTTTTCCGGTCAGAACTGGGCGAGGAAGCGGACGTCGTTTTCGAAGAGCAGGCGCAGGTCGTCGATGCCGTAGCGCAGCATCGCGATCCGCTCGACGCCCATGCCGAAGGCGAAGCCGGAGACCGTCCGCGGGTCGTAGCCGACGCTCTCGAAGACCTTCGGGTGGACCATTCCGGCGCCGAGGACCTCGAGCCAGCCCGTGGCCTTGCAGACCCTGCAGGGATCGCCGCCGTGGGGCGGAACGGCGGGCTCACCCACCGACCGCGAGGGCCGGAGCGGATCCGGCGCCGGGACGGCGAGGTGCAGGTCGTGCGTGCCGCGCGCGCGTCCGGTCCCCCCGCAGATCACGCAGGAGATGTCGACCTCAGCGGAGGGCTCGGTGAAGGGGAAGAAGCTAGGGCGGAAGCGGGTGCGGACCTCGCGGCCGAAGAAGGTGCGGACCAGTTCGTCGAGGGTCCCCTTCAGCTCGGCGAAGGTCACGCCGCGAGCGACGTAGAGGCCTTCGATCTGGTGGAACATCGGCGAGTGCGTCTGGTCGCTGTCGCAGCGATACACCCTGCCGGGCGCGATGATCCGGATGGGCGGCTGCTTCTCGAGCATCGTCCGCACCTGGACCGGCGAGGTATGGGTCCGGAGCAGGAGCTCACCCGGCGGCACGGAGCCGGGCGGCAGGACGCCGTCGTCCACGAAGAAGGTGTCCTGCATGTCCCGCGCAGGATGGTTCTTCGGGAAGTTCAGCGCCTCGAAGTTGTAGTAGTCGAGCTCGACCTCCGGCCCGCTCGCCACCGAGAAGCCCATCCGCCCGAGGATCGAGACGAGGTCCTCCATCGTCTGCGAGAGCGGATGCCGCCTCCCCTGCCGAACCGGCCGCCCCGGGAGCGTCACGTCGAGGGGCGAACCCGATAGCTCGGCCTCGAGCTTCGCCGCGGCGAGGGCCTCGCTACGGTGGGTGAGAGCGCCTTCCACCGATTCGATCGCGGCGTTCACCGCCTCGCCGAAGGGCTTCTTCTGCTCGGGAGGGAGTTGGCCGATGTTCCTCCGGAGGAGGCTGATCCGGCCGCTCTTGCCCAGGTGCTCGACGCGGGCCGCTTCGAGAGCCTGCTCGTCCCCTGCTTCGTCAATCGCGCGGAGCGCAGCCGCCCGCGCCGCGTCGATCTCCGCCTGCTGCTCGCCGGAAAGCTCCATCGCGCTTCGGCTCCCGTCCCTCGCCCGCCGAGCGGGCGTCGAAAGAAAAAGGGCGGCCCCCGGTCTCCCGAAGGTCGCCCAAAGTCCAGAAAGCTGCTCTCGACTTACGCCCGGGCGACCGCAGCCACGGCGGCAAAGCCCTGGGGATCGAAGAGCGCGAGGTCGGCGAGGACCTTGCGGTCCAGCGCGCAGCCGGCCTTGGCGAGGCCCGCGATCAGCTTCGAGTAGCTGACGCCGTTCAGGCGCGCGGCGGCGTTGATACGCACGATCCAGAGGCGGCGGAAGTCGCGGCGCTTCTGGCGGCGGTCGCGCGTCGCGTAGTCCATCGCGCGCTCGACGGCCTCGTTCGCGCGGCGGTAGCAATTCTTGCGGCGGCCACGGAATCCCTTGGCCAGCTTGAGGACGCGATTACGGCGGCGGCGCGCCTTGAAACCCTTCTTCACTCTCATGTGCTGCTCCTGTCGGCGCTCTCTTCGAGCGCCTCACCGTGCCGGCATGGCCCACGGGCCTCCGTCACGAGGGACCTGGCGAATTCGCCCCGGTCCGCTTGTTGGGGGAACCTTCCCTTACGCTCCGTAGGGGAAGAGCTCCTTGATCACCTTCTTCGCGTCCTGGGGGACCAGCGTCGAGGTGCCGCGGTTGTGGCGCTTCTGCTTCGGCGACTTGTTCGTGAAGTTGTGCCGGGCGTTGGCCTTGCGGAACTTCACGGTCCCCTTCTTGTTGACGTGGAAGCGCTTCTTGGCGCCGCTATTGGTCTTGAGCTTCGGCATGACTCGTCCTCGCGGTGACTGCTTTGAAATGTGGTCGGCTCAGGGCTCTTCTGCCCGGGCCTCCGTCGGCGGCGCCTCGACCGGCGCCTCGACCGGAGCCTCGACCGGAGCCTCGACCTGCGCCCCTGCCGGGGCCTCGGCCCTCGGAGCCGGCTTCTCGCCGGCGGCGGCAGGCTTCTCGGTCTGACGGACCTGCTCGCGGAGCTGCGCCTTGTACTTCGGGTTGGGCGCCAGGATCATGAACATCTGGCGGCCTTCCTGACGAGGCGCCTGCTCGATCACGCCCACTTCCTTCACGTCCTCGGCCACTTCCTGCAGCAGCTTCTGGCCGATCTCCTTGTGGGTGATCTCACGGCCGCGGAACATGATGGTCACGCGGGCCTTGTTGCCCTCTTCGAGGAAGCGGCGGACGTTCTTCACCTTGAAGTCGTAGTCGTGCTCGTCCGTCTTGGGGCGGAGCTTAACCTCCTTGAGCTGGACGACGACCTGCTTCTTCTTGGCTTCCGAGGCCTTCTTCTTCGCCTCGTACTTGAACTTGCCGTAGTCCATGATCTTGCAGACTGGCGGCCGCGCCATGGGCGAGATCTCGACGAGGTCGAGATTGTCCTCGGCTGCGCGCTGCAGCGCCGCTTCGATCGGAAGGACTCCGAGCTGAGCTCCATCCGCACCGATCAAGCGCACTTCGCGCGCCCTGATCCTGCGATTCGTCCGTGCGTCCCGAATGGGTGTAACCTCCTAAAGTCGCGAGTCGGATGACCCGCTGGGTCCGCTGCGAGGCGGGGAGAATATGCAACGCGCGTCGGCTGTCAACCTGCCTTCGCGTTCGACCCGCTCTCCGCCTTCCGATTCTCGTCGAGGAGGAAGGGGATCCGCCCCTCCTCCTTCAGCCTCTGGATGAAGGCGTCGACCGGGTGGAACTCCAGGTTCTCGCCGCCGAGGCGCCTCGGCGAGATCCCCTGCTTCTCCACCTCCTGATCGCCGACCACGAGGGCGTAGGGGATCTTCTCGAGCTGGGCGTCGCGGATCTTCGCGCCGAGCTTCTCGCTCCGCTCGTCGAGCTCCACCCGGAGCCCGGCCTCGCGCATCCGCTCCCACACCTGCCGCGCCCAGGGGAGCTGGCGATCGCTGACGGTGACGATCCGGGCCTGGACCGGTGCGAGCCAGGCGGGGAAGGCCCCGGCGAAGTGCTCGATGCAGATCGCGATGAAACGCTCGAAGGAGCCGAAGATCGCGCGGTGGATCACCACCGGCCGATGCGGCTGGTTGTCCTCGCCCACGAAGGTGAGGTCGAAGCGCTCGGGCGCCAGGTAGTCGAGCTGGATCGTGCCGAGCTGCCACTTGCGGCCGATCGAGTCGGAGACGACGAAGTCGATCTTCGGGCCGTAGAAGGCGCCGTCGCCCTCGTTCACCCGGTACGGCAGGCCCATGACCTCGAGGGCGTTGCGCAGGCCGGCCTCGGCCCGATCCCACGTCGCGTCGTCGCCGAGGCGCTCCGCCGGGCGGGTGGAGAGCATCGCCTCGTACGTCAGGCCGAAGGCGTCGTAGCAGCGGTCGAGGAGGTTCACGAGCCGCACGACCTCGTCGGTGATCTGCGACTCCGCGAGGTAGATGTGGGCGTCGTCCTGCTGGAACTGGCGGACGCGGGTCAGGCCGCCGAGGCTGCCGGAGGGCTCGTTGCGGTGGAGCACGTCCTGCGTGTGGAAGCGCAGGGGGAGCTCCCGGTACGAGTGCCGCTTCATCCCGAAGAAGAGATGGTGCGACGGGCAGTTCATCGGCTTCAGAGACATGTCGTGCTCGCCCGTCTCGGAATCGAGCACCAGGAACATGTTCTCCTTGTACTTGCCCCAGTGGCCAGAGGTCTCCCAGAGGCCCTTGTTGTACAGGAGCGGCGTCTTGATCTCCTGGTAACCGTTGCGGATCACCAGGGTGCGCATCGCCTCGCCGAGCAGGCGGAAAATCGTCGTCCCCTTGTCCGTCCAGAATGCGGCGCCGGGCGCGAACGGATGGAAGGCGAAGAGGTCGAGCTCGCGGCCGAGCTTGCGGTGGTCGCGCTTCTTCGCCTCCTCGAGGCGCACGAGGTACTCGTCGAGCTCCTTCTTGTTGCGCCAGGAGGTCCCGTAGATCCGCTGGAGCTGCGGCTTGGTCGAGTCGCCGCGCCAGTACGCGCCCGCGACGCTCATGAGCTTGATCGCGGGGGCCTTGCCCGTCGAGGGCAGGTGCGGGCCGCGGCAGAGATCGGTCCAGCCGGCGTGACGGTAGAGGCCCACCGTCGTCTCGCCCTTGGCCTTGAGGTCCTCGATGATCTCGACCTTGAACTTCTCCCCCATCTCGAGGAAGAGCGCGATCGCGTCGTCGATCGGGACGTCGGTCCGCTCGAAGGGCGAGTCCTCGGCGACGATCTTCGCGATCTCCGCCTCGAACTTCTCGAGGTCCTCCGGCGTGAAGCCGCGGGGGAAGAAGAAGTCGTAGTAGAAGCCGTCCTCGATCACCGGGCCGATGGTGACCTCGGCGTCGGGATGGATCCGCTGGACGGCGGACGCGACGATGTGCGCGGAGGAGTGGCGGATCACCTCGAGGCCCTCGTCGGACTTGGCGGTGATCACCTCGAGGCGGGCGTCGTCTTCGATCTTGCGCGTGAGGTCGACCGGTCGGCCGTCGAGCTTCGCGGCCAGGGCGGCCTTGGCGAGGCCGGGGCCGATCGCCTCGCGGACGAAGTCGGCAACGGTGGTCCCACGCGCCGCGGTCTTCACCGAGCCATCGGGGAGCGTCACCTGCACCGAGCCGACCATTTTCGACCTCCGAGCCACAAAAGAGTGCGCGGGGTCATCGTAACCGACGACCCCGCGCATTACCTACTGAATGGTAGGCCCGGCTGGACTCGAACCAGTGACCCCCACCGTGTCAAGGTGGTGCTCTACCAACTGAGCTACGGGCCTGCAAGGCGAGGCGGTTTGTAAGGAATCTCGCCCTCGGGTTCAAGTGGAAAATGACGGCGCGTGCGAATTCATCTCCCGCGCTGTCCCGTGGGCCTCCGCAGGACGAGCGCGCGCCAGCGGATCCCGTATTGCGCCGACGCGACCACGAGGCACTCGGCGGCCACCACCGCCACCGCCATCAGGTAGGGGAAGATCGCGGTCCCGTGGGCAGTCGAGCGGGCGACCAGGCCGAGGGTGATGGCCGCCATCAGGAAGAACGTGGCGTACTTGGAGATCCGCGTAGGCTCCGGGCGGATCGCGCGGCGGCGGAGCTTCGAGGTGAGCCCCGTGCCGAAGACGACTCCGTCCCGGAGGAGCGCCGCGACCAGCAGCCAGATCGGGAGCGACTCGGCGGACACCAGGAGCACGAGCGCCGTGAGGGCGAGGAACTTGTCGGCGATGGGGTCGAGGATCGCGCCCAGCTCCGTGCGCTGATCGAGGACACGGGCGACGAGGCCGTCTAGCCCGTCGGAGACCGCCGCGACCACGAAGGCCGCGAGGGCGGCGACCGGCCGGCCCGACAGGAGGAGCCAGGCGAAGATCGGGACGAGGGCGATCCTCGCCAGGGTGATCGAGTTGGGGAGGTTCACCTACCCCAAGCGTATCAGAGCTTGGCGGTAGGGTTGCGGACGGGCCCCTGGGCGAACCGACCGCTCTCGAACAGGCAACCAGCTCAGAGCGTGTGAAGAAATCGGTCCCGCACGAGCGGGCCCGGCTTCTTCAGCCGCGCTTCGCGCGATCGCGCCTTTCCTTGGCTCAGCCTTCGGCTTCGCGTGCGCGGAAACGCTCTTTTTTTCGTCAGCTCCGCCTTCGGCTTCGCGAGAGCTTGTGAATTCTTCACAAGCTCTCAGGCGTTTCCGGCGACCCGGGAGACGTAGACCTCGATCATGCGGCGGTAGCGGTGGGCCATGTGGGTGAAGCGGATCGCGGTGCCCTCCGCCCGGCCGCCGATGCGGGAGTCCTCGCGAACCACCTCCCCCGCCGCGTTGATCACTTCCTCGCTCCCCGGGAGCTGGAACTCGAGGCCCACGGCGCGGGTCGCGCTCCGGGGCTCGAGGATCTTCGACACCCAGATGCCGTCGGTGGAGATGTCCGTCGCCCGGGCGAGGTGTCGAGCCTCGTCGATGATCTTGTTGAGGTAGATGTCGATGGGGGCTCGCTCGGTCTTGCGCTGCTCGGCCATGGGTTCGTCTCCGGCTGGGCCAATGTAATCCATCGGCCTACATGCGAAGCACGCTACCGGAGCTGAACGCGACGTCGACTTTCCGTCCGGGGGGGCGCTGTGGAAAACCCCGCCGTCCCGAGCCGGTCCTGGACCGACTACGGCTCGCCCTCGTAGCCGGCCTCGCCGGGCAATGGCGGGCCCGCCTCCTTGCCGCGCTGGGGGTCGCGGACTCCCGACTCCCCCTGCCGATTCAGCGCGGTTCCGAGCTCCTCCGGGGTCCGTGCGGCGTAGGGCACGGTGCGCCGCAACCTCGCCTCCTCCTGCCGCGTGATGGCCAGCGACGGAGCTGGAGGCTTCTCGCGGGGAGGCGGCCGGATGGGCCGCCGAGCCCCTGGCAGGAGGCCGCGCTCGCGGTCGATGGGAGCTCCGCTCGCGGGACCCACCTCCTGCCCCTTCGATTCGCGGACCGAACGCGGGACGGGAAGCGCGCCCACGTCCTCCGAAACGCTTCGGGCACCCTCGAGATCGGGTGTCTCTGCATCGTTCTTCGGCCCTCCGGCCTTGCGCTCGTTTGCCACCGTCCGCCTCCGGAAACCTCGTTCACGCTGAAGCTAGCCATCACCGGAACGTGTCCACCAGAAAACGATGCTGATTTCATGGGGAGCGAAAAACCCTGGGAGTCTCGCTGGTTGCGAGAAGAGGAGACGAGGTAGGCGCGGATTCCCTTGACGAAACCGGTTCGAATTCACAAAATCCCCGGCGTCGCGGTCCTGGATTGACCGCCCCTCGCGCCAGGTTTCATGCGCGACAAGCCCACAACCAACCATTCCATCGAGGATTCTCGTGTCTATCGACCATTCCGCCGCAGCCCTCGCCGACGCGCTCCGCAACCTCGGTGAGAGCCTGGGCCGTGCTCTCGCCGACGGGATCTCCCGCGGCGTCCAGGAGGGGCTGGCGCAGTCCCTCGAGCTCGATCAGCTCGTCGACCGGGTGCCGGCCCGCGCGACCGGCGGCGCCCGCCCCGCAGCGGCGGCTGCCGCCCCGAGGCGCGGCGGTCGGCCTCGCGGTGAGGCCCGCGCATGCCGGGTCCACGGCTGCCCCGATCCCGCGCGCTCCCGCGGCCTCTGCTCCCGCCACTACCAGCAGGAGCTGCGCCGGGAGAAGTCCGGCGGCCCCGAGCTGGATGACGCCGAGTCCGAGGTCGAGGCCGCATCGCAGATGCCCGTCGAGGCCCGCCCGCCGATGGTCCGGAAGCGGATCGAGACCGTAGGCGCGCCGGCCCCGTCTCCCGAGCAGGCGGTCACCGTGGACGCCGCGGCCAAGCTGCTCCAGGAGCACCTCCGCCGTGAAGAGGTGCAGCACCCGAGCGCGACCGAGGCCGCCAAGCGGATCTTCGGCTGATACGAAGCCGTCTCGACGCGGCTCCAGCGGGCTCTTGGCACATCGCCAAGGGCCCGCTCTCGTTTCGGGAGCCGGCTCGTGCGCCCTACGGGCGCTCCCACGGATGGTGTGAGAGGCCCACCCGGTTCCCGTCCGGGTCCCGGACGTAGAAGGTGAAGGCGGTCTCCCGGACCTTCGGGTGGCCTGCCCGGGCCAGCTTCGCCTCCCAGACCTCCCGCTCGCCCGCCGGGATCTCGAGGGCCAGCACGTAGAAGCCCGGAAGCGGATCGCTCCAGCCGTCGTTTTCTCCAGGCGATTCGCAGCGTTCGAGGGCGAGGAAGCCGTCGCCTCCGAGCCCGAGCCAGGTCGCACGAGGCGAGCCGTCCCCGGTGATCCAACGCTTCAAGACAGGGAGGCCGAGGAGGTCGGAGTAGAAGGCCTCCGCCCTGGCCAGGTCGTGGACCTGGATCGCCAGGTGGTGGAGTCGCAATGTTTCCATCTGAGGGGGTCCCGCTCGGAGGGTAGTCGGCCGTTCTTGCGGTGCGTCAATCCACGGAATATAACGCCCCGCCCTGCTCGTCTGGTAACGGACGACAGCCACTTTCAGAGGTCCTTCACGTGAATCGAGAGCAGCTCCGCAACATCGCCATTGTCGCGCACGTCGACCATGGGAAGACGACGATCGTCGACCACATGCTCCGGCAGGCGGGCACCTTCCGAGCCAACGAGCACGTCGCCGACCGGGTGATGGACTCCGGCGACCTCGAGCGCGAGAAGGGCATCACGATCCTCGCCAAGAACACCGCCGTCACCTACAAGGGGGTGAAGATCAACATCCTCGACACCCCGGGTCACGCGGACTTCGGCGGCGAGGTCGAGCGCGCCCTTCGGCTCGTGGACGGCGTGGTCCTCCTGGTCGACTCGGCCGAAGGGCCGCTCCCCCAGACGCGCTTCGTGCTGGGCAAGGCCCTGGGCCTCGGCCTCCCTGCGATGGTCGTGGTCAACAAGATCGACCGACAGGACGCCAGGCCGACCGAGGTGCTGGACGACGTCTACTCGCTCCTCATCGATCTCGGCGCAGACGAGAAGCTCCTCGAGTGCCCGGTGATCTACGCGATCGGCCGAGAGGGCAAGGCCACCACCGATCTCTCCGTTCCCGGCGAGACGCTGCAGCCGCTCTTCGACGCGATCCTCGCGAACATCCCGCCTCCGCCGCCGTCGACGGGCGAGCACCTGCAGATGCAGGTGAACAACCTCGACTACGACGAGTTCGTGGGCCGTCTGATCATCGGCCGCATCACGGCAGGGACCATCAAGCAGAACGCGATGGTCTCGGTCATCCGCGAGGACGGCAAGGTCGAGCAGGGCCGCGTGGTCAAGCTCTACGGCTTCGAAGGGCTGAAGCGCGTCGACATCGACGAGGCCGGCGCCGGCGAGGTCGTGATGATCGCGGGCATCGAGAACGTCTCGATCGGCGACACCATCGCGAGCCTCGAGCACCCCGTGGCGCTGCCGCGGCTGCACGTGGACGAGCCCACGATGTCGATGATCTTCCGGGTGAACGACGGCCCCTTCGCAGGCAAGGAAGGCAAGTACGTCACGAGCCGGAACCTCCGCGACCGCCTGGTCCGCGAGGCGTACCGGAACCCCGCGATCAAGGTCCTCGACACGGAGACCCCCGACGCCTTCCAGGTGATCGGCCGTGGCGAGCTCCAGCTCGCCGTGATCATCGAGACCATGCGCCGCGAGGGCTACGAGCTCACCGCCTCGAACCCGGTGCCGATCACCCGCGAGGAGAACGGCGACGTGATGGAGCCGATGGAGCAGCTCTACTGCGACGTGCCGGAGACGTCGGTCGGCGCGGTCACGGAGCGCCTCGGGCCCCGCAAGGGCCGGATGATCGACATGCAGCCCATGGGCTCCGGCCGCATGAGGCTGAAGTTCCGCATCCCGGCGCGAGGCCTGGTCGGCTTCCGCAACGAGTTCCTCACCGTCACCCGCGGTGAAGGGATCATGTCCCACGAGTTCGACGGCTGGGAGCCGTGGGCCGGCCCGATCCCCAAGCGGCAGAGCGGCTCCATCGTCGCCGACCGCGAGGGCGAGACGGTGGCGTACGCGCTCTTCTCCATCCAGGAGCGCGGCGGCCTCTTCTTCGGACCCGGCGTGGCGGTCTACAACGGCATGATCATCGGCGAGCACAATCACCCGAACGACCTCGAGGTGAACGTGAGCCGTGAGAAGAAGCTCACGAACATGCGCGCGGCGGGCCGGGACGAGAACATCATCCTCACCCCGCCCCGCGAGCTCACCCTCGAGAAGGCCCTCGAGTGGATCGCCGAGGACGAGCTGGTCGAGGTGACGCCCAAGAGCATCCGCGTCCGCAAGCGCGAGCTCGATCCCCACGCGCGCTACAAGGCCGAGCGCGATCGCAAGCGCAGCGCCTGAGCGACATGGTTGCGGCCCCGCCGTTTCTGCGGCGGGGTCCGCGCCCCCACCGAATCGAATCGCATCGCCCCCCCGTGGCGGGTCACTCCGCCGCCCCCTCACCCGACCGGGCAGGCCGATGGCCCTCTGCCTCTGGCGCCACTGCCGGGTTCGAGGCTAGTCTCCGCCGATCCACGCTGCCGTGGTGAACGAGGCTCCCCCTCCCATGAAGAAATTCGTTCGGATCGCCGGCATCGGCGTGGCCGCCTTTGCCGCCCTCTTCGTCGGCGCCAGCGCGGCCGTCTATTTCCTCGTCGATCTCGACGCCCTCGTCTCCGCGCAGATCGAGAAGGCCCGGCCGGCGCTCGAGGAGGCCCTTGGCCGCAAGGTCGAGGTCGGCGCCGCCCACGTGCGGTTCTTCCCGCGACTCGGCGGAAAGATCGAGGGCGTGACGATCGCCGCTGCCGATGAAGGCGGCGAGCCCCTCGCCAAGGTCGGGTCCGCGGGCTTCGACCTGAACCTGCTGAAGGCGCTGCTCTCGGCGGGCCAGCAGATCGAGCTCAGCGCGATCTGGCTGGACGGCCTCCGCATCCACGTCGAGCGCGACGCGAACGGCGTCCTCTCCTTCCAGGACATCCTGGATCGCCACCCCTCCGAGCCGAAGCCGGCGGCGGACGAGCCGGCGGAAGGGCTCTCGCCCGAGGTGCAGGAGTGGCTGCGCAAGGTCTCGATCGGCGAGGTTCGCGTCGCCGGCGGCGCCATCACCCTCGTCGATCGGCAGACCGCCACGGGCAAGGCTGCGGAGAACCACATCGAGGCCATCGATCTGCGCGTGCGGGACGTCCGCCTCTCGGATCCCCTGCGCATCGAGCTCTCCGCCGCGATCTTCGCGCCGAAGCCCAACTTCGAGCTCGCGGCCACCGTCGGCCCCCTCCCCAACGATCTGAAGCTCGACGGCCTGCCCCCGGTTCGCGGTGTCCGCCTCCGCGCGGACGCGGTGGATCTCGGCTCCCTCGCTCCCTACCTCGGCCGCGCCCTCCCCGTTCGGATCGACTCGGCGGTGGTCTCCACGAGCTGGGACGTGCCCGAGCTCGTGGCCGGCCGCCCTGTGGAGGTCGCCGGCTTCCTCGAGGTGGAGAAGCTCCGCGTGGCGGGCGGCGAGTCCTTCGATCTTCGCGTGGATTCGAAGCTCTCGGCGGATCTCTCGACCCTCTCGGCCCGGATCGAGAAGCTCGGGATCCGCGCCGCCGGGATGGAGCTCGCGATCGCCGGCTCGCTCCGCGACCTCGACAAGGAGCCTCGCTTCGAGGGCTTCACCGTCCGCTCCAAGTCTCTCGACCCGGCGAAGATCCTGGCGATCTACCCGCCGGCCCGCGCAAACCTGCCGGAGGGGAGCCGCCTCGCCGGCCCGTTCACCGTGGACGTCGACGCCACCGGCACCGCCGAGCGGCAGACCGTGAAGGCCGCCGTCGATCTCGCCCAGGTGGACATCCTCGTCCCCGGCGCCATCGCGAAGCCCGCCGGAACGGCCCTCGGCCTGCGGGTGGACGGCGACTTCGGTCCCGCCGAGGCGTCGCTCCGGGCCGCCACCTTCCAGGTGGACGAGCTCGCGCTCACCGTCTCCGGCACGGTGAAGAACTTCGCCGCGCCCACGTACGACTTCACCATCGGTGCGAAGCCCTTCTCCTTCGACCGCCTCGTCCGCCTGGCGCCCGCCGTCGGCGAGGAGCTCCGGAAGGCGAACGCCTCCGCGTCCGGTAGCGGCCGGATCGACGGCCACGTGAAGGGCTCGCCCGGGAGCGTGGACGGCCAGCTCGCCGTCGCGCTCGAGGGCCTGCAGGTGAAGGTGCCCGGCACCCACGTGGAAGGCGGCACCGAGCTGCGGCTCTCGGCAAAGGGTGATCCCGCAGGCGATCTGCAGGCCTCGTTCCTCCTCGACGCGGGCACCTCCGTGATCCACGTCGACGGCCTCATGAACAAGGGCGCCGGGACGCCCCTGCGCGTGGACGTCGCGGCGCATCGCAAGGGCGGCGCCCTCGGCTTCGAGCGCTTCGACGTCCGGCTGGCGGAGCTCTCCCTCCAGGCGACCGGCTCCCTCGATCCCAGCGGCGAGGGACGCCTCCGGATGCACCTCGCGCCCGTGAACCTGGAGAAGCTCGCCGCCACCTTCCCGTCGATCCCCGCGGAGAAGGTCAAGGGCGGGACGATGGAGGCGGAGCTCGAGGTCCAGGGCGATCCCTCCAAGCTGGAGACCGTGACGGTGGCGCTGCCCCGCCTCGACCTCCGGCTGGGCCAGAGCGACCTGCAGATCACCGCCAAGGTCCGGAACCTCGATGCACCGGAAGGCTCGGCCAGCATCCGTTCGCGCTTCCTGGATCTCGACGCGCTCCGTGGTCCGGACGCGCCCGAGACCGCGGACGCGGCGAAGCCCGCAGCCCAGGACGATCCGAGCCTGAAGCGCTTCCGCTTCACGGGCGACTTCGACCTGAAGAAGGTGGTCGTCACCGGCCGCGAGCTCGAGAATCTGAAGGGTCGCATCACCCTGCGTGACGGCGTCGTCTCCGTCGAGGAGACGACCTTCGGCGCGTACGGAGGGAGCTTCCAGGCCAACGGCACCCGCGCGGAGATCTGGAAGGGGCAGATGCCCTTCCACGCCCGGTTCGAGGGCCGCAACGTCGACGTCTCCCGCCTCGTCGCTGCCGAGACCAAGAAGCCCAGCCCGCTCTCCGGCCGCGCCGATCTCTCCTTCGACCTCTCCGGCAACGGCACGGAGAAGCCGGAGCTCGAGAAGTACCTCACCGGCGACTGGAGCCTCTCGATGCGCGAGGGGCGCATGACCGGCCTCGGCCTCGGCCAGGCCGTCTTCGGCGACCTCTCCGGGCTGCCCGGCTTCGCGAAGGAGCGGCTCTCGAAGGACGAGGGCCTGCGCGATCTCCTGGCGGGCTTCGAGGTCCACGACGGCAAGATGAAGCTCCGCCGCCCCCTCGCGATGGCCCTCGACGGGAACCCCGTGGTCCTCGATGGCGCGATCGGGATCTTTGGCGAGCTGGCCCTCGAAGGGAGCTACACGGTGGCGTCCCGGAGGATCGAGCAGCTCACCGGGGGGCACTGCAAGCCGACGCAGGATCCCGTCGTTCCGCTGAAGATCACGGGCCCTGCCACGGCGCCTGAGGTCCGGCCCGACGGCGGCAAGATCGCGGTGGAGGTCGCCAAGGCCTGCCTCGCGGGCAAGGCCGAGGCCGTCCTCGACAAGCTCCTCGGAGGCGAGGGCGCGACGAAGGCCGCCAAGGAGAAGCTCGAGGGCGGCGCCGCAGCGATCACGCAGGACGCCAAGGCGGAGGTCGACGCCCAGGCCGAAAAGGCGAAGGCCGAGCTCGAGGCAGCGAAGGCCGCCGCGGAACGCGCGAAGAAGGAAGCGGAGGACAAGGCGAAGCAGAAGGCCAAGGATGCCGCCGGCAGCATGAAGAAGAAGCTCGGCTTCTGATCGCGGTGCAGCCGGAGCCTCCTGCGGCGATGCCCGCGAGAGGCTCCCGGCTGGTCAACAGTTCCGGGTTCGGATAGCGTCGTGGTTTCGGGTGGGAGGATGCTTCGGGCGTGTCGAACGCGCCCGAGGCGTCTCGCGGGTCGGGCAGGTCGCGGATGGGAGCGACACGGGCCCGTGGCCCCTGCCGCTCGATGATTCCAGGGCGGCCCGTCTCGAATGCAGCCGGCGCCGCGGCGGTGGTTTCATGACGCGGGCCGGATGTCCCCTCCTCCTCGTTCTCGCCCTTGCCGGCTGCGGCGCCGGATCGCCCTTTGGCGGAGACGGCACCGGTGGCAGCGGCCCCGGCCCGTGCACCTGGGACCGGGATTGCCCCCAGGGCCTCGTCTGCATCGAGCGCGAGTGCCGCGCGGAGGACGACCTCCCTCCCGAGCAGCCGGATTCCCGCACCTTCCTGCCGCCGGCGGCCTCCGAGCGCTTCGTCTACGCCCTCTCGCCCGAGGCCGGGACCGTTGCGGTGATCGATCCCGTCCGTGTCTCGGTGGAGTCCGTGCCGCTCCCGGCCGAGCCCGTCGATCTCGCGGTCGTTCCCGACACCGACGCCATCGTCGCCCTCTCCCGCAAGGGCGCCGCCCTCTCCTTCCTCGATCTCGGCGGCGCTCCGTCGCTCGAGGTCCTCCGCCTCGGCAGGAGGCTCTCGAAGCTGTCGCTGGCTCCTGACGCGAGCTGGGCGCTGCTCTGGAATCCGGACGGCAGTCCCCTGGACGCCGGCGCCGAGGGTCTGGTCCTCCTCGTGGACGTGGGCGCGCTCCGAGGCGGGACGCCGCAGCCCGCGATCGAGAGGGTCGCGGGCAGGCGGCACTCCCATGTCTTCTTCCGCTCGGACGATGGCGCCGCCAGGGACGCCGTCGTCGTGGGAAAGGACGAGATCTCGATCTTCGACCTCGCCGATCCCGCGGCCATGCCCACGCCGGAGCGCGTCCTCCTCCCGCCGGCGTTCTCCGAGCTCCTCACCCGCACCGTGATCGCGTCGGAGGACGGCGCGTGGCTGCTCCTGGCGTCTGTCGCGTCTGGTGAGCTCCTCGTCCTCGACGTGGAGCATCGCGCCCTCTCCACCCTCCCCCTCCCCGGCGCGCCGAGCCACCTCGCGATCTCCGGGCATACGGTGGTCGTCACCCTGCGCACCTCGGGACGAGCCGCGTGGTTCGCCCTGCCCGACGCGGTGGCGGCGCCCGAGCTGATCCGGGTGGCGGAAGTGTCGCTCCCGGGCGCGCGGTGCGAGACCCCCGGTTGTACGGTCCGGCCAGGGCAGGCCCGAATCTCCGCCGACGGGTCATTCGCGCTCCTCTTTACGGACGCCGGTGGGACCGAGAGTTTCGGCCGCCTCGACCTCGCCAGCGGCGGATTCGACGTCTTCGATCGAGGCCGGAAGCAGGTGCGAACCCTGGCCATCTCGCCAGACGGGAGCCGCGCCGTGATCCTCCACAAGCCCGACCCGGACTCCACCGTCGCCGACCTCTACGAGCGGATGGTGGATCAGGCCGAGGGCTACAGCGTGGTGGACCTCGGCTCGGGTCGCTCCCAGCTCGTGCTCACCGGCACCGTGCCGCCCCGCGACGTGGTCTTCGCCGAGGGCCGCCGCTTCGCCGCCGTCACGCTCCGCAGCGATCCCGAGGGCGCCTTCCGGGCAGACGCGATCGACCTCGAGACCCTGGTCCCCTCCTCCATCCCGCTCGCCTCCGCGCCGGAGTCCGCCGGGCCTCTCGCTCCCCTCCTCGGCGATCGGATCTGGGTGACGCAGCTCCACCCGGCCGGTCGGATCAGCTTCGTCGATCTCGCGGCGAGGTCCTCGCAAACCGTCACGGGCTTCGAGCTCAACGGAGAGATCGAATGAAGCGCCCATTGCATGGCCCATTGCGTGGCCCGTTGCATGGGCGGTGCCGCCTCTCGGCCGGCGGCGCCGCGCTAGCCCTGCTTGCGATCCTCGCCCTGGCGGCCTGCGGGTCGCGGGGCGATCGCTGGGATCGGCCCCTCCGGACCGAGGGCCCGATCGCGGTGGACGGCGAGCTCCTCTGGCTCGACCAGAGCCTGTCCGCGCTGGTGGCGGCCACACCTTCTTCCACGACCTGCACGCCGACCCTCGGGGATCCCCGTGGGCTCGCCGGGATCGCCGGCGCCGCCCTGGTGATCGGCGTGGACGTCGACGGCCCTGCCCTCCAACGGATCCCGCTCTCGGGAGGCGCCTCCTCGCGGATCCCGCTGCCGGCGGCGTTCGACCGGATCGCGGCGACGCCCGACGGCCTGCACGCCGTGCTCTTCTACGATCCCGCGGCGCCGCCGAGATCCGGCGCCCTCGCACGCGACCTCAACCAGATCGCCGTCGTGGATCTCGCTGCCGGCAAGGCGACCTCCATCGCCTTCCGCACCGGCGCCGTCGCACCCCAGAGCGTCGCCTTCTCGGCCGACGGTCGCCTCGCCGCCGTGATCTTCGATCGCGCCGTCGCCCTCGTGGCTCTCGAGGACGCTGCCTGGCTGCAGGTCCCGCTGCTCGTCCCGCCGGGCCTGCCGCTCCACGTCCGGGAGGCGCTCTTCTCGCCGGAGGCGGATTTCCTATTCGTCCGCACCGCCGAGCTCGACGACGTGATCGCCATCCGCATCCAGTCGGCCCCGCTGGGCGCCACGGTCAACTTCCTCTCCCTCGGCGGCGCAACGGAGCTGCGGGCCATCGCCGTTCCGAAGGAGCCAGGATTCGCCGGCTTCGTCGCCGCGCTCTACCGGGGCAACGCGGCCCTCCTCGACGCGGGAGGCGATACGACCCGCACCGCCGCCGTGCCCCTGGATGGCGAGCCGAGCCGGATCGCAGACCTGGGCGGGGGACGTTTCCTCCTCCACGGCGATCCCTCCCAGGGGAGCGGGTCGATGTACCTGGCCGCCTGGGATCCCCTCACCGGTCGGATCGCCCAGAACCGCCTCGAGGGCCGGATCGTGGCGGAGCCCCGGGTCGGAGCGGGGAGCGTCTTCCTTCCCCACCTGGCCGAGGGCGCCGGGGCCGCACTCTCCGTCGCCACCGTCGAGATGGACTCGGTGCGGCTGAGGCTCCGGCTGAGGCCCGTGGGCCTGTCGGGCCTGCCCACCGCGACTGCCATGAGCACGGACGGAGAGACGCTCTTCCTGGGCCTGGAGGTCGAGAGGGAGTCCAGCGGCGCCGCGCCCAACGGCGGGAGCCGCAAGGATTTCTCCGGCTCCACCGGCGCGATCGTCGAGATTCGCTCGGACGACCTCGTCGGCGGCGGGGTCGTCCTCGACGATACGTTCGACTCCCTCGGCATCGTGGGAGGCTTCGTCTACGCCCTCCACCCCTCGCCCCTCGTAGACCTCACCTTCGTCCCGAGCTCCGACCTCGCCCGCCGCGCTGCCAGGCGGGTGGACGGCGTCCTCGCCACCGGCCTCATGGGGTGCGACCGATGAGAGCGCTGGTGCTCATGTCCGTCGTCCTGCTCGCCGGCGCCGCGCTGGCAGACGATGCGCCGATGTTGCCGTCGCCCAGCTCCGACTCCGTGGTCGCGGAGGGCCTCGACGCAGCCGTCCTGGGAACTTCGGCGGCCTCTGCGAGCGCCACTTCTCCGTCGGCGGCCGACGCCGGAAGCGCTCCGTTGGAGCTCTACCTCCGCCTGGGTACCCGGTGGATCACGGACCCCCGCTTCGACGCCCTGGCGGATTCGGACACCCTCTTCCGCCCCGAGATCGGCGTCGGCTACGCGCCCGGTTGGCTCGACGATCGCCTGACCCTGGAGCTGGGCTACGCGGTCTCCTCGGTCTCGACCTCGCTTTTTGACGTGATGCAGAGCTCGTTCACGCTCCACGCGATCCAGGGGGCAGCTGCCTACGCGATCCCGGTCCACCGCTTCGGAACGGTCACCGCCCGCGCCGGGGCCTCGCTCCTCTTCGCGTCAGTCTCGCTGGAGGAAGACGGCGCGTACTCGAATCGCCCGCCCCTCTCCGGGGCCGACACGCTCTTCGGTCTGCAGGGCGTCCTCGGCTACGAGCTCGCTCTGCCGCTCGAGGTCGGCGGCGCCCCATCCGGGCCCAGGCTCGGCCTCTCCGCCGAGGCCGGCTACGAGGTGGTTCCCACCCACGCGAACTTCGACGACGTGCGCAGGGACGTGAAGGACCCCACGTCGCCCCGCCGGATCCCGGCCTCGCCCGTCGACGCGGGACGGCTGGATCTCTCCGGCTGGATCCTGCGCTTCGGTGGCTCGCTGCGGTTCTGAGGGGGGCCGATTCTCCGGTCGCCGGCGGAACGGCCGCCGCGCTTGCAAACCTCTGGCGTGTCCCCAGTTTCCCCCCGATGAAGATCGATGTATTCGAAATCGATCGCCCGGACCGAGAGGCGTTCATGCGGCTGCAGCCGGAGCATGAGGTCCGCTTCTGTCGTGAGAAGCTGAGCCTGGAGAACGTCGACCAATCCGCAGACGCGGAAGCGATCTCGATCTTCATCGACTCGTCCGTGACCCGGGCAGTCCTCGACGCGCTCCCGCGCCTCCGGCTCATCGCCACGCGTTCGACGGGCTTCGATCACATCGATCTGGACGCATGCCGCGAGAGAGGCATCACGGTCTGCAACGTGCCGAGCTATGGAAAGCACACGGTGGCGGAGCACGTGTTCGGCCTTCTCCTCACGATCAGCCATCGGCTCGAGGAGGCGATCGAACGCACCCGCAAGGGCGACTTCTCGTCGAAGGGGCTGGAGGGCTTCGATCTGCGCGGCAAGACGCTCGGCGTGATCGGCACCGGCGACATCGGCAAGGAGGTCATCCGCATCGCCAACGGCTTCGGAATTACCGTGCTCGGCTACGACGTGGATCGCGACGAGGAGGCGGCGCGCGTGCTCCATTTCCGCTACGTCGAGCTGGACGAGCTGTTTGGGAGCTCGGACGTGATCACCCTCCACGTACCGTCCAATCCTCGGACACATCACCTCATCTCGGATCGAGCCTTCGCCGCGATGCGAGACGGGGTCGTGCTGATCAACACGGCGAGAGGCGACGTCGTCGACGTGCGGGCCCTGGCCCGCGCACTCGCCCAGGGCAAGGTGGCCGCTGCGGGGCTCGACGTCTTGCCGGACGAGCCCGTCATCCGCGAGGAGGCGGAGCTGCTGCGCTCGGTGTACGAGCGCGACCACGACCTCTCCACCCTGCTCGCAGACGAGGTGCTCGTCCGAATGAAGAACGTGGTGGTCACGCCCCACAGCGCCTTCAACACCCGCGAGGCGGTCGGGCGGATCCTCGAAACCAGCGTCGACAACCTTCGGGCCTTCGCCGACGGTGCGCCACGGAACGTGGTCGGTTGAGGTTGGCCGATCCCGAAAAGTTCTTCGAGGCCCGTCAGGCGCGGGATCCGCGAGCGTCGGCGTCGTCCAGCGTGGCGGCGACGTAGCCGCCCATGCGCGCCATCGCGAGGAAGGACGCGATGGCCGCGAGGGCGAGTCCCGCGACGGCCCATGCCCCGGTCGCGACCGCACCGGACGCGCCGGCGGCAGCGATTGCGGCGGACCAATTGACGAGGATCGCTGAGATCACGCCTGCGACGCCGATGAGGATGGTGATGAGGACGGGTGGGAGCGGCCTGCGCACGAGCTGGCCTCCGGCCTCGTACAATGCAACCAGCGCGCCTTCACCCAGGGCACCAGCCCGGCCCATCGCGATGCGGAAGACAAGGGGGAGGAGCGGTCGGGAGATGAGCCAGAGTGCGATTGCCAGGGCCAGACCTCCTGCCCCTGCGACGCGGTACTCCGAGCCTTTTCCGAAGTAGGCGATGGCCGCCGCGACGGCCAGGGTGCCCAGCAGGACGAACCGACCGATCCGGGCAGCCAGGAAGAGGCCCCAGATCGCCAGGAAGCGCGGGAAGTGATCGCCGATCCTGCGGACGAGCTCGCCCGGTAGCGCCTTGGGGGCATCGCTCCCGACGGCGACCCCTAGCCTCCCGGTCGCGCCCGACCAGACCGCGAGCTGCAACATCGACGAGACCGCGATCGCGGCCAGCGCGAGCCCCGCCATCGACACGAGGACGCCAGGCGAAAGGAAGGCCAGGAGGCCGGCGCGCCGGAACGCGCCGATGGCGATCAGCAGCGGCCCGACCGTGGCGAGGAAGGAGAGCAGTCGGGAGGCGAAGAGCCACGCCGCGAGCGAGGGAGAGCGGGACGCGCCTCTCACTCCGCGCGAGAAGACCTGATACGACGAGGGCCGCGACCCGTGAGGAGATGGCGGTCCCTCCGGCGGCTCGCCGGGCGGCCCCCCAGGGGGATCCTCCGGCGCTCGATTCGGCGGCCCGAAGGGCGGCGGCCGGACGAGCCTCGCTTCGCGCGGCTCGTCGCCCATCTACTCCTTCTTTCCGTAGCGCTCGATCTGATCCTGCTTCGAGATCGAGTAGCGGACGAGCTCCCGGAGGATCCGGTTGCGCTTCACGTTGCCGAGGATGGTCTTGAAGTCCTCGTAGACGGTGGGATCGTTGATGAGGGCGCCCAGGGAGCCGTCGCCCTCGTTGATCTTCGCGAGGATCGAGCGCAGGTCGCGGGCCGCGGCGCCGAGCTCGGCGTTCAGATTGGGGCCGTCCTCGGCGCCGTAGAAGAGGCCGTGCAGGAGGCCGTCCTTCTCGGTACGGACCGCGGCGGCGAGCTTGGAGATCTCATTGGCGGCGACGCCGAGGTCGTGGACGACCTGTTTTCCGCTCTTGTCGTAGAGCATCGCGCCGATCATCCCGTCACCCTTCTGTACCTGGGCGATGACTGCGTCGAGCCGGCCGATGGCGGCGTCGGCCTGCTTGGCCATCGACGACGCGTTCGCGAGCAGCTCCCTCATCTGCTTGCCCGAGGCGGGATCGAATAGGAGGGCGTGGAGCGCGCCATCGCCGGTGCGGACCTCCCGGAGGATGTCGCGCGTGTACTCGATCATCTCGCCGATCCCCTCACGCATCGTGGGCGTGTTGTAGGAGGAGACGAGCTGGCGGAGGTCGGAGGTGATGGCGAGGGTGTTGTCGATGACCTCCGCGCCCTTCTTGACGATCTCGGTGTAGTCCGATGACGAGCCGACCGGGATCTCCCCACCCGGCGCGATCGTCGGCTGCTCCGGCGAGCCGATCGAGAGATCGACCACCTTGTCGCCGAGCACGCCGCGGGAGCCCACCGACGCGGTCGAGTCGGTCCGGATCCGATCCGCGTAGGAGGCGAGCATGTCGAGGGTGACCTGCACGCGGCGGTCCCTCGGATCCGGATAGAACGCGATCCGGGTCACCTGGCCGATCTCCACGCCGGCGAGGCGCACGGGCGAGCCGGGCTTGAGACCGTCGATCGACTCGAACGACGCGGTGTAGCGGACGTGGCGGCTGAAGAGGCCCCTGTCGCCTCCGAGCACGAAGACGATGACCGCCAACAGCGCCAGCCCCAGGGCCACGAAGACCCCGACGCGGATTGAGAAGCGCTTTTCCCGCTCCATCACCTCTCCTTGCCGTCCATGGCCCCGATGAAGGTCTGCACTTCGGGGAGCGCTGAGCCGCGAAGCTCCTCCGGCGTGCCCTTCGCGATGATCCGCCGGTCGAAGAGCATCGCCATCCGATGCGAGACCATGTAGGCCGACTGCATGTCGTGCGTCACGACGATCGACGTGACGTCCAGCTTTTCGTTGAGCTCGATGATGAGCTCGTTGATCCGCCTCGTGTTGATGGGGTCGAGGCCGGTGGTCGGCTCGTCGTAGAGAACCACCGCCGGATCGATCGCGATCGCACGGGCGAGACCGACCCGCTTCTTCATGCCGCCTGAGAGGTCGGAAGGCCGCATCTTCTCCACGCCGGGGAGGCCGACCAGCTCGAGCTTGTGGGCCACCCGGTCGGCCAGCTCCCCCGCCCCGATCCTGGGGAAATGCTCGCGGATCGGATAGGCGACGTTCTCGCCCACGTCGAGGGAGTCGAAGAGCGCCGCGCCCTGGAAGAGCATGGCGATCTGCCGGCGGACCGGGAGGAAGCCATCCTCGTCGCGGCCCACCAGCTCCTCGCCGTCGAAGACGATCGAGCCCTCGTCGGGAGAGAGCAGGCCGATGAGGCACTTGAGGAGCACACTCTTGCCCGTGCCCGAGCCGCCGATCACGGTGATGGTCTCGCCCCGACGCACGTCGAGGTCGAGGCCCTCGTAGATCCGCTTCGGCCCGAAGGCCTTGTAGAGCCCGCGGAAGGCGATCAGCTCCTCTGCGGCCCCGGTCCGGAGCCCGCCGTGGGAGAGCGGCTGGAGGGAAGGCTGGCTCATAGCGAGAGGAGGAGCTTGGTGAGGAAGAAGTCCGTGACCAGGACGCCGATCGCGGAGATCGCCACGGTCTCGGTGGTGGCGCGGCCCACGCCCTCGGTGCCGCCGCTGGTGCGGAAGCCCTTGAAGCAGCCGACGATGGCGATGAGGAGGCCGAAGACCATGGCCTTGAAGATGCCGGAGGTGAAGTCGTTCAGGCGCACCACTGCGAGCGCCTCGCGGAAGAAGGAGGAGTAGCCGATCCCGTAGCTGGAGTTCGCGATCACGGCGCCGGCGACCAGGCCCACGATGTCGGCGAAGACGGTGATGATCGGCAGGCAGATCATCGCCGCCGCCACGCGCGGCACCACCAGCTTCTTCACCGGATCGGCGCCCAGCGCGCGAATCGCGTCGATCTGCTCGGTCACCTGCATGGAGCCGAGCTCCGCGGCGATGCCGGAGCCGACCCGGCCACCCACGGTGAGGGCCGTCAGCACTGGCCCGAGCTCGCGCAGCACCGAGAGCGAGAGCACGCGCCCGATGGTGTAGGCGATCCCGAACATCTCCAGGAAGTAGCCGAACTGCACGGCCAGGACCATGCCGGCGAAGATCGAGGTCAGCGTCCCGATCGATGTCGAGCGCACGCCGATGTGCTCGATCTGGTACGCGATGCTCCCGAGGTCCCACGGCCGCTTCAGGCCGCGGGTGAAGACCTTCCACGTGAGGATGGCCGCGCCACCGAGCTGATCCAGCCCGGACTCCAGCCGCCTCCGGGCGTCGGACACGGGCCGCTGCGCGGCGCTCGCCTGCCCCGCCGCCGATCCGGCGTTCGCCTGCCCTGCCGCCGATCCGGCGCTCACCGATCTCCTCCCGCGACGGCCTCGAAGCTCTTCAACACCGCGCGATAGGCGCCGAGACGGGCGTCGAAGCGCGAGGGCGAGGCGAGGTAGGTGAGGTCGTAGACGCAGCCGTCCTTCTTCAGCACGGTGAGCTCGAGCTCGACGGGAACCCCGTCCATCTGCGCCTCCGCCCGGGTGCGGAGCGCCGAGCGCCCCGCGAGACGGACCTCCTCCCGCTCCCGGATCCGCCGGTTCTCGAAGCCCATCAAGAGATGGTCGGTCAGCACCTTGAGGCTGGGATCGCCGTGCTCCTGGCAGACCGCGTTCACGGCGAGCAGCTCTCCGTCCGGGCCGGCCCAGGCGAGGTCGTTGCCCGCGAACGAGACCCGCTCCCAGGGGGCGGCAGGAGGGTCCACGCGGTACGCGGCCTCCTGCCCGAGGAAGACGCCGTCGCGGAATGTGCCCTTGGCGCCGCAGGCGGACAGGGCCACGAGCGCGGCGAGGGCCAGGATGATGTTGGTGCTGATCGATCTCACGCTAGGTCTACCAGGGCCTCTGATAAGGCCCGGAACATACAGGCGGCCCCATGAGCCGGCAACCTTCCTTGAAAGGTCTTTGCGCCGCCCGCTCGCCGGCAGGATGGGCGGGCAGGACGCCTTGACTTCTGCTCACGCGTTCAGCGATACTTCCGTTCCGTACCGGGTCCGGCTCCACGGTCGGCCCGGAAGCCTCGACGAGGCATTCCTCGATGGGAGGGGTCATGGAAGAGCTCACGGAACGCCAGCGGGCGATTCTCCAGTTCGTCACCGAGCACATCGTCGACCAGCGGTTCCCGCCGACTATCCGGGAGATCGGCCAGGCGATGGGGATCCGGTCCACCAACGGGGTCAACGACCACCTCAAGGCGCTCCAGCGGAAGGGCTTCCTGGAGAGGGGGGAGATGAAGAGCCGGGCGCTCGTCCCCACCAAGCTCGCGTGGCGCCTCCTCGGGATCCGGCAGCCCGCCGGTCCCCCGATCCCTGCCTCCGAGCCGACGCCCCCGGCCCGCTCTCTGCGCTCCATCACCGGAGGCAAGACCGCCGAGGCGCCGGAGGTTCGCCCCGACGTCGACACGGTGGAGGTCCCCGTCCTCGGCCGGGTCGCCGCCGGCGCCCCGATCCTCGCCGAGGAGAGCTTCGACTCCAGCGTACGCGTCGACCCGTCGATGCTGGGCCGCGCCACCCGGGACGAGGTCTTCGCCCTCCGGGTCAAGGGCGACTCGATGATCGGGGACGGCATCCTCGACGGCGACCTCCTCTTCGTCCGCCGCCAGCAGACGGCCCGCAAGGGCGAGATCGTGGTGGCCATGATCGAGGGCGAGGCCACCGTGAAGCGCTACTACCCGGAGGGAGACAAGGTCCGCCTCCAGCCCTCCAACCCTCGCCTCCAGCCGATCTACATCCGCCGCCAAGACGCCCGCGATGCGGCGATCCTCGGCGTCGCCGTCGGCGTCTTCCGCCAGCTCGGCTAGGCGCGACGGCCGGCGACCTGCTGATCCCGGACGTTTCCCCTCTCTCTCGCGGGGTCCGGCACCTTGCAGCTCGTCCAGCAAGGTCCGAGTTTCGTGCGTGATTGGAGGACCTGTCACGCGCGTGTTCACGACTGCGGCCAGATGAGCCACAGCTCGAACAGGCGCCGCCGGGCCCAGGGAGGACGAGAGCATGTCGATCGGACGGAAGAGCTGGGCGATTGCGGAGGGCTACCTTCCGCCAGGGACCGAGAACCTCGGGCATGCGTTCCGGAGCCACGAGGCGGCCTGCCTCCTGAACCCCAACGACCAGCCCGCCCACGTGAAGATCACGATCTTCTTCGCGGACCGGGATCCCGCTGGTCCCTACTCCATCACCGTGCCGGCCCGACGCACTAGCCACATGCGCTTCGACGATCTCAAGGATCCCGAGCCGATCCCGCGGGCGACCGACTACTCCAGCGTCATCGAGTCGGATGTGCCCATCGTCGTGCAGCACACGCGGCTCGACTCGCGGCGGGCCGAGCTCGCCCTCCTGAGCACGATCGCCTTCCCCGGTCCGGAGTAGCCCGCGGAGCCCAATCGCAGCCCGCCCGACGCCAGGCGATCCGCCCTTGAGCGCGATCGCCAACAAAAAAGCCCCGGAATCCTTTCGGAGTCCGGGGCTCGATTGGTGGGCGATGCTGGTTTCGAACCAGCGACCCCCGCCGTGTGAAGACGGTGCTCTACCGCTGAGCTAATCGCCCGCAAGAAGCGGTGCTTCGGGGCCGTTTTGCTGCCCTCGAAACGCGGCGGAGTATGCAAATCGGTCCGGTGGCTGTCAAACGAAAAGACGGCCCGATCACGCCTTTCGAGCGCGGATGGAAGGCTCTCGAAGGCGTGCGATTCCTCCCCGCGTTCGTGACTCCCGGCCTTCACGCGTCCGCGGAAGGATCCCAGTCTTCTTCGTCGTCGCTCACGGCGCCCTCTCCCACCGCGGCTCCTGTCGGAAGGCCTGCCGGGGCCGCTGGTTCGAAACCAGCGTCGCCCAGCCGGAGGTCCGCGGCTCCTTCGTCCGCTCCGTCGCCCAGGAGCCGCCGGCCGTGGGCGGCGAGCTCGGCTCGGGAGGGAGGCGCCGGGAGTGCCGGCGCGAGGGGGACCTCGTCGAGGGACCACTTCTCGTAGAGCTCGTGGCCGCCGGCGGCGGGGAGCTCGTCCAGGAAGCGGGAGGGCTTCATCAGCACCCGCTCGCCGTCCCGGGGAGCGGAGAGCATCGGGTAGGTGAGATAGAGCTCGTCCTTGGCGCGGGTGACGGCGACGTAGAAGCAGCGCCGCTCCTCCTCCTCGCCGGCCCGATCCCGGAGCGCCGGCGCGGAGGGGAAGCTTCCGTCGGCGAGCCAGGCCACGAAGACGCCCCGCCACTCCAGACCCTTGGCCTGATGGATGGTGGAGAGGGTGAGGAACTCGTCGGGCTCGGCGCCCTCGACCACCTCCTCGGAGGAGAGCTCGGTGAGGAGCGAGACCTCGGCCAGGAAGGTGCCCACGTCGGGGTGCTGCAGGGCGTAGTCGGCGAGCTGGCGCAGGTCGTCGATGCGGGAGTCGCCGTTGACGAACTGCGACTCGAGGAAGGCCTGGTAGCCGCCGGCGAGGACGGCGTCGATGGCCTGCGAAGGAGCGTTGATGAGCAAGGGCGAAGCCAGCTCCCGCAGGAGCTCGCGGCAGCCCATCCACCCCGCCCTGCTCCGCTTGGGCACGGGCTCGAGGAGGGACGGCTCCATCACCGCATCGGCGATCGAGAGCCTCCCTCCCTCGATCTCCCGGCGGAGGGCGCGCCAGAGACCGTCGGCGGTGCCGGAGCCGATTCCGGGAAAGAGCTTCACCAGCCGCTTGAAGCTGAGCTCGTCGGAGGGGTTGGTCGCGAAGCGGAGGAAGGAGAGGACGTCCTTGATGTGGGCCTGGGCGAAGAAGCGGACGCCCCGGCGGATGACGAAGGGGATCCCCCGCCGCGAGAGCTCGAACTGGATCTCCATCGACTGGGCGTGGGCCCGGTAGAGGACCGCCATCTCCTTGAGCGGGATCCCCTCGTCGCGCAGCTCGAGCACCCGCTGGGCGATGAAGGCGGCCTGCTGGACCGCGTCCCGCGCCGGGACGATCGCGGGGAGGATTCCGCCTGACTGCCGCCGGGCGACGAGCTCCTTGGGATACTGCCGGATGTTGCAGGCGATCGAGGCGTTGGCGAGGCTCAGGATCTCGGGGCTCGAGCGGTAGTTCACCGTGAGCTTGTGAACCTGACACTCTTCATACCGAGCGGGGAACTCGAGGATGTTCGAGAAGTCGGCGCCGCGGAAGGAGTAGATCGACTGCGCGTCGTCGCCCACCACGGTGAGGTTGCGGTGGCCCGCTGCCATCATGTCGACGAGCTCGCCCTGGAGCCGGTTGGTGTCCTGATACTCGTCGACGAGGATGCAGCGGTAGCGCTCCTGGAGCAGGGACCGAACCCTCGGCTCCCGGACGAGGAGCAGCCGCCAGTGGAGGAGCAGGTCGTCGAAGTCCACGAGGTTCATCTCGTGTTTGCGCTCGATGTAGCGCGCGGCGGCGTCGACCAGCTCCCGAGTGAGGCTCGCGAACTGGGGACGCCGCGCGAGGATCACGTCCGGCAGGCTCCGCTGGGTGTTGATCGCGGTCGAGTGGAGCTGCGCCACCACGTCCGCCTTGGGGAAGCGCCGCTGCCCCACCGCGTAGCCGAGCTCCGCGATGCAGGAGGCGAAGAGGTCGGTCTGGTCCTCGCGGTCGAGGACGCCGAAGCGCTCGTCGAAGCCGAGCAAGGAGCCGTGCTCGCGCAGGATCCCGTAGCCCACGTGGTGGAAGGTGCCGCCGGTGATCCGGCGCACGTCCACGCCGGGCAGGTTGGCCACCAGGCTCGCGGCCCGCTTGAGCATCTCCTGGGCGGCGCGGTTGGTGAAGGTGAGGAGGAGGATCTGCTCGGGCGGGATGCCGCTCTCGAGCATCCGGGCCAGGCGGAAGATCAGCGTCCGCGTCTTGCCCGAGCCCGCGCCCGCGATCACGAGGAGCGGGATCCGTGGGGCCTCGACCACGGCGAGCTGCTCGGCGTTGAGCTGTCCGGCGTAGTCGATCCGCCAGGTGGGCGCCGGCGCGGTAGTCTGGAGCTGGTAACGGCGGGTGGCCATCCGGTAAGAATCCGCTGAACGGGCGTTGCGGCACCTTACCGACGGGCCCGACAGCGGTCAAACGCGGATTCCGGCCGTTCGATGCGGGATCGCCTCGCAGGCGCTCAAACGCGGGCGGTCCGCTGCCAGGTCACCTTCTGGCTGCGGCTGGCCCACCGAAAGAAACCCTGGGCCATGCCCACGTTCATCTCCACGAAATACCGCGCGAAGGATCCGAGGCGCCCGATTGGACCATGGAGCCGAGCCACGAAGCCGATGAGCGCGAGCCAGTAGAAGAGGAGCTGGGCACCCAGCGCCAGCGAGTAGAACGGGCGGCCGGACGAGAGCAGGCTCGAGACGAAGAGGCCGACGAGGAAGAGCGGCGCGAGCCATCGCAGCAGCTTGTGCGAGAAGAAGGCGAAGGCCGCGAAGCCCTCGCGCGGGTGCAGGAGCCCGCCCACGAGCCCCAGCGCCTGGAAGTTGCCAGCGGCGATCCGCACCCGGCGGGCCCGCTCCTGGGCGTAGTCCTCGGCGGTCTCCTCCCAGGCCAGCGCCTCCGGGTCGTAGATCACGTCGTAGCCCCGGAGGAGGGTCCGGCACGCGACCACGAAATCCTCGACCACCGTGTCCGCGGGCATGTCGGGGAAGAGCGAGCGCCTGAGCGCGTAGATCCCGCCGTTGGCCCCCATTACCGCGCCCCGCCTGCCCTCCCGGAGCTTGAGAAATGACTCGTAGCGCCAGTAGGCGCTCTCCTCGTAGGTCTCGCTGCGCGGGTTGAAGAGCCGGAGCCTCCCGCACACGCAGCCCACGGAGGGATCGTCGAAGTGCCGGACCAGCTTCCGGATGGCCGCGGAATCGAGGATCGTGTTCGCGTCCGAGAAAACCAGGATCTCGCCCCGCGCCTGCGGCACGACCCGCTTCAGGACGCCGATCTTTCCCGTCCGCCGGTCGGAGCCGTCCAGGCGGACCCTCGGATCGGGGCAGGCCGCCACGATCGCGTCGGTGCCGTCGTCGGAGCCGTCCGAGCCGATCACGATCTCGAGCTTCTCCTCGGGGTAGTCGAGCTCCAGGCTGTTCTGGAGCTTGGCGCCTATGACCTTCGCCTCGTTCCAGGCGGCCACGACGAGGGAGACCGTCGGCAGGGAGAGCGGCTCGGGGCGCTTCCTGCGATCCCGGCCCCCGCCCAGGTAGCGGAGGTCGTCGAGGATCCCGGCCCACGCGTCGAGGGCCACGAGGATCAACGGATAGAGCAGATAGGTGTGCAGCAGCCCGAGGGCACTCAGCCAGAAGACCCACGCCGCCATCGCCCCTCCCCCGGGCGAGTGCGTAGCAACGGACGTGCCCTGGAGGTCCCGGGTCGCACGAGACGCGCGTTCCGCGTCCGCGAGGGAGGGCGGCGTCACGGCACGGCTCGCTTGGACGCCTCGCGGGACCGGTGGCTTCCGCCATGAGGTAGCGGCGTATCCAGCCCTTCCCGTGCGCCCTCGATTCCGCCGTTCGCGACCGCCCAGCCCCGAAGAACCCCGATTCGGGCAGGTCCCAATCCCTTCACCCGAGCGAGCCCGTCGAGGCTCCCGAACGGCCCGCGCCGATCCCGCTCGGCGACGATCCGGCCGGCGAGCCCTCGTCCGATCCCGGGGAGCGCCCGGAGCTCTTCTTCCTCGGCTCGATCGACGTCGACCGCCAGCCCCAAGAGGAGCGCGCCCTCCCCGCCCGGGGCCCTGCAGGCGTCACATGGAGTGTCGGGGCAATCCAACACCGGAACGGCGCCGCGGAGCCGCTCGGGATCCATCCGCTCCAGCCTGCCGGAGTCCGCACACCGGGAAGGAATCGGTCGGACGCTACCGCGCGGCCAGAGGGCCAGCGCGACGATCCCGGCCAGGAGCCCGATGGCGGCGACGCATCCGCGAAAATCCATCCCCCTGGCTACCGCGGATCTCGCGGGCCCACCCTCGGCCAGATGCCCGATGGACTTCCAGCTTCAGGGAGCTTCGAGCTCGGCGAGCTCACGGGCGCTCAGGCCCAGGAGGTAGAGGATCGCGTCGAGGCCGCTGGTAGAGATCGAGACGTCCGCGCCCTCGCGAACCCTGGGCTTGGCGCGGAACGCGATCCCCAGGCCGGCCTTCTGCAGCATCGGGAGGTCGTTCGCGCCGTCGCCCACCGCAATCACCTGGTCGAGGCGGATGCCCTCCTCCTTGGCGATGGCCTCGAGGAGCTCCGCCTTGCGGGCGGCGTTGACGATGGGACCGACGACGTTGCCGGTGAGGCGGCCGTCGTCGATCTCGAGGACGTTCGACCAGGCGTGGTCGAGGCCGAGCCGGGCCTTGAGCGCGCCCGCGGCCACGGAGAAGCCGCCGCTGAGCACGGCGACCTTGTAGCCCAGGGCCTTCACCGTTCGTACGAGGGTCTCGGCCCCTTCCGTCAGGGGGAGGTTCGCGGCCAGCTCGTCGAGGACGGAGGCCGGGAGGCCAGCGAGGAGCCCGACCCGGAGGCGCAGGGACTCGTCGTAGTCCATCTCGCCGTGCATGGCCCTCTCGGTGATCTTCGAGACCTGGTCGACGACGCCGTGGGCGCGGGCGAGCTCGTCGATGACCTCGATGCGGATCAACGTCGAGTCCATGTCCATCACCACGAGCCGCTTGCTCCGGCGGAACAGGCTCTCGGACTGGAGCGCGAGGTCGAAGGCGTGGGCGGACGAGAGGACGAGGAGCGCGCGCTTCAGCGCCGAAGCGTCGACGCCCGCCGGAAGGGACACGTGGAGCTCGGCCGCGGCGAGTGGGCCCTCGGAGAGCCGAACCACGCGGTCGATGGAACAGCTCTCCCGTAGGAGCAGCTCCGTGAGAGCGTGGAGATGGGCCGCGGAGAGCGCCCGCGCGACCGCTGTGACCACGAAACGACGCCGGGGCCCGACGCCGGAGGCCGGGAGGGGCGCCGCGTCGAGCTCGACGCCGAGGGCCCGGGCGGCGGCCTGCAGCTCGCCGAGCACGGGTTCGGTGGAGTCCGCCTCCACCAGGAGCTCGAGGACGAAGCGGTCCCGGATCGACACCTGCTCCAGGTCGAGCAACTCGGCGCCCAACCGCGCGAGGGTCCCGGTGAGGGCCTCGATGCAATCGGCGGCGTTTCGGCCCGTGGCGGTGACGAGCAGGCGATTCCGTGCAGACATCCGTGCGGCTCCTTCGAAGGCCGCCCGCCTTGTAGCAACCGGCCGGCCCCGGGTCGAGGCCGCCCGCCTTTGGCTCGCTGCGGCAAAAGAGCGAGCGCCCGCCACGCTGGCGCCTGCGCTTGCCGGCGTCTAGGATGCGCGGCCTCGCGGCACGGGAAACCCGCCGGCCCGCGCACCCAAGGAAGGACACCATGGACCTCGTACTCCTGGACGGCGATACCCTGGAACTCGCCCAGCTCGAGCGCATCGCGAACGGACACTGCCGCGTCGGCCTCGCCCCCTCCTCGATGGATCGCCTGCGCAAGGCCCGGGCCCTCGTCGATGAGATCGCCGCCGGCGACAAGGCCGCCTACGGCATCAACACCGGCTTCGGCACCCTCGCCGAGGTCCGGATCGCCAAGGGCGACCTCAAGCAGCTCCAGCGCAACCTGATCCTCAGCCACGCCGCCGGCGTGGGCGAGCCCCTGCCGCCCATGGAGACCCGCGCGCTGATGACGCTGCGCGCGAACGTCCTCGCCAAGGGCCACTCGGGCGTGCGCCCGTCGACGGTCGAGACGCTCCTCGAGCTGATCAACCGCAACGTCCTGCCGGTCGTCCCGTCCCGCGGCTCGGTAGGGGCCTCCGGCGACCTCGCCCCCCTCGCCCACCTCGCGCTCACGCTGATCGGCGAGGGCGAGGCGCTCTTCGAGGGCCAGCGGATGCCCTCCCGCATGGCGCTGGAGAAGGCCGGCCTCGCTCCCGTGGTCCTCGAGGCCAAGGAAGGCCTCGCGCTCATCAACGGCACCCAGGCGATCGGCTCCGTGGGTGGGCCGGCGGTGCAGCGTGCCGGCCGCCTCCTCGAGATCGCGGACATCGCCGGCGCCATGACCGTCGAGGCGCTGATGGGCTCCCACAAGCCCTTCATCCCGCAGATCCACGAGGTGCGCCCGCAGCCGGGCCAGATCGCCTGTGCGGCGAACCTGCGGCGGCTCCTCGCGGACAGCGAGATCGTTGAGGCCCACAAGAATTGCGCCAAGGTGCAGGACCCCTACTCCCTGCGCTGCATGCCCCAGGTCCACGGCGCCGCCCGCGACGGCGTGCGCTTCGCCCGCGAGGCCTTGGCGATCGAGATCAACTGCGGCACCGACAACCCGCTGGTCTTCGCCGACGAGGGCCTGATCGTCTCGGGCGGCAACTTCCACGGCCAGCCCGTCTCCCAGGCCCTGGACGTCCTCGCCATCGCGGTGACGCAGCTCGCCGCCATCTCCGAGCGCCGCGTGGAGCAGCTCGTGAACCCGGCGCTCTCCGGACTGCCGCCCTTCCTCACCGAGAACTCGGGCCTCAATTCGGGCTTCATGATCGCGCAGGTGACCGCCGCCGCCCTCGTCGCCGAGAGCCGCGTGCTCTGCCACCCGGCCTGCGTCGACTCGATCCCCTCCTCCGCCGGCCGCGAGGATCACGTGTCCATGGGCATGGGCGCGGCGCTCAAGGCGCGGCAGGTGGTCGAGCACGTCCGCTCGGTGCTCGCCATCGAGCTCCTCGCCTCGGCCCAGGCCCTCGACATGCGCAAGGGCCTCCGCCCTGGTGTCGGCGTCGCGGCGGCCCACGAGGTGATCCGCTCCGAGATCCCGCACATGGACAACGACCGCGAGCTCCACCTCGACATCGCCGCCGTGAGCCGCATGATCGACGACGGGCGGATCCTCGCTGCGGTGGAGGCCGCTACCGCCTGACGGCGCACGCCACGCCTGGTCAGGCCGACCGCAGCCAGTCCACGCTGACGCCCATCGGCTCGAAGCCGAGGGCCTCGTAGATGCGACGAGGGGTGTCGTCGCGACGAGCCGTGAGTCCCACCACGCTGCAGCCCCTCTCGGTCGCGAGGGCCGCCGCGGCGGCGACGAGGGACGAAGCGACGCCGCGGCGACGGTAGGCGGGAGCGGTGCCGACGTCGGCGATGAAGCCGACGTCGTCCCGGCACCAGAGCAGGAGCGAGGCGACGACCTCGCCGTTCCGGGTGGTCGCGGCGAGGAACTCGGCGCCTCCGAGTCGCATCTGGCGGAAGGCCATCGCGTCCATCTGCCGCGAGACCTCAGGGCCGTACCAGAGCTCCTCGCGGCGGACCAGATCCTGGCAGTGGGCGATGCCGTCGAGGAGCCTGTCGTCGTCGCCGTTTGCCACGACGATCCGCAGGCCGCGCGGGGGCGAGATGTCGGGGACCGGCCTCGTGAGCGCCATCGAGATGCAGACCTGCCTCCCGTAGCCGCGAGGCAGGAGCAGCTCGTCCAGGTGCACGATGGTGTCGGCGTCTCTCGACACCAGCCGGCAGTGTCGGGGACCTCCACGGGAGGTGACCCACCGAAAGGCGTCCGCGAGCTCGGAGAAGGCGGGCGTTCCCCGTACGTCGCGGATCCCGTTCACGTCGTAGATGAGCGGGAGCCGGCGATCGCGCAGCGCGCGAGCGTACGGCAGCGCGAGCTCCTCGCAGCCGAGCGCCAGGAGCTCGTCCTCGGTTCGGAGAATGGAATCGGAGACGTCCCGTGCGTTCTGCCCCGCCACAGCGCGAACCATGATTCCCCCTTCGTCTCCACCTTGAATCCAGGGAACACGGGTTGGCAAGCCTCGCGTTTCGGCCCGTCCGCAGCTGAACGGCGCGGTCTCCGGCGGTCGCTTCTTTGGCGACGCGTCCGGGGCGTGGTAGGGATCGGCGCTTTCATCGACGACGATTCATTGCGACACGGCTCGCCATCGAGCGTGAAGGACGAGGCGATGATCGACGAACGCCACGATCTCGGACCTGGAGCCGGCACCGACCCGGTCCAGCCCCTTTCGTTTCCCAACGAAGACACCCCCGCGCCGAGCGCCCCGATCCCGGACGCCCCGCCGATCGCCCGCGCCCGCGACCTGCTCGAGGGGATGCCTGCCGGGAGCGGCGCCGCCGATCCGATCGCGGCGCTGGAGAGGGAGGTGGCGGCACGGGGCGACGATCCCTCGGCGGCCGCCCTCCTCCACGAGATCGGGCGCCACTGGGAAGAGCGGCGCAAGAGCCCCCGCCACGCGGCGATCGCCTACCAGAAGGCCTTCCGCCTGGATCGCTCCCTCGTGCCCAACCTGCAGGCCGCCCGCCGCCTCTTCTCCGAGGTCGGGAACTGGCCCCTGGTCGCACACCTCCTCGAGACCGAGGTCGATGCGGAGCGCGATCCCGCGGCGAGGAGCCGCCTCCTCTTCGAGCGGGGCCTGGTCTTCGAAGAGCACCTGGCGAAGCCCGACGAGGCGACCGCGTGCTTCGAGCGCGCCCTCGAGCTCGATCCCGGCAACCTCGCGCTCCTGGCGCACCTGCCAGCGGCGACGAAGGATCCGGAAACCCGCGCAGGGATCCACGAGCGCACCGCCGAAGTGGTCTCCGACCCGCGGCTCGCGTCCATCGAGCTCGGCAGCGCTGCGCACCTGCTCGAGGGCGTCGACGTCCGGCGCTCACTCGAGCTCCTGCGCGGAGCCTACGCGAAGGATCCCGGCTCTCCCGTCGTTCGGGCCCGGCTCGAGCGCAAGCTGGAGCAGGCCGGTGCCAGGGAGGAGCTGCGCCGGCTGTACGAGTCGGAGCTCGAGCGCGCGACGCCCGAGAGCGCTCCGTGGCTCTGCCGCCGGATCTCGAGGCTCCACCTGGAAGACGGACGGGAGGACGAGGCCGTCGAAGCCCTCGTCGCCGGCCGCAGGCTGGCACCGCGTGACCCGCTGATCCTGGGAGAGCTCGCGCGGCTCCTCGAGCTGCGGGGCGCCTGGGACGCCCTGGCCGAGGTCCTCGTGGTTCGGGCCGAGGCGACGGTTGACGACGGCGAGAAGGCGGCCCTCCACCTCGAGCTGGCGGCGATCTTCGACGCGAGGCTCGAGCAGCCCGAGCGCGCCATCGAGCACTACCGCGAAGCCCTCCGCCTAACGCCAGGGAACGATCTCGCCCTCGCCTCCCTGGGCAGGCTGCAGCACCAGCGCGGCGACTGGGATGGGCTCTACGAGACCTTCGAGACGGAGGCGGCGCTCGCACAGGACCCCAGGCAGAAGGCGGCCCGTTCGTTCAAGGCCGCCCGGATCCTCGAGGAGCGGCTCGATCGCGTGGACGACGCCATCGCGATCTACGACGAGATCCTCCGGTGCTCCCCTGGGTTCCTTCCCGCGCAGAAGGCGCTGGCGCGGCTCTACGCCGGCCGGGGGCGCTTCGACGACCTCGTCGCGCTGATGGAGCGGGAGCTCGCGGACCTCGAGGACCGCGACACGATCATCGCCGCTCTGGCCCAGCTCGCCGAGGTCCACGAGACGAAGCGCCGGGACCTCCCCGCCGCGATCGCTTGCCACCGCCGGATCCTCGCCGTGGCGCCGGGCCACCTGGCCACGATCCGCTCCCTCGCCCGCCTCGCCGAGCAGCTCGGCGACTGGGAGGAACTCCTTCGCGCCCACGAGGCGGAGGCCACGTACACGGGTGATCAGCGCCAGGTGGTGAGCCTCCTCCACCAGAACGCCGAGATCCTGGAGGAGCAGCTCGGCGACAAGGGCCGGGCCATCGAAGCCTGGCGAAAGGTGCTCGCGATCACGCCGGCGTATCTGCCGGCCTTGCGGTCGCTGGGCAGGCTCTACGCGCAGAAGGGGCTCTGGAGTGAACTGATCCGGATGCACCGGCAGGAGGCCCAGGTCGCGCCGCGGGACGAGGCCTCCGAGCTGATCTTCCGGATCGGCGAGCTGCAGGAGGAGAAGCTCTGCGACGAGGCCCGTGCGATCGACGCCTTCCGAGAGGTGCTGGCGAGCTCGCCGGGCCACTTCCCCGCGATGCGGCGCCTCGCAAGGATCTTCCGGGGCCAGGGGGCGTGGCGCGAGCTCGCCGAGCTCCTCCGCCTGGAAGCATCCACGCGCACCGATCCCGGGGAGCGGGCGGCGGCCCTCTTCCAGGTCGCCGAGATCCTCGAGGCAGAGACGGCCGGCGCCGACGAGGCCGCACGGGCCTACGAAGACGTGCTCCGCGAAGACCCCCGCCACGTGCCGGCCCTCCGCGCGCTCGAGAGGATCTTGGGCCGCTCAGGCGACACGCACCGGCTCGCTGGCGTGCTGGAGACGCTCTCGTCCCAGGGCGGAGCCGAGGACCGGGTCGCCGCGTGGTCGAAGCTGACCGCACTCTGCCTCGACGAGCTCGGCGATACCGCCCGCGCCGCCCGGTCGTGCGAGGCCGGCCTCACGATCGCGCCGAACGATCTCTTCCTCCTTCGCTGCCTGGAGCGGATCCGGGGAGGCGGGCCGCGCCGCGCCGATGCGCGCGCACGCATCGCCTCGGCGGTGTCGGATCCGAGGGTGGCGTCGGCGCTCCTGGTGGGCGCGGCGCTCGACCGCGGCTCGTCGTCCTCCGAGGCGGCGTCCGACGAGCTGGAACGGGCCGTCGACGCCGACCCGCGCAACGAGCGGGCGAGCGAGCTCCTCGAGCGTCAGCTCGTCCGCCGAGACGAGCCGGCGAAGCTGGCCGCGCTGCTGGAGCGCCGGGCGTCGACGGCGGCCGACGCCGGACTCCGGGTCTCGCTCCTCGTTCGCATCGGCGAGCTCCGCGAGGCGCGGCTTGCTGACACCGAAGGTGCGATCAGATCATACAAGAGTGCACTGGACCACGACCCCGAACACCTTCCGGCCCTCGTGGCCCTCGCCCGGCTCCTCGAGCCGGCCGGCGACCTGCGCGCGCTCCGCGACGTTTGGCTCGCCTCCGCTCGGGCCCAGCGAGCCGCGACGGGAGGGGCCCGTGCCCTGGCGCGCGCGGGCGAGCTGAGCGAGGCGCTCCGCGAAACCGAGGCGGCCGAGGCCCACTACTCGCTCGCCCTGGAACGGGATCCGGCGGAGGCGACCGCCCTCGCCCGCCTCGAGGCTCTCGCGATCGCCCGCGGCGAGCCCGCGAAGATCGCCGCGTTCTACGAGAGCCGCGCACGGACTGCGGCCAGCCCGTCGACGAGCGACCTTGCAGCCGCCGCCCGGATCCACCTGGAGCAGCTCGTCGATCCCGCCCGAGCCGCGGCGCTCCTCGACGAGGCGCTCGCCGCCGAGCCCGGGAACGCCGAAGCGCAGGAGCTGCGAGGCCGGGTCGCCGAAGCGCTCGGAGATCCCCATGACGCGATCGCCCGCTACGAGAGGCTGCTCCGCCAGGGCGACGACTCTGCTGCGGCCCGCTCCCGCCTCGGCCGCCTCCGGTCAGCCATCGGGGACGCGCACCGCGCGCTCCTCGAGCTCGAGGCGGCCCTCGCCGTCGATCCCTCACACCGCGAGGCGCTGGCGCTGCGGGCGAAGCTCCTCTCCGACGCCGAGAGGTGGGCCGAAGCCGACGAGGCGCTCCGGCGGCTGATCGAGGTCGAGGACGATCTCGCCCGGCTCGTGCCGGCCCTCGAGGAACGGGCCCGGGTGCTGGAGGTCGGACTCCGGGATCTCGCCGGCGCCGCCGCTTGCCTCGAGGCGATCCTCGAGCGCACCCCCGAAGCAGAGGCGACCCTGGAGCGACTGGCCCTCCTCTACGAGCGAGCGCGCGATCTCCCCCGCCTCGTCTCGGCCCTGGAGCGGTGGTCGACGCGCCTGCTGGAGCCGGGGCAGGCGATCCGGGCCTCCGCGGCGCTCGCGAAGGCAGCCTCCATCCTCGCGGGGCCTCTCCAGGCTCGGGACCGCGCAGTGGTGGCGTATGAGAGGGCGCTCGAATGGAGCCCTGGGGATCGGGAGATCCGCCTCGCCCTCGCCGGACTCCACGCCGCGGATCCGAGCACGCAGGACGCCGCGATCCGCGCCTACCGCCTCGCGCTCGAGGAGGAGCCGGGGAGAGCCTCCAGTCACCGCGCCCTCCTCCGGATCTGGCAGAGCCGGGGCGAGACGGATCGCGCCTTCGTCGCGGCGGCCGTCCTGCACCTCCTGCGGGCCTCCGACGCAGAGGAGGAGGCGTTCTACTACCGGCACCACGAGCTTCCACACACGCTCACCAGCACCCTCGAGCCCGCGGTCCTCCGCGATCCGGATTCGAAGCTCCGCGCGCTCGCCGGGATCGCGGCGGTGCTCTCCGAGCCCATCGCCCGGGCCTCCGGCGCCGAGCTCGCGCGCTGGGACGTGGAGCGCGGCGATCGCCTCGAGGCCGGGCATCCCGTCCGCCGGCTGCTCGATCGAATCTTCGCGATTCTCGGATCGCCTTCGGCCCCGTACGAGCTCTACTCGTCCGCTCGGGAGAACGGTGTGGGAGTGGCCGCCACCCTTCCCCCGGCGGTGATCGTCTCCAAGGACTTCGGCACTCGGTACCGGCCGTCCGAGCAAACCTTCCTCCTCGCGCGGGCCGCCTGGGGGATCCGCGAGGGATCGGCCCTCTGGGCGTCCCTGCCCCGCAAGACGCTGGCCGAGCTCGTGGGCGCGGCGGTCCTCCTCATCCATCCGGACGCGACGAGCGTGGAGGATCCCGGCGCGGAGGAGGTGCGTCGCCTCGGCAAGGTGCTCGGGCGCAAGGGGAAACGGGCGCTGGAGGCGCCGGTCCGCCAGCTCCTCGAAGGTCCCCGCGACGCGACGGTGGACGACCTCGTGCGCCACGCGGAGCGATCGGCGAATCGGCTCGGGCTCCTGCTCTCGGGCGATCTGCCAGCGTCCTTCGGGCTCCTCGCCCGCGGGCACCAGCCCGGCAGACCGCTGGAGACGGAGGGCGCGGTGCTCGAAGCGATCGAGCGGCGACCGGAGCTCGCCGAGCTCCTCCTCTTCGCCGTTTCGGACGAGCACGCCGCGCTCAGGCGACGGCTCGGGCTCGCCGTGACGGGGGCGTAAGACGCGGGAACGCCGCCCGTGCGATCACTCGACGCGGATCACACTCCCGGGAGGAAGCTCCCGGAGCAGCGCGACGAGAGCGCGCTCCACGGGCTCGGCCACCTGGGCCTCGAGGGTGAGCTTCACCCGATGATCGGCGTCGTCGATTCGCGGATAGCTCCCCAGCGCGATGTCCGGGTGCTCCCTGGCGATCCGATCGAGGATCTTCGCGATCGCCGGCTCCCCTTCCGACACGTAGACGCAGCGCAGATGGAAGGGATTGCCGCGGTAGCGCTCGGCGATCCCCTCCACGTGCATGCGAAAGAGCTCGGGCACGCCGGGCAGCAGATAGATCTCGTCCACCGAGATCACCGGGTACCAGCTCCGCGGCGAGCGGACGAGGATCGCCCCTTCGGGGACGTTCGCCAGGCGGAGACCCTCCTCCGGAAGCGCGTCGCCGAAGTGCTTGCGAACGAGGGCCTCGAGCTCCGGATGGCGGACGACTTTGCGGCCGAGGGCCGCCGCGACCCCCGCCACGGTGACGTCGTCGTGGGTCGGGCCGATGCCGCCGGAGGTGAAGATCGGCTGGAACCGGCCCAGGCAGGAGCGCACGGCCCAGCCGATCTCTTCCAGGTCGTCCGACACCGTGAGGATCCGCTTCAGCGGCGCGCCCACCGAGCGCAGGACGTCGACGAGCAGCGGCCCGTTGGAGTCCCGGATCTTCCCGGAGAGGATCTCGTCGCCGATCACGATCGCCGCTGCGCCGCCCTTCATCTTCGCACCTCCTGATGCAGGCTACCGCCGTTCGCCCTTCGGCGGGCCAATTCTCGCGAGCCGGAGGCGAGCAATCGAAAAAGAGCGCCTCTCGCGCGCAGCGCGAGAAGAAGAAATGGCTCCCGCATCGCGGGGGCGATTTCTTCTTACGCTCGGGGCGCTATCCTCCCCCGCGAATGAAGACCGTCAACGAGCTCTGCCGGACGATCCTCGAGTCGGGTGACCTGGCGTCGAAGCTCCTCTCGCCACGGGATATCCCGCGCCTGGACGATCCGATGGCGCCGGCCCTCCACATCGACCGGCCCGCGCGGGGTCCGTCGATCCGGATGCGGGGCGGCAGCGAACGCCTTCCGCGCCTCGGGGAGCTCACAGGAGAAGGCTCCCGCGCCGTGACCCTGGCCCGCTTCGCGCACCACGAGATGATGGCCGTGGAGCTCTTCGCGTGGGCGCTCCTGCGGTGGCCCGAGATGCCGGCGCCGCTGCGCCGCGGAATGCTCCACGCACTCGCGGACGAGCAGGAACACCTCGCCCTCTACGTCGCCCGCCTCGAGGCGCTCGGCAGCCGCCTCGAGGATCACGTGCTCTCCGACTACTTCTGGCAGCACGTGCCGGCGATCGAGGCCAGCGCCAACGGGCCTCTCGCCTTCCTCTGCTCGGTGGGGCTGACCTTCGAGCAGGCCAACCTCGACTTCAGCCTGCTCTACCGGGACGCCTTCCGTGCCGCCGGCGACGAAGAGTGCGCGAAGGTGATGCAGCGCGTGCACGACGACGAGCAGAGCCACGTGAAGCTCGCCGCCACCTGGCTCGCGCGCCTCAAGGATCCCGCGCAGAGCGACGTGGAGGCCTACCGAGAGGCGGTCCCCTTCCCCCTCTCCGCCGCCCGCGCCAAGGGGAGACGGTTCGACGTCCCGTCGAGGAGACGGGCCGGGCTGTCGGAGGAGATGATCGAGCACGTCCGAAACGCGCGGCCGTACGAGAGGAGCGAACCGTGACACCGGCGCCGCTGCTGCTTCCCAACTTCGGCGCCGAGGAGAGGGAGTACTCGAACGGAGCTCAGAAGGCTGGCGCGCGGCTCCACCCGATCCTCCGCGAGGCGGCCTGGCTCTGGAGCCTCCTCTTCGGAGAATCGGCGACCTCTCTCGGGGAGCCGACCGGAGCCTGGCCCGATTTGCTGGGCATGCGCCCCGACGGCCCCGCCTTCCCGTGGCTGGAATCCCGGCCTGGGCGAGGCGTCGCCTGGCTCTCCACGAAGACCGCCTGGGACGAGCTCAGGGGCGCCGGAGCGGCACCCGCCATGCCTGCGCCCGAGATCGTGCGCCGGGTCCACGACAAGGCCTTCGCCCAGGAGGTCGCGTCGGAGCTGGGGCTTTCGCCCGGCTGTCTCGAGGGACTCATCCGGATCCTGGAGCCCCTGGAGCTTCGTACCGGCGTCGCCGTCGAGAAGATCGCGGAGTGGATCGCCTCGCTGCCCCCGTGGGTGCGCGGCTCGTGGACCATCAAGCCCAGGCTCGGCAGCAGCGGCAGGGGTCGCCTCGGGGCAGGTCAATCGGCCGAGAGGACGATGGCGCTCGGGACGGCGCCTGGCCGTGCACTGCCGTTCGGCAATGGCGCCCTGGCGCGGCTCGAGCGCAGGGGAGGCGCCGTCCTCGAGCCCTGGCTGGAGCGCCACGTCGATCTCTCGACCCAGCTCCACGTCGCACCGTCCGGGGAGGTCGAGATCCTTGGGACCACGCGCCAGGTGATCACGCCGTCCGGCGTGTACCTGGGGAGCCGGGGACGCATCGAGGATGGCGAGATCGTCGTGGGTTCGGGCTTCGAGCAGGAGCTCCGGGGCGCAGCGGTGAAGCTGGGCCGCGCCGCCGCCCGCGCCGGCTACTTCGGGCCCTGTGGCGTGGACGCCTTCTCCTTCCGCGGCCCCGACGACGCCGAGGTCCTCCGCCCGATCGTGGAGCTCAACGCCCGCTTCACCATGGGGACCATCGCCCTGGGCCTTCTCCGGCGCGCGCGGGCAGCGGGCGTCCTCGAGGGGCGCCACCGCGCATGGCTCTTCAGCCTGCGGGGCCTCGCCGACGTCAGGCGGGAAGGGTTGGATTTCGTGCCTCTCGGTGCCCTCTCCTCGCTGGCGCTCGCGGAGTCGGAGGAGGCGATCGACGAGCTCCTCCAGTCGGGGGGCGTCGCCTGAGCCGAACGTCGTAGCCTTCGCTCGAGCCCGGGCTCACCTTTGGGGGTACCGGGGAGCGCGCGTTGACCGACGATCGAAGGCTGAGCTGGGCGGACGCGACCTTCGCCGTCCTCTTCTTCGTGGCGTCCGTCGCCTTCTTCTGGACGATCAGCTCCTTCGTGGTCCCGCTCTTCCTCGCCGCGGCTGGGGTCGCGGTCATCGCGCCCGCGAACGAGTGGCTGTCCCGGAAGATGAAGGGCCGTCGATCCCTCGCGTCGCTCACGAGCTCGATCGTCACCATCCTGGTGATCCTCGTGCCTTCCGCTTTCGTCGGCTACCTGCTCATCAAGGCCGGAGCGAACTTCGTGATGCAATGGAAGGAGGCCATCGAGCGAGGCGGGCTCCATGAGCTGCTCTCCGGGCAGACCCGCGAGCCGCTGGCACCGCTCCTCGCCGCGCTCGATCGCCTCGGCCTCGAGGACACCCTCCGGCAGGGGCTCGACCGGACGGCGACCTATTTTTCGACCCACCTCGCGTCGGCCGCCGCCTCCATCGCCCGCATCCTCCTCCAGGCGTTCGTGGTGGTCCTCGGCATGTACTACTTCTTCCTCGAAGGGCCGCGGATGGTGAAGGACCTCGTCACGCTCCTGCCGATGGAAGAAGCACACACGACCGAGATCCTCCGCGACATGGCCGGCCTCCTCCGAGCGCTCTTCCTCGCCAGCTTCGTGACCGCCGCGATCCAGGGCGTCCTCGGGGTCATCGGCTTCTGGATCGTCGGGCTTCCCAACGCCCTCACATGGGCGGCGTTGATGACCTTCTTCGCGGTCATCTTCTCCCTCATCCCGATCCTCGGCACCGGGCTGGTCTGGGTCCCCGTGACCATCTGGCTCTTCGCCAACGGGAAGATCCTCAGCGCGATCTTCATGCTCGTGTGGGGCGCCATCATCCTGGGCTCGGTCGAGTACTTCGTGAAACCCTACTTCACGAAGGCGAGGCTGCAGATCAACCCGCTGGTCCTCTTCCTCACGCTCTTTGGCGGGATCGATCTGCTGGGCCCGATCGGCGCTCTCGCGGGTCCGATGCTGTCCATGATGGTCGTCAGCTTCATCCGCGTCTGGAAGCGCGACATCCTCCCCGAGGTCGCGCCGACGGGATTCCACTGACCCGTCTACTCCTCGTGTCGTCGTCTCCCACGCCACCGCCGCCAGCGCTTCTTCGTCTCGCGGACCGGGTGACCGTGCGTCGAGCGCCAGTACGAGACCGCGGCGTAGATCGCGAAGGCCGCCACCGCGAACAGCACGACGAGGTGCTCTACGTGGGCCACGCGTTTCTGGATCCGCTCGAACTGGTCCGAGAAGGTCCAGCCGAGCCAGAAGAGGAAAGGAGTATTGATGCAAGCGGAGGCCGCGTCCCAGAAGAGGAAGCGCCGGAACTCCATCTCGTGGATGCCGGCCAACGCGAAGAGGGGCGCCCGAACCCCGGGGATGTGCCGTCCGACGAAGACCGCGAGCCCGCCCCGCCGCTCGTAGAAGTCCTCCAGCTTCTCGCGGCGCTCGGGAGGGAGGAGCTTCTGGAAGCGGCGATGCTCGAGCGCCTTCTTTCCCAGCTTGCGGGCGGTGAGGAAGAGGATCGAGTCGCCCGCGATGACCCCGGCGAAGCAGACGAGGAGGGCCGCCCACCAGCGGACGATCTCCTGGCGCGCGAGGGCTCCCGCGGCGAGGACCACCAGCTCCTCGGCGACGGGAGCGCCCAGGCCGGCGGCAAGGAGCACCACGAAGAAGACAACGTACGAGCCCTCCTCGATGAGCGACTGGACCAGCGCTGCAAGAACCGGATCGAGCTCCATGTCCTCCGCAGCCCCAGGCGCGAGCCTCCCGCCCCTCCGGGATCAGCCTCGGGCTTTCATTCTGCGCATCGCGCGGCGCAGCTTCGGCTCCAGGTCGGCCCAGAGCGCATCCGAGACCGCCTCGATCGGGGCAGCCCCGTCGATCGCGACCACGCGGTGGCGCTTCCCCTCCCGTTCGAGGGCGCCCTCGTAGGCCCGGGCGATCCGCCTCTGCTGGGGGAGCGTCTCGAAGAGCTCGGCCCTGCCGGGGCTCGCTTCCAGCCGCCGCCCCAGGGCGACGTCGGCCTTCACCCGGAGGAAGTAGGTCACGTCGGGAGGGACTGCGAAGCGGTTGAGCTCGGCGACCCACGGACCGGGGTTGTCGAGGCTCTGGTATGCGAGCGACGAGAGCACGTAGCGGTCACAGACCACGTGGATCCCCGCGGCGAGCTTCGGCTCCACGTCGCACGCGAGGTGGTCGAGGCGATCGGCTGCGAAGAGGAGCGCGAGGGAGCGGCGATCCCAGGGCGCCCCGCGCCAGCCCACCAGCCTTCCTGCGAGCATCATCCGGATCTGCGAGCCGATGGGGCCGCTGGAGGGCTCCGCCGTGAAGTGGGCGCGGTGCCCTTCGGCCTCGAGCCTGCGCACCAGCGTCTGGGCCTGGGTGGTCGTGCCCGAGCCGTCCAGGCCCTCGAGCACGATGAAGAGTCCGCGGGGCATCAGAAGAGGTCCATCGCGCATCGAGCGCAGAAGCGGCTGGAGCCCTCCCGCCAGGGCGTGCCGCAATACCGGCAGACGACGGGGCCCTTCGGTGCGGGAGGGTCTGCGGTGAGGGACGGCTCCAGGTCCGGCAGCATCTCCACGGGCAGCGCCGGGGCAGCCTCGAGGAGGGTCGGCTCCAGGAGCGAACCGTCGAGACCCTCGAGCTGCGGTGCCCCGAAGTGCTCCACGAGCGCCGTCTGCTCCAAGCCCTCCACCGGCGTGGCCGCCACGTTCTCTCCGCCGCCGATCGCGTGGAGCTCGAGCTCCGGAAGGGTCTCGGTGACCAGGCCCTGGAGGGTCGGCCGCTCGTGAAGAGGCCGTGCACATACCGCACAGTCCCAGGCGTTCGGCTGGCGCGTATGACAGAAGTGACAGACGATTAGCTGGACGGTCACGGACTCATCCCATACGACCGAGGGAAGGGCTCCCGCGGAGCCGAAGGCGGAGCAAACGAAACGAGCGCCCTCGCGCGAAGCGCGAGCTGAAGAAATGGTCCCGCTTCTGCGGGACCTGTTTCTTCACGCGCTGGGGGCAAAATAGCATGGAGCGCCGCATGGAACGCAGCGAAGAGATCCTCGCCCACTGGTTCGGCGAAGAGCCGGACGACTGGGCCGCCCCGGCCGATCGCCATCCGCTCTGGTTCGGCGGCGGACCCCAGGTCGACGAGGATTTGCGCCGCCGCTTCGCGACCGACGTCGAGCGCGCGCGCGCCGGCGCCCTCGACGCATGGAAGGCGACGCCCCGCGGCAGGCTCGCGCTGCTCATCCTCCTCGATCAGCTCCCGCGGAACCTCTTCCGGGGCACGCCCGAGGCGTTCGCGAGCGATCCCGCCGCGCTCGCCCTTGCCCTCGAGGGGATCGATCGCGGCGACGATCGGGCCCTGCGGCCGATCGAGCGCACCTTCGCGTATCTGCCGCTGGAGCACGCCGAGGATCGCGGGATCCAGGCGCGCGGCGTCGCGTGCTTCGAGGCCCTCCTCGCGGAGGCTCCGGAGCGTGTGCGGAAGACCTACGAATCGTTCCTGGACTACGCGGTGCGCCACCGCGTGATCGTCGACCGCTTCGGGCGCTTTCCCCACCGGAACGCGATCCTCGGCAGGAAGAGCACGCCGGAGGAAGAGGCCTTCCTCCGAGAGCCCGGCTCGTCGTTCTGAGGCGCCAGCCGCCTAGCCGACCTGGGCGAGGCTCATCCGCTTCGCGAAGCGCTCGAAGACCTCGGCCCTGAGCAGGCGGTGCTCCGGCCAGGAGAGGTCGGGGTCGGAGCGCACCAGCGCGAAGGCGTCCGCCCTCGCCTGCTCGAGGAGCCTCGCGTCCCGCGAGAGATCGGCGAAGTCCAGCTCGGGGAGCCCGGCCTGCCTCGTGCCCAGGAACTCGCCCGGGCCGCGGATCTCGAGATCCGCCGCCGCGATCCGGAAGCCGTCGGTGGTCTCCTCCATCACCGCGAGGCGATCCTGCGCCCGCCCCTGGCTGCCGTGGTCGACGAGGAGGCAGGCGCTCTTCGCGGAGCCGCGGCCGACCCGCCCGCGGAGCTGGTGAAGCTGTGAGAGACCGAAGCGCTCCGCGTGCTCGACGACCATCACGGTGGCGTTCGGCACGTCGACGCCCACCTCGATCACCGTGGTGCTGACCAGCAGGTCGACCTCGCCGGCGCGGAAGCGCGCCATCACGGCGTCGCGCTCCTCGGCCTTCATCCGCCCGTGGAGGAGATCGAGGCGCCTGCCCGGGAAGCGCTCCTGCAGGGTGGCGAGGCCGCGGGTGGCGTCCTCGAGATCGGAGCGCTCGCTCTCCTCGATGAGCGGGTAGACCACGTAGGCCTGCCGGCCCTCGCCGAGCTGCTGCTCGATGATCCGATAGACCTTCTCCCGCTCCTTGGAGGCGAAGACCTTGGTCCGGATGGGCGTTCGCCCCGGTGGCAGCTCGTCGATCACGGTCTGGGTGAGCTCACCATGCAGCACCAGCGAGAGCGTGCGCGGGATCGGCGTCGCCGTCATCACCAGCACGTCCGGACGGATCCCCTTGCCGATGAGCTCCGCCCGCTGCTCCACGCCGAAGCGGTGCTGCTCGTCGATCACCACCAGACCGAGCTCCTGGAAGATGGAGCCCTCCGACATCAAGGCGTGGGTCCCGATGGCGATCCGCGCCCGCCCCGAGGACACCGCCTGCCGCGCCGCGGTGAGCGCCTTCTGCCCGCGGCCGGTGGCCAGCAGCGCGACCTCGATCCCCCTGCTCTCGAGCCACTTGCCGAAGCTCCGGTGATGCTGCTCGGCGAGGAGCTCCGTCGGCGCCATCAGCGCCGCCTGGCGGCCATCCAGCACCGCCAGCAGGCAGGCCACCAGCGCCACGGCCGTCTTTCCCGAGCCGACGTCGCCTTGCAGGAGGCGGTTCATCGGCTCACGCCGGGCCATGTCGCCGGCGATCGCCTCGATCGCGCGGCGCTGGGCGCCGGTGGGCGCGAAGGGGAGCACGGAGAGCGCCTCCCCGATCCGCTCGGGCGAGGTGTCGAAGGAGTGGCCTGGCGTGACCTCGATCCCGCGGGCCTTGAGGGCGAGGCCCAGCGAGAGGAGGAGCAGCTCCTCGTAGGCGAGGCGGCGATGGCCCGGCGAGGCGCCGGCGGTGAGCGACTCGGCGTCTGCGTCCAGATCCGGGACGTGCAGGCTCCGGAGCGCGGCCTGCTCGGAGGGGAGGTTCCGCTCGCGGACGAGGGCCTCGGGCAGGATCTCGGGGATCGCCGGGAGTCGCTCCTCGAGCACCTGCCGGACCAGGGCCCGGTACCGCCCCTGCCCGAGCTCGTCCATGCCGCGGTAGACCGGCACGATCCGCCCGGCGCTCGACGGCGCGCCCTCGCCCTCCTCCACCTCCTCGAGGTCCGGGTGGACGATCTGCTTCTGGCCGCCGAAGAGCTTGACCTCGCCCCAGGCGAAGAAGCGCTTCCCGGGGGTGAACCGCTTCAGCGTCGACGGCCAGTAGTGGAAGAAGGTGAGCGCGAGGCGCCCGGTGGAGTCGGCGACCACCACCCGTAGCATCCGCTTGCGTGACCTGGGGTTGAAGATCTCCCGGCCCTCGACGACCTGCGCCAGGGTGAGCCCCTTCTCGCCCGGGACGAGCTGGGCGATCGTCGCGACCCGCCGGCGGTCCTGGTAGCCGCGGGGGACGTTGTAGATCGCGTCGGCGGCGCTGGAGATCCCCTTCTTGGCGAGGGCCGCGGCGAGCTGCGGCCCGACGCCGCGCTGGCCCTCGAGCGGAAACGCCGAGAGACCCTTCGCGAACCCCGGCACGCCGATGCGCGAGCGGCCCGCGTCTTCGGTCTCGCTTGCCGCGGGGACCTTCCGGCCGGCAGGAGCCCGACGCTCCTTCGCCGCCGCAGCGGGCTTTGCGCGGGGCTTCGGCGCGGCTGGCGCGGAGAGCCGGAACGGCTCCCCGGCTGGTGGCGGGCCCGGAACGCCGACCTCGCGCCTTTCCGCAGGAACGTCCGCCTTGGCCGGCGCTACCGCAGGGGCGTCCACCGGTCCCGCCGGCTGCGCCTTGGCCTGCGCCAGCTCGGGCGGCAGCGGGATCAGCGCCTCCAGGGCCGCGAGGATCCGCCGCCCTTCCGCGCCCTTCCGCTCGGCGGGCGCCTGGTCGAAGGCGGTCGCGGCCTGGGCCAGCGCATCGAGCGCCGCCCCATCGCAGCCCGCCTCCCGCGCCCTGCCCGCCACGTGGGCGACGAGGCGGCCCACATCCCGCAGGTTCCCCGCCCTCGCGAAGCCGTCGCGGGATGCGAAGCGCAGCGGGGCGAAGAGCTCGGCGAGGATGGCCTTCGAATCCACGGGCATCGCGCCGGCTAGGCTTCCGCCGGCGCCTCTTCCTCGACGAAGCTCACGTCGAGGATCTCGTACTCGCGAGCGCCTCCCGGAGCCTGGACCATCACCGTGTCGCCGGTCTCCTTGCCGATCAGCGAGCGGGCGATCGGGCTCGTCACCGAGATCAGGCCCTTCTTCAGGTCCGCCTCGAACTCGCCCACGATCCGGTACTGGACCTCCTTGTCCGCGTCGAAGTCCTGGAGCTTCACGGTGGCGCCGAAGACCACGCGGTCGCCCGCGAGCCGGGAGACGTCGATCACGTCGGCGCGGGCCAGCCAGTCCTCGACCTGCTGGATCCGCCCCTCGATGTGACTCTGCTTCTCCTTGGCGAACTTGTACTCGGCGTTCTCGGAGAGGTCACCGTGGGCGCGCGCTTCCTCGATCTCACGGACGATTTTCGGTCGTTCCACGGTCTTCAGCCGCTTGAGCTCGTCGGTGAGACGGCTCTTGCCGCTGTTCGTCATCGGGATCTTGTCGGACATGTCTTGCCTGAAATCCTCGTGGCCGGAATGGTCCAAAAAAGCCGAGCGGCCGGTTCCGGGTGCTTCCGGATCGGCCGCTCGTCCTTCAACTCTGCCCAACGCGGTCGGGGGTGTCAACGTTCCGCGACGCCCCTCGACGCCCTCAAGCCATGTAGGCCTGGAGCGGCCTGACCTCCGGCGTCCCGCCGGCCCGGATCGCCTCGAGCGTCTGCACCGCGGCCCGGGCGCCGGGGATCGTGGTGTAGTACGGGATCCCACGGTTCAGGGTCTCGCGCCGGATGGAGTAGCTGTCGGCCAGCTCCTTCTTCCCGGCGGTCGTGTTGATCATGAGCTGGATGGCCCCATCCAGGATCTTGTCGACCACGTGGGGGCGGCCTTCGGCGACCTTGAGCACGGTCTCCGCCTCGATCCCCTTCGAGGCGAGGTAGGCGGCGGTGCCCTTGGTGGCGATCAGCTCGAAGCCAATGGCGACGAGCCGCGCCGCGAGCTCGGCGGCGGCGGGCTTGTCCTCGTCGCGCACCGAGACGAAGCAGCGACCGCTGGTCGGGAGCGCGTTGCCGGCGGCGACCTGGCTCTTCCAGAAGGCCGTGGGGAAGTCGACGTCGATGCCCATGACCTCGCCGGTGCTCTTCATCTCGGGCCCGAGGACCGGATCCACGCCGGGGAACTTCACGAAGGGGAAGACCGACTCCTTCACCGCCGAGTGCGCGAGGTGCGGGCGCGCCGGCAGATCCGCCGGGAGCGGGATCCCGGCCTGGGCCAGGGCCGCCAGCTTGGCGAGCGGCACGCCGGTGGCCTTGGCCACGAAGGGCACCGTGCGCGAGGCGCGGGGGTTGACCTCGATCACGTAGACCTCGCCGTGCTGCACGGCGAACTGTCCGTTCATCAGGCCGACGACGCCCAGCTCCTTGGCGATGGCGAGGGCCTGCGACTCGATGGTCCGCACGATCTCCTCGGAGAGGGAGTACGGCGGGAGCGCACACGCGGAGTCACCGGAGTGGACACCGGCCTCCTCGATGTGCTCCATCACGCCGCCGACCACCGCGCGGTTCCCGTCGCAGAGGACGTCGATGTCGACCTCGATGGCGTCGCGCAGGTAGCGGTCGATCAACACCGGGCGATCCTCGGAGGCCTGGACCGCGTGGGTGAGGTACGACTCGAGCTGCGCCCGGTCGTGGCAGATCTCCATCGCGCGGCCGCCGAGCACGTACGACGGGCGCACCATCACGGGGTAGCCGATCCGCTCGGCGGCGGCGACCGCCTCGGAGGCGGAGCGCGCCATGCCGTTGGCCGGCTGCTTGAGGCCCAGCTTCTCCACCACCTCGCCGAACCGCTCGCGATCCTCGGCGCGATCGATCGCGTCGGGGGAGGTGCCGAGGATCTTCACCCCGGCCTGCTCCAGCGCCACGGCGAGCTTGAGCGGGGTCTGCCCGCCGAACTGCACGACGGCCCCGACCGGCTTCTCGATCCGGGCGATCTCCAGCACGTCCTCGAAGGTGAGGGGCTCGAAGTAGAGCTTGTCGGCGGTCTCGTAGTCGGTCGAGACGGTCTCCGGGTTGCAGTTGACCATGATGGTCTCGAACCCGGCCTCCTCCAGCGCGAAACATGCGTGGACGCAGCAGTAGTCGAACTCGATCCCCTGCCCGATCCGGTTGGGGCCGCCGCCGAGGATCATCACCTTCTTGCGATCGGTGGGCCGCGCCTCGCACTCCTGCTCGTAGCTCGAGTAGAGGTAGGCCTTCTGCGTCTCGAACTCGCCGGCGCAGGTGTCCACCCGCTTGAACACGGGGTGGACGCCGAGCTCCCAGCGCTTCGCGCGGACGTCGGCCTCGGTGGCGCCGGTGAGGCTGGCAAGCGTCTTGTCGGAGAAGCCCTGGGCCTTGAGCGAACGGAGCCGCCCCGCGTCGCCGAGGCCGCTGGTGGCCACGGCCGCCTGCTCCAGGGTGATGGCCTCGAGCTCGCGCAGGAACCAGGGATCGATCGCGGTGAGCTCGTAGAGGGCGTCGACGCCGAGCCCGGCACGAAGGCCCTCCACCACCCAGTAGATCCGCTGCGCGGTGGGCTTGCGGGCCCCCTCGCGGATCTTCTCGAGCTCGTCCGCGGTCCAGGTGTCCCCGGGCGTCTTCCCGAGCGGGGACTCGAAGCCGTGGCTGCCGGTCTCCAGCGAGCGCATCGCCTTCAGGAGCGACTCGCGGAAGGTGCGGCCGATGGCCATCACCTCGCCCACGCTCTTCATCTGCGTGGTCAGCTCCGCGTTCGCCGCCGGGAACTTCTCGAAGGCGAAGCGCGGCACCTTGGTGACCACGTAGTCGATGACGGGCTCGAAGGCGGCCTTGGTCGAGCCGGTCATGTCGTTGGCGATCTCGTCGAGGGTGTAGCCCACGGCGAGGCGCGCGGCGATCTTGGCGATCGGGAAGCCGGTCGCCTTGGACGCCAGCGCCGACGAGCGCGAGACCCGCGGGTTCATCTCGATCACGAGGACGCGGCCATCCTTGGGGCTCACCGCGAACTGGAGGTTGCAGCCACCGCTCTCCACGCCGATCTCGCGGACGATGCGGAAGGCGGCGTCGCGGAGCGCCTGGCTCTCCGCGTCGGTGGCCGTCTGGGCCGGCGCCACGGTGATCGAGTCGCCCGTGTGCACGCCCATGGGGTCGAGGTTCTCGATCGTGCAGATGATCTGGATGTTGTCGGCGAGGTCGCGGACGACCTCGAGCTCGAACTCCTTCCAGCCGAGGACGCTCTCGTCGATGAGGACGCTGCGCACGGGCGAGGCGTCGAGGGCGATCTTCACCTTCTCCTCGAACTCCACCCGGTTGTAAGCCACCGAGCCGCCGGTCCCGCCGAGGGTGTAGGACGGCCGCAGGATCGCCGGGAAGCCCGTGCGCTCGGCGATGGCCCTCGCCTCCTCCACCGAGTGGGCGACGCCGTTGCGCGGTACGGCGAGGCCGATGCGGTCCATTGCCTGGCCGAAGAGCTCGCGGTCCTCCGCCTTGCGGATCGCGTCGAGCGAGGCGCCGAGGAGCTGGCAGCCGTACTTCTCGAGGATCCCCTGCTCGGCCAGGGCCTTCGCGAGGTTCAGCGCCGTCTGGCCGCCGAGGGTGGGCAGGAGCGCGTCGGGACGCTCCTTGGCCAGGATCCGCTCCGCCGTCTCGACCGTGATCGGCTCGACGTAGGTGGCGTCGGCCAGACCCGGATCCGTCATGATGGTGGCGGGGTTCGAGTTGAGGAGGACGACCCGGTAGCCCTCTTCCTTCAGCACCTTGCAGGCCTGAGTGCCGGAGTAATCGAACTCGCAGGCCTGTCCGATGACGATGGGGCCGGAGCCGATGACGAAGATGGTGTGGAGATCGGGGCGGCGGGGCATGCTGTCTCCTACGGGCATGCGCGCTATCGCCCAGAGGTCCGGCCCGCGCGGAACCTCCCGGCGGGCGCGGCTTCTAGCAGAAATCGGGGGGTACCGATAGGCCCTGCCCCCAGAAACGAACAGGGCGAAAACGAAACGGCCGCCCCTCCCCGAAGGAAGGCGCGGCCGCTGTCTCACGTCCTGGTGGACCGGGACATGAAGTCGACGCGTTAGATCTTCCGGACGTTCGCCGCCTGGAGGCCCTTGGGCCCGCGGGTCACGTCGAACTCAACGCGCTCCCCCTCGGCCAACGAGCGAAAGCCCTCGGTCTGGATGGCGGTGTGGTGGACGAAAACGTCCTCCCCGTCATCCTGCGAGATGAAGCCGAAGCCCTTGGTATCGTTGAACCACTTCACAGTTCCCTGCGCCATTCTGCTGCTTCCTTTTCACGGGTGCGATGAAGACGCACCCTCCTTTCCGGCCTACTTGGCCGGCGCTTCGCATGAACCGCCAGGACACCTTTGTCCATGCCTGTCCCCGCAAAACGGCGTGACAATGCACGCGACGAAGCCGCAATGCAAGGGGGAACGCGTTTTTTTCATGAAACACATGAGGGTCAGTCAAGCGACCGTGCGAAGGCGGCGATCCGGTCCAGCCCTTTCTCGAGCTGCTCCATCGAGGTCGCGAAGGAGAGGCGGATGTAGCCCTCGGCGCCGAAGGGAGCCCCGGGGATCACGGCGACCTGGAACTCGTCGAGGAGGATCTCCGCGAGCCTAGCGCTGCTCCCCCCGATGGAGGCGCCGCGATACGCCCTGGCGCAGAGCGCCTTGGCGTCCACGAAGGCGTAGAACGCGCCGCCGATGGGGCCGCAATGCAGGCCGGGGATTCCGGCGAGGCGCTCTTCCACGTACCGCCGACGCGCGTCGAACTTCTTGCGCATCTCCTCCACGCACTCCTGCCCGCCCTGCAGCGCGGCGATCGCCGCCATCTGGGTGATGGAGCTCGGGTTGGAGGTGGACTGGTCCTGGATCTTCTGCATGGCGGCCACGATCGGCTTCGGAGCCGCGGCCCAACCGAGGCGCCAGCCGGTCATCGAGAAGCTCTTCGAGAGGCCGTTCACCACGATCGTCCGGTCCCGGAGCTGCGGGGCCACGTTGAGGATGTTGGCGAAGGGCTGGCCCGTGTAGATCAGGTGCTCGTAGATGTCGTCGCTGATGATCGCGCAGGAGTGCCCCTCCAGCACGGACGCGATCTGGCCCAGCACCTCGCGGCTCCACACGGCGCCGGTGGGGTTCGAGGGGCTGTTCAGCACGATCGCCGCCGTGCGGTCGGAGAGCCTCTCGGCGATCGCCTCCGGCCTGGGGACGAAGCCGTCCTCGGCGCGGGAGGGGACGATGACCGGCTTGCCGCCGGCGAGGAGCACCATGTCGGGGTAGCTCACCCAATACGGCGCCGGGATCAGGACCTCGTCCCCCTCGTCCACGAGGGCCTGGAAGGCGTTGAAGATCGCGTGCTTGGCGCCGACCGACGCGATCACCTCGGTCTCGTCGTAGGCGAGGTGGTTCTCGCGGGCCATCTTCGCGGCGATCGCCCGGCGGAGGTCGGGGGTCCCAGGCGTCGCGGTGTACTTCGTAAAGCCCTGCTCGATCGCGGCGACCCCCGCCTGCTTCACGTGGGCGGGGGTGTCCATGTCGGGCTCGCCGGCCCCCAGCGAGACCACGTCGATCCCCCGGGCGGAGAGCGCCTTGGCCTTGGCCGTGATCGCGAGGGTCGGAGAGGGCTGGATGGCGTTGACGCGGCGGCTGAGCTTCACGATCGATCCTTTCGGTCCGGGGTCAGGTTTCGAAGCCGTACTTCTTGCGGAGGGCCCGCGCGGCGATGGGGGGCACCAGCCCGCTCACGTCGCCGCCGAGGGAGGCCACCTCGCGCACGAGCTGCGAGGAGATATAGAAGTAGTCCTCCCCCGTCATCATGAAGACCGTGTCGCAGGCGGGATCCAGCTTGCGGTTCATGTTGGCGAGCTGGAACTCGTACTCGAAGTCGGAGACCGCCCGGAGGCCGCGCAGGATCGTCTTCACGTTGCGCTTCCGGGCGTAATTCACCATCAGGCCCTCGAAGGAGTCCACCTCCACCCGCGGATCGTGATCGACCGCGTCGAGGATGAACGCTCGCCGCTCCTCCACGCTGAAGAGCGGCGTCTTCTTCGAGTTGTTGGCGATGGCGACGATCAGGCCGTCGAAGGTCTGGAGCCCCCGGTGGATGATCGAGAGGTGACCGTTTGTGAGGGGATCGAACGACCCCGGATAGATCGCGACGCGTTTCATGGATGCTCCGTCTCGAGGCGCTCGAAGAACGATAGCGCGGGCTCGCCGAAGGTCCTCAGGTCCGTCCGCCTCAGGGATCCGTAGGCCTCGGCAGGAGGCGATCGGCGGTCGTGCTCGGCGATCACCCGCCCGCCCTTCGCCACGATGCCGAGGGAGGAGAGCCGCTCGAGGGTGGCGCCGGGCCCTTCGGCGTACGGCGGATCGAGGAAGACCAGGTCGAAGGAGAGGCCGCGGGTGGCGAGCTTGCGCAGCGCCTCGGGGACCTCGGCTCGAACGACCTCCACCCTGGCGGCGAAGCCCAGGGTGACGGCGTTCTTCTCGCAGACCTTGGCCGCGGCGGGATCCCGGTCCACGAGGATCGCCCGCTCGGCCCCCCGCGACAAAGCCTCGAGGCCGAGGGCGCCGCTGCCCGCGTAGAGATCGAGGACGAGGCCCCCGTCGAAGCGCTGTCCCAGGATGTTGAAAAGCGACTCCCGGACGCGATCGGAGGTCGGCCTGGTACCGAGGCCAGCGGGCGCTTCCAGCCTGCGCCCTCGAGCTTCGCCCGCGATGATCCGCATCTAGCAAAGACCTCGTCAGTCAGCGGATCTCCGCCGAGCCGGGCGAGTAAGCCCCGCGCCAGGAGTGCCGTCAAGGGCCGTGTTCCCGCGAACCAGCGCCGTGCTAAGGATCGGTGTCGACGGGGCAGCCTTGCCCCGCGGGGGGTCATCCATGCGTCCTCGCACGACGGCGTTCTCGCTCGTGGCATCGGCTCTGATCTCCGGGAGTTTCGGCGGCTGCTTCGGCGCCTGTGACGGCCCGGCCGTGAAGGCGGCGAACCCGGCGCTCGAGAAGGCCTCCGAAAAGCGGAAGGACGGCAAGCCGAAGCCCCGGGTCGACGGGGGCGACGTCCGGATCCGGAGCACGGACCAGAGCGGGATCACGTTCCAGGGCAAGAACGGCGTCGAGGACTCGGTCGGGACGGCGAAGGTTCCGGAGGGATTCCCCCTCGACACCTTCGGAGGCGCGCGGGTGGTGACGAGCGCCGCGAGTGGAACGCCCGGGAACCGAAAGTACATGGTGATCTTCGAGCTCCCGAAGGGCGCGGAGATCGACAAGGTCGCCGGCTTCTACGAGAAGGAGCTGAAGGAGAAGGGCGTCCGGGCGGAACGCAACGACTTCGAGCTCCACGGGGCGAAGACGGTGTCGCTCGTCGGAAAGACCACGGACGGCACCGTGGCGACCGTCCATGTGGCGGCCAACGGCGAGGATCCGATGAACGCCACCGTGACCTGGACGCCGAAGGGCGAGTGACCGTCGCCCGCGGAGCCGAAGGCGAAGCAAACGAAAAGAAGCGCTCTCGCGCGAAGCGCGAGCTGAAGAAATCGGGCCCGCATCCGCGGGCCGATTTCTTCATTCGCCCTGGGCTTCCAACGCCGCCATCGGCGCCTTATCAAGGAGAGATGGAGCCCGCTTCCGTGTCGACCGCTTCTCCAGACGACCTCTCGCTCCTCGTCGCGATTCTCCCGGAGAGCCTGCGCCGCGCGCTCGAGGCGCTCCCCGCCCAGGATCTCCTCGAGCTCGTGATGGATCTCGGGCGGCCGCCGGAGGCCCGCTTCCCCGAGCGCACGACCCGCCTCTCGGCCGAGCCGGTCGATCAGGCGCAGCTCGACCACGTGGTCTCGCGGGTGGGCGTCTTCGGTGGCGACAACCGGGCGGGGATCGAGCGCACGCTCCACCGGATATCGGCCATCCGCAACCGCCAAGGCCGCATCGTGGGGCTCACGCTGCGCGCGGGGCGGGCCGTCCTCGGCACGGTGGAGGCCCTGCGCGATCTCGTGGAGAGCGGGCTCAACATCCTGCTTCTCGGCAGGCCGGGCGTGGGGAAGACGACGAAGCTCCGGGAGGTCGCGCGGGTGCTCGCCGACGAGCTCGACAAGCGCGTGATCGTGATCGACACCTCGAACGAGATCGGCGGCGACGGCGACATCCCCCACCCCGGGATCGGCGCCTCCAGGCGGATGCAGGTGCCCCACCCCGATCGCCAGCACGCAGTGATGATCGAGGCGGTCGAGAACCACATGCCCGAGGCGATCATCGTCGACGAGATCGGCACCGTGGCGGAGGCCGCCGCCTCCCGCACCATCGCCGAGCGCGGCGTGCAGCTCGTGGCCACGGCCCACGGCAACACCCTCGAGAACCTGGTGATGAACCCCACCCTCTCCGACGTGGTCGGAGGGGTCCACACCGTGACCCTGAGCGACGAGGAGGCCCGCCGCCGCGGCACGCCGAAGACGATCTCCGAGCGTCGCTCGCTGCCCACCTTCGACATCGTGGTCGAGATGGTCTCGTGGGACGAAGTGGTCGTCCACCGGGACACCGCGGCTGCGGTGGACAGGCTCCTCGCCGGCCGGGATCTCGGCGGCGAGCGGCGGCGGATCGGCGAGGACGGCAGCCTGAAGGTGGAGGAGCTCGCCCCGTCGCCAGCGCCCGAGCGGCCCGTCCCGGCGCCGGAGGCACCGCCGGCTCCCCGGCGCGGACCTGCGCGCATCCACTTCCACGCCCTCAGCCGCGACCTCGGCGAGCGGGTGATCCGCGAGCTCCGACTCGACGCGCGGATCGTCGACAAGCCCGAGTCCGCGGACCTCGTCCTGGTGCTCAAGGCCCGGGCAGGCGATCCCCGGATCCGTCGCGTCGCCGAGAAGAGCGGCGTGCGGATCTACCCCGTGAAGCGCAACGGGTCCTCGCCCATCCGGCGGGCGCTCCAGGACGTGTTCCAGCTCGTCCAGGGCCTGGACGAGGAGGAGGTACGGGATGCCGTGGAGGAGGCGGAGCACGCGATCCGCCGGGTGATGGCCGAGGGCATCGAGATCTCGCTCTCGCCCAGGCGCCCTTCCCTGCGGCGCCTCCAGCACCGGATGGTCACGCGCTACGCGCTCGACGCGGAGAGCGTGGGCAGCGAGCCGGCCCGCCACTTGGTGATTCATCCCGGCTAGTGCAGATCCAGCCCGTGGCAATGCGCCGGCGTCTCGAGCTGCAGCGTCACGTGGTCGAGGTCGAACTTCTCGGCGAGCAACGAGCGGAGGGACCGGAGGATCTCCTCGTTCCGGCCCATGTCGCAGCCTTCGACCACCACGTGGGCGCTCAGCGAGTGCATCCCGCTCGAGATCGTCCAGATGTGGAGGTCGTGCACCCGGGCGACGCCGTCCGCCCGCTCCATCTCGTGCAGCACCTCGGCGAGGTCGAGGTGCGCAGGGACCGCCTCGAGCAACACGTCGACGGCCTCGCGCACCAGGCGCAGCCCGCTCCACACGATCACGAGGGCGATCCCGATCGAGAGGATCGGATCGATCGGGGTCCAGCCGGTGAGGAGGATGATCAGCGCGGCGACGATGACGCCCACCGACGAGAGCGTGTCGCCCACCACGTGCAGGTAGGCGCCGCGGATGTTCAGCGAGCCGTTCTTCCGGTGGAGCATGAAGAGCGCGACGATGTTCGCGACCAGGCCGATCGCGGCGATGGCGATCATCGGCACGGCGTCGATCGGCTCGGGGGAGCGGAAGCGATCGACCGCCTCGTAGATGATCCAGGCGGCCAGCACGACCAGGGCCACGCCGTTCGCCAGGGCCGCGAGGATCTCCATCCGGTAGAAGCCGAAGGAGCGCTTCCTGTCGGCAGGCCGGGAGGCGAAGGAGATCGCCAGGAGCGATAGGACGATCGCCACCGAGTCGGTGAGCATGTGCCCGGCGTCGGCACGGAGGGCCAGCGAGCCGGTGAGCCAACCGCCCACCCACTCGAGCACCATGATCACGGTGACCAGGATCAGGGTCGCGAGGAGGGACCGCCGCTCCTTCGCCCTCTCCTCCGGGAGCATCCGCGAGACTGCCCGGGCGTCCGGGAGGTGGGCGTGCGCGTGGCCGTCCTCGTGCCCGTGACCGTGCCCAGCGTGGTCGTGGGCTTCATCCGCTCGAAGATGGAACGGGTCGTTCGCCATGCGCCGGGTCGGTCTCCTGCTCAAGGGTGCGCGACGTCCGCGGGCGTCGCCGGACGCTTCGATGACAACCTAAACGCCTGGACGGGGCCCTGCCAGCCGGAAATCACCGTCCGACGCGTCTCGGCGTCCAGTCTCGGCGTCCAGTCTCGGCGTCCAGTCTCGGCGTCCAGTCTCGGAGGCTGGTATCGTCCCCAACCTACGTGATCCCTCGCCTCCCCGCCTGGTTCCTCGCCCTCCTGGGCGCCGCGCTCCTCGCCGCAGCCCTGCCGGCGTGGGCCTACGCGCCCGAGCACCGCTGGCGCACCCTGGAGTCGCCGCACTTCGTCCTCCATTTCCACGAGGGCCTCTATCCCATCGCGCTGCGCGCCGCCCGCTCCCTCGAGTCCGCCCACGACAGGCTCGTTCCCCTGCTGGACGCGGAGCCGAACCGCAAGACGCAGGTGGTCCTCGGCGACGACTCCGACGAGGCCAACGGCTCCGCCAACGCCTACGAGCGGCCGCGGATCAACCTGCTCGCCGAGCCTCCCGACGACCTCTCCGTGTTGGGCGATTACGACGACTACGTCTTCCTGCTGGTCGCACACGAATACGTCCACGTGCTGCACATCGGCACGGTCTCGGGCCTCCCCGCGTGGCTGAACTGGATCTTCGGCGACCTCTGGACACCCAACGGTCTGCACCCCCGCTTTCTCACCGAGGGCCTCGCCACCTATCACGAGTCGCAGCTCTCCTCCGCAGGGCGGATCCGCTCCGCGATCTTCGACATGTATCTGCGCGCAGACGTCCTCGAGGATCGGCTGCTGCCGCTGTCGCGGATCACGAACGGCCCCCTCGTCTGGCCGCGGGGCACGGCCTGGTACCTCTACGGCGGCCGCATGCTCGAGTGGATCGCCGAGACCCGCGGCGACGAGGCCATCCAGCGCTACATCCACGCGTACGGCAGGAACGCGATCCCCTTCTCGATGAACCTCGACCTGAAGAGCGCCGCCGGCGTCGACTTCAATGAGCTCTGGGACGAGTGGGCGGAGGCGATGCGAAAGCGATACGCCGCCCAGGCCGAGAGGGTCCGCGCGAGGGGGCCCATCACCGAGCCGGCCCTGCGCACCGCGTTCGGAGAACGGACCGGGGCGCCGCGGTGGGACCGCTCGGGGACCGCGCTCTACTACGTGGAGGCCTCGGGCGACCGCCGTTCCCGGCTCCGCGCCCTCGACCCCCGGACCGGCGGCGACCGCGAGGTCCAGGCTCTCGGCACCTCGGGGACCCTGTCGTCCCTCCCCGGCGGCGGCGTGATCCTGGCGCGGAGCGAGTTCTTCGACTCCGAACGCGTGTTCGGGGAGCTCTTCCTCGTGGACGACCGGAGCGAACGCCAGCTATCCAGCGGCCTCCGCGCGAGCGAGCCCGACGTCTCGCCCGACGGCGCCTGGATCTACTTCGTCCAGCGGGGCGGCGGCCGCACCGTCCTCGCCCGCGTGCCCTTCCGCGAACCCGACGCCGCTCCCGAGATCGTCTACCGGCCTCCGGAGGGCCGCGTGATCTACGGCCCCCGGGTTTCACCGGACGGGGGCCGGATTGTGTTCTCCCAGACGAGGCGCGGTCCGGGCCGCGATCTGCTGATCGTCCCCGCCCACGGAGACGTGGAAAAAAGACCTCTCACCGACGACGACGCCATCGACCTGGATCCCTCGTGGGCTCCGGACGGCCGCTCGGTGATCTTCGCCAGCGATCGAAACGGCATCTTCGACGTCTACTCGGTGCCGTCGACGGGCGGTCCACTCACGCGGCTCACCAACGTGCTCACCGGCGCGTTCCAGCCCGAGCTCTCACCGGACGGCCGGTGGCTCGCGTGGACGACCTACAGCTCCAGCGGCTTCGACGTGGCCGTGACGCCCGTCGCCTCCCTCGTGCCCACGCCTGCCGAGCCCTTCGTCTCCGATCGCTCCCCGCCCAAGGCCGAGGTCGCCGAGCCCCTCTACTCCGTGACCCGCTACGATCCGCTGCAGTCCCTCGGGCCGCAGACGTGGTTCCCCTACTTCGGCACCGACATCTCCGGCACGGTCCTCGGCGCGTCCATCGCCGGGAGCGACGTCGTCGGCCTCCACGCCTGGACGCTCTCCGCCGGCTACGGGATCTCGTCGCGGCAGCCCGAGGGGGCATTCACCTATGGATACAACGGGTTTCACCCATACCCGGCCATCTCCGGCGCGACCACCTTCCGGAACGTGCCGGGCTTCCCCCGGGGCACCACGGAGCGGGTGACCGTCGCCGACTTCGGCCTCACCTTGCCCTGGGCTTCGATGTGGCGCTCCAGCTCGGTGAGGCTGGGGTACGAGGCGACCTGGTTCACGCCGGTGGACGCACGGCCCGGCAGAGAGCCCGCGCCCGGCGTCGCTACGGAGCTGCAGCTCGGCTTCCAGCATGGCTCCGGCGATCGACCGGCGGAGTCCGTCTCTCTCGAGGACGGGATCGGCACCTCCCTCACGGGCCGCCTGGGCTCGAAGGCCCTGGGCGGCGACTTCGACTACGCCGCGGTCGACGCCTCCGCCACCGCATGGATCCGCGTGCCCTGGACGAAGCACCACGTGCTCGCCGCGACGGCCAGGGCGGGCGTCAGCACGGGGGACCTCGGCGAGCGCCGGATCTACGGGCTGGGCGGCCCGGTGCTACGCGACCCCCTGGTCGATCTCCTCTACACCAAGAGGATCCTCGGCGGCGGCGTGCTCCGGGGCTACGCGCCCGGCGCCTTCGTCGGCAAGGCACTCCTGCTCGGGAGCCTCGAGTACCGCTTCCCCATCGCGTGGATCGATCGCAGCCCCGACACGCTCCCGCTCTACGCGGGCAAGCTCGCCGGCGCGGTCTTCGCCGAGGCGGGCAACGCCTTCGACGGCCTCCCGATCCCGCGGATGCACCCGAGCGTGGGCGCCGAGCTCCGCATGGGCGTCGACCTCGGCTGGGGCTTCGCCGGATCGCTGCGGCTCGGCGACGCCTGGGGCTTCGACGGAGAGCTGGGCGGCAACCGCGTCTACCTGGGCGTCGGCGCCTCGTTCTGAGGCTCGATCTTCCCGAGGGCCTCGATGATCCGCTCGCGGGTCGCCGGGTCCGGCAGCTCCGGCGGAAAGAGGTAGAGCCAGCTCCCCTGGATGGCGACGTCGCGGCGGAGCCGCTCCCAGGCGGAGGCGCCCCCCTTGAGGGCCATCGCCCGGAAGTCGTCGCGGCAGATCTCCGCCTCCTCGGCCGTGGCGAACTTCGAGGCGTTCAAGAAGGCGTGCGCCTCCGAGAAGTGAATCCGAAAGCGGAGCTCCGCCACGGGGCAGCCCGGGAACTCCTGGGCGTTGTTGAGCCGCTCCGTCGCCGTGACCGCGATGCCGGCGGCGGAGAGAAGCCGCTTCGCCTGCGCGATCGACTCGGGCTCGACCTCGGACGCCGGGGGCGCCGCGGGCGCCTTGGGCGGATCCTTGTGACAGCCCGTCAGAGCGGCGCAGATGGCAGCGACGAGAAGGAGAGCGCGGAGTGGACCTGGCAGGTTACGACGCATGGCTCCGCTCTAGCACGGGGCCGAAGTCCCAATCCACAGGGCCGTTGCGCCGCGCCGGTTGCCGGGACGGACCGGCGTTTGATAGCGGCTCGAAGATGCCGGACGCTCCCGATCTCGCGCAGCTCGTGGTGGAAGCAGAAGACGTGGCCGCCGCCGCCGGCCAGCCCCTGACCTCGGCCCACCTGCTCCTCGCGGCCTGGACCCTCCCCTGCCCCGCATCGTCCCTCCTCACGGAGCGCGGCGCGACGGTGGAGGCGCTGCTCGGGGCGATGACCCGGGCGCCGCAGGAGGATCCGGCCATCGCGCCCGGCCTGCTGACGCGGACCCGGGCGGTGGCCGCCGGCCTCGGCGCGAACGCCGACACCCTCCACCTGCTCGTGGCGATCAGCCGGAGCCCCGACTGCCTCGCCTACGACCTGATGCAGCGGTGCGGCGTCCCCCTGGCGCCGCTGCGGAACACGATCCTCTCCTGGTACACGGTCGGTAAGGTTCCCAAGCACCTCCAGGCCCGCGTGCCCGCTTCCACCCCCGCAGGTCCGACGCGGCCGGTCGCGCGCCCTTCTGCACCTCCCCGGGAAGCCCGGCCCGCGCCCAACCCTCCGCCGGTGCGGTCCGACTCGCCAATCCGTGAAGAATCCCGGCCGGAGGATCCGCCAGTGCGCCGGAACGCCCTGGACGAAGCGCCTCCTGGCCGATCCGCTCGCCCGGCGGGCCGGGCTACACCAGGCGAACCGAGCCCGGACGTGGTGGCCGCCGAGGGATCCACCTCACGCTTCCGGCTCGACCCCGCGATCCAGCCGCTCCTCTGCTCCTTCGGCCGCAACCTGACGGAGGCCGCCGCCCAGGGAGCGCTCGACCCCGTGATCGGCCGCGACCGAGAGGTCGACGAGGTCGTCGACATCCTCGGCAAGCGTCGCGGCAACAACCCCGTCCTCGTCGGCGAGGCCGGGGTGGGCAAGACGGCCATCGTCGAGGGCGTCGCCCAGCGGCTCCTCGAGGCCGGCGACGAGCCCCGGATCGTGGTGGAGCTCGACATGGCCGCGCTCACCGCCGGGACGTCCCTTCGCGGCTCGTTCTCCGAGCGCCTCGGCGGCATCAAGGACGAGGTCCGCGAAGCGGCCGGCCGGATCCTGGTCTTCATCGACGAGCTCCACACGGTGGTCGGCGCGGGCTCCGCCGGCGAGGGCTCCCAGGACGCCGCCAACGAGCTGAAGACGGCCCTCGCCCGAGGCGAGTTCCCGTGCATCGGCGCTACGACCTTCGACGAGTACCGGCGCTTCATCGAGGCCGATCCCGCCCTCGAGCGCCGCTTCACCGCGGTGCAGGTCGCGGAGCCGACCGCCGAGCAGGCCGCGGAGATCCTCGCTGGCATCGCCCCGCGGTACGAAGCGCATCACCGCGTCCGCTACGAGCCCGCCGCGCTCAGAGCCGCCGCCTCCCTCACCGCCCGCTACGTGCGGGATCGGCAGCTCCCCGACAAGGCGATCCAGGCCATCGACCTCGCCGGCTCCCGCTGCCGGCGGTCGGGCAAGGCGGTGGTCGACGTGCACGCCGTCGCAGAGGTGGTGGCCCAGGCCGCGAAGCTCCCCCTCGATCGGCTGATCCTCGACGACGGCGAGCGCCTCCTCCGACTCGAGGAGGAGCTCTCCGCCCGGGTGGTGGGCCACGCCGACGTGATCGCCCGGGTGGCCCGGACCCTGCGCCGGAACTACGCCGGCTTCGGCTCCCACCGCCCCATGGGCTCCTTCCTCTTCCTCGGGCCGACCGGGGTGGGAAAGACCGAGCTCGCCAAGGCGATCGCAGAGGTGCTCTTCGGCTCTCAGGACTCGCTCGTCCGCTTCGACATGAGCGAGCTCGCGGAGGCCCACGGGGTCGCGAGGCTCATCGGCGCGCCGCCGGGCTACGTCGGCCACGGCGAGGGCGGCCAGCTCACCGAGGCGGTCCGCCGCAGACCGGCCTGCGTGCTCCTCCTCGACGAGCTCGAGAAGGCCCACCGCGACGTGCAGCTCCTCCTCCTGCAGATCCTCGACGAGGGCCGCCTCGCGGACTCCAAGGGGAGGCAGGTGGACTTCAGCCAGGCGCTGGTGATCCTCACTTCGAACCTGGGCGCCGAGGCCTTCGCTCCGGGTCGCGGCGCCGCGCGGGTCGGCTTCACCTCGATCTCCGACGCGGATCCCGCGGATTCGCAGGCCGAACGGGCCCTCGGCCTGGCCCGGGGCCAGCTCCCCCCCGAGCTCTGGAATCGGATCGACGAGCGCTGCGTGTTCCTGCCTCTCGAGCGGGACCAGGTGGGCGCGATCGCCCGGCTGCTCGTCTCGGACTCGGCGGCGCGCCTCGAGCGCGAGCGGGGCATCCGGCTGGCGGTGCCGGACGAGGTGATCGAGCACCTGGTCGCGGCGGGGGGCTTCGACGTGAGCCTGGGCGCACGGCCGATGCGGCAGCTCGTCCAGCGACGGATCGAGGCGCCCCTGGCCGACGCAATTCTCCGCGGAACGCTCCGTTCGGGAGACTCGGTCTCGGCCCGGCTCGACGGCGACGCGATCTCGTTCGTACCGCTCCTGCGCTCCGCGGTACCGTGATCCCATGAGCTCGCATCGATCCTCCGAAGTCGAGATCCGGGGGCCGCACCTGGAGCGGGAGCGCTCCCGTCACACGGTCTACATCGTGGGCGCGGGGCGCCTCGGATCCGCCGTGGCCCGCGGACTGGCCGCCGCCGGCTGGGAGGTCCGGACCTGGTCGAGATCGCCCGAGAGGCGGGTGGAGATCGCCGGCGTGGAGCACCGCAGCGGCGAGCTCCCCGACAGGCTCCCGGGCGAGCTCGTCCTCCTCACCGTATCGGATCGGGTGGTCGCGCCCATCTCCGTGCTCCTCGCCGAGACCGGGCGGATCGCCGGGGGCCAGGTGGTCGCCCACTGCGCCGGCGCCCTCGACCTCGCTCCCCTCGAGCCCCTCCGGCAGATCGGGGCCCAGGTGGGATCGCTCCATCCGCTGGTCGCCGCCTCCGGCGGCCGCGTCGAGCTCCGGGGGCGCTCCGCGGCCGTGGACGGCGATCCCGAGGCCGTGCGCCTGCTGAAGCGCGTGGCACGGGATCTGGACCTGCGCACGATCGCGGTCCCGGCGAAGGAGCGACCGCGCTACCACGCCGCCGCGGCCTTGGCGGCCAACGGTCTCGTCTCGCTCACCGATCTCGCTGTGGGGCTCCTGGAGGGCGCGGAGATCCCGCGCGAGGCGGCCCTGGATGCGCTGGTGCCGCTCCTCGAATCGTCGCTCCAGGGGCTCGCGGAGCGACGCCTTCCCGGCGCCCTCACGGGCCCCGTCGCGCGGGGAGACGCCGCGGTGGTCCAGGACCACCTGCGCGCGCTCGCGGGGACGGCGGCGCTCGACGCCTACCGCGCCTTGTCCGTCCATGCGCTGGAGCTCGCCCGGGCCCAGGGGACCGCCGATCCGGCAGGCCTCGAGCGCATCGCAGAGCTGCTCGGCCCCTAGGAGACTGTTGCAGTAACGCTGCCTACTGCGGCGAACGATCCGGGGGCTGCGGACGACGTGCTCCCTCTTCGCTCCTGCGGCGTAGCTACGGCTACGCCTCGTCGCTCATCGGTGCGCGCGCCGCCCTCGCTCCCCGTCTCCTTCGCCTCGCTACGGCAGGCGCGGAACGCGCCGTTACCGCAACAGGCTCCTACGGCGCCGGGGGAACTCCGTAGAGGCCGCGGGCGCGGATGTATTCGAGCACCGCCTTGGGCACGAGGCTCTCGGCGCCCTTACCGGACGCGAGGCGTGCGCGCACCTCCGTGCTCGAGACCGCCGGCATCGCCGGTCCAGGCGCCTGGGGATGCGGGTGCCCGCCACGGGGGACCACGATGAGGGGCGCGAGCTGCCGCACCCGATCGAAGTCCTTCCACAAGGGCGCCTCATCCAGGATGTCCGAGCCGATCACCAGGCGGAAGGTGTGCCCCGGCAGCTTCGTCCGCAGGTGCTCGAGGGTGTCCACCGTCCGCCCGGAGCCGCTGACCTCGCACTCCACCGTGGTCGTCTGCACACCCTTGGCGAAGAACGCCCCGAGCCGCGTGCACATCTCCACCCGATCGACGAAGGGCACGAGCTCCTTCCCGAAGGGATGCCGGTGCGCGGGCATCAGCCAGACCTGGTCGACGTCCGCGGTCGCGAGCACGTAGCTCACCACCATGAGGTGGCCGACGTGGGGCGGGTTGAAGGCGCCTCCGTAGAGCGCGATTCTCAAGGCATTGCTCCGACGGCCCAATGGGCCGATTCGCCTCAATATAGGAGGTGGCGCTCGCGCTCGGGCAGGAAGCTCGCCAGGTACGGCGCCCACCCCGAGGTGAGCTCGTCGAGGGAGCGGCCGGCGTCGATGCCCTCCCGGATGGCGTCGTCCCCCGCGAGCAGGTCGACGGCGGGGACGTCGCTCCGGAACTCGTACTCCGTCGTGCGCCAGCGGAAGGCGTCGCCCCCGAGCGCGCGGGCGGCGCGCAGGCAGGCGATTCCCGTGCGAACGGAGAGGAAGGCGTCCCGATCGGTGACGTGGATCATCACCCCGCCGCAGGCGGTGCGCGCGTGCTTCTCGAACGTGGGCTCGAACCAGCACGGGCGGAACGCGACGCCGGGGAGGCGCTCCGCCTCGAGCCGGGACGCCAACGCGTAGGGGTCGAGGAACGGCGCCCCCCAGAGCTCGAACGGGCGGGTGGTGCCGCGGCCCTCGGAGACGTTGGTCCCCTCGAAGAGGCACATGCCGGGGTAGACCCGTGCCGTGTCCACCGTGGGCATGTTCGGCGACGGCGGGACGAACGGAAGGCCGGTCGCGTCCCACTCGCTGCGGCGGTCCCATCCCTCGCAGCGGATCACCTCGAGCTCGCAGCGCTCCGCGCGCTCGTGCCTCTCGTTGAAGAGACGGGCGAGCTCGCCGGCGGTCATCCCGTGGCGGGTGGGCAGATCATAGAGCCCCACGAAGGAGCGATAGCGCTCGCGGACCGGGCCGCCCTCCACGAGGAGGCCGCCGATGGGGTTGGGCCGATCGAGCACGAAGAACTTGAGCCCGGCTCGACCGGCGGCGCGCATGGCCAGGGCCATGGTGTAGACGTAGGTGTAGTAGCGGGACCCCACGTCCTGGATGTCGAAGACCAGGGCGTCCAGGCCCACCAGCATCGCAGGCGTAGGCGAGAGCGAGTCGAACGTCGGGCCGTAGAGGGAGTGGACCTCCACCCCGGTGCGCTCGTCGCGGCGCTCGTCCACCTGGACCATGTACTGGGCGGTGCCGCGGATCCCGTGCTCCGGGCCGAAGAGCGCCGCCAGCGTCACGCCGGGGGCGGCGGCGAGGCGATCGGCCAGGTGGACGAACGAGCGATCCACCGAGGTCGGGTTGCAGATGGCGCCGACCCGCAGGCCGCGCAGCTTCGAAAATCCATCCTCGACACAGACGTCGAGACCCGTCCTCGTCGCCATCGACTCATCCCTCCGCGCTTTCATTACTCCGCCTTCGGCTCCGGGGCCCTTCTGCCACCGAAGCCGCCCCGCTGGCGAGATCAAGTCCGATGGAGCCAGGCGAAGGCGCCGTAGCCTCCGATTGCGGCTACCGCGACCGCAGCCGCGGCGGCGAGGCGCTTGGCACCGGGCCGCCAGAAGCCCACCAGCGCCTCTGGCGTCGGCTCCGGCAGCCCCAGGGACTCGAGGGCGCCGCCGCCGTATGGCATCGGGAGGCTCTCGTCCCGCCGGAGCCGGAAGATCTCCACCGGCTCCGGGATCCCCTTCAGCGTCCTCGGGCCGAGCTTCACCACGTCGAAGCAGCTCCGGTCCGCCAGGAGGTACACCGACTCGGTGAAGCAGACCTCCCCCGCGGCGGCGAGGCCCTCCACCCGCGAGGCGATGTTCACGGTGGCGCCGAAGACGTCGCCGCGCTCCACCCGCACCTCCCCGGCGCTGAGCGCGATCCGGACGTCGATCCGCTCGCCATCGGGCAGGTTGCGGTTGTAGGCCGCGAGGCGATCCTGGATCGCCGCGCCGCACGCGAGCGCCCGAGTCGCCGAGTCGAAGACGACCAGGTAGGCGTCGCCGATCGTCTTCACGCGCCGCCCCAGGTATCCCTGCACAACGGGCAGGAGGAGCGCGTCGTGGAAGCGCAGGAGCCGCTCGTTCTCGGCGCGGGTCTGCCGGCTCGTGCGGGCCGTGAACCCCTGGATGTCCGTGAACATCACCGTGTAGCTGGCGGTCTTCAAATGGTGCGCTCCATTGACCCGCAGTCTACACGTAGAGGACCAGGTCTGCCCGGAGCTCCCGCTCCAGGATCTCCTGGAGCCCCGGCCTCTCGTCCACCTCAGCCCCGAGCTCGTCCGGATCGAGGCCTGCGAGCCGGACCGCGGTTTCGCAGGCGGCGATCCGCGCCCCGAGCGCCCGCGCCTCCGCCAGCATCACAGAGGGAGGGGGCAGGCCGAGGACGCCGAGTCGCTCCGCCACCGCGCCGTCGTCCGCCCCGACCGGCTCGTCGAAGGATCCATTCACCCAGCGTGTCAGACCCTCGAACCAGAGGATCACCAGGACCTCCGCTCCCGACGCCGCCGCCGTGATCGCGTGCGAGGCGACCTGGTAGCGGCGGGCGAAGGAATCGCCGTGTAAATGGAGGACGATCGAGCGGTGGGGCTGCATGAGCGGCACCATCTACGAGGCCATGCCTCGACGCAAGGGAACGCGCGCCCAGCGAAAAAAGAGCGGGCTCCGCGTCCGTTTCCGGAGCGGAGCCCATCCTCGCGCCACCTCCGAACCCAGGCCGTTCAGACCTCGCGCTCGCGGAGGTGCGGCGCCGGAGCCCGGCGCGTCGTCGCCTGCATGTGCGCCGGGAGGCCGGAGAGGCCGCCGAAGATGCCGGCGAGCATGCCCGCGACGGCAGTGCCGAAGAACCACCAGCGGACGCCTGCTCGGAGCTGGGTGGGCGCCGTGACACCGGGTCCAGCCGCCTGACCGGGAGCCGGAGCCATTCCGGGAGCGGCGGGCGCTCCGGCCGACGGTGCGCCGCCCGGAGCCATGGCCGGATTGGGGCGCATTGTGCCGGCAGCCAGGAAGGCGATGAAGGTCATCCCGATGACGAAGGAGAGCGCCCAGGTCACGAGCCCCTGCACGCCGCCATCCCGGCGGGCGAAGAGGTTGGACGACCGAACGCCGATCATCGAGCCGAGGTAGGTGGCCACGAAGATGCTCACGATGGACCAGAGGCCGGTCCAGAAGTGGCCCGTCGACCACCAGTCGCCCATGAGCGGGTTGACCCGGGCGAGGCCTACCGCTGCGCCGAGCGAGTTGAAGAGAATGCCCAAGCCCAGGGCCGCGAACGCGCCGATGAAGATCCCAGCCAGGCTCAAACGGGCGGAGGCCTTCGGTGCCACCAGGAGCTCCTCGCGCTCGCGCTCGTATCCGCCGCCTCCGCCGCCGCGCTCATATCCGCGCTCATACGTCTTTTCCGCCATTTCGAACCTCCCGTCGACCTGGTTGACCTAGCTCGGCCGCGTATGGCGCACGCGGGCGTGCATCGAGGAGTGCTGTGGCCCTTCGTCAACTGGTCCACACAGTCCCATCGGGAACATTGGAATGGGGGGCGTGCTCGGCAACCGGGCGTCGGTCCGACGACCTTGACGCCGCGCGGCGCCCGACGGAACGCAGGAGGCCAAAAAAGCGGATACGGGCTCGCGGTCTTCCGCCTACTCGCGACAGGATCAGCGCACCACGAAGCGCGAGACCGCCAGGGGAGCGTCCCCCCCGCGCGCCCAGAGCTCCAAGCGCCGCCTCCCCCGCTCGGCCGGGATCCGGGCGGTGAAGGAAGAAGGCAGGGGGACGACCGAACCGTCGTCGAGGCGGACCTCGAGCTCCGCCTGGCCGGCCGGCGCGACGACCCGGATCGGGATTGCCTGCGACTCGAGCGGAATGCCGGTCTCCAACAGGTACTCGTCCCCGTCCGCCGGGAGGAGGAAGCGCGGCCCCGTGCCGTCGCCTGCCGGGCGCGCCGGGCCGAGCGGGGCCGACGCGATCCCTTCGGCGTGCGCCCAACCGTAGAAGCCCGGGCCGACGTCGAGGGCGGGCCTCATCCGCTCGCCCTCTCCGCCCCCCGCCGCGCGGCCCACGCGCCCCTCGTCGGGAACCAGCCGGTGCATCGGGCAGGTCTCGCCCGGCTCCGTCCCGGGAAGGAAGACCTCGTGAATGGCCCCCTCACACGCAGGCCCGGCCCTCTTCCCGGAGAGCGGGCAGATCGTCTCGACGACGAAATGGCTGCGGTCCACCAGCGGCGACGGATGGATCCCCCGCATGGCCCGGATCATCGCGCGGCGGAAGAGCGGCCCCGCGCCCGTGATCCCCGACACGCCGCGCATCGGCTTGCCGTCGAAGTTCCCCACCCAGACGGCCACCGTCCTCTCCGCCGTGTATCCCGCGGTCCAGTTGTCCACGTAGGCGCGGCTCGTGCCGGTTTTGGCGGCCACCTTGAACGGGAGGCGGAGCGCGTTGTCCAGGCCGAACCCCGGGCTGCGAGCCCCTTCGTCCTCGAGGATGTCGGTGAGGAGCTCCACCGCTGGCGCCGGGAGGAAACGCCGCTCCTCCAACTCGCGCTCGACCGGAAGGGCCCTTCCCTCGGCGTCCCATGCCCGCCGCACGTCCGCGAGTGGCCGGAGGACGCCCCCGAGCGCGAGGCCGCGATAGGCCCGAGCGAGCTCCCGCAAGGTGACGTCGCCGTTCCCCAGGACGATCCCGACGCCGTAGTGCGAGGGATCCCCGGTGAGGGAGTCGAAGCCCGCCGCACGCAGCGTGGCGAGGGCGCGGTCCGGCCCCAGCTCGTCCGCGATGCGGATTGCAGGGACATTGTAGCTGCTGGCAAGCGCCGTCCGCAGCCGCACCGGGCCGTGGGTGCGCCGGTCGTAGTTCTTCGGGACGTAGTCGCCGGAGGGCGTGGCGAGGTGCACCTCCACGTCCGAGAGGACCGAGGCCGCCGTCTTCCCGTCCGCCAGCGCGCGCCCGTAGACGAAGGGCTTGAGCGCGCTCCCAGGCTGCCGGAGCGCCCGCACGCCGTCGTTCTGGCCCTGGCGCTCCTCGTCGAGGAAGTCCGCCGAGCCCACGTAGGCGAGGACCTCGCCGCTGGCGTTGTCGACCACCACCACCGCCGCCTGGCCTACGTTGTGCCCGGCGAGGGCCGCGACCTCGTCCCGGACCATCGCCTCCACGTCGGCCTGGAGCGCCGGATCGATCGTCGTCTGGATCCGGACCGCACGCCCAAGCCCCATCGCCGGCAGCCGGCCCGACAGCGCTGCGATGAGGTGAGGCGACTCGAAGACCGCCGACGCTGGGACGAGATCGAGAGGCGTCTCCGCCGCCACGGCGGCCTGCTCCTCCGAGAGCGCGCCGAGCTCCGCCATGCGCGCCAGCACCGCCCGCATCCGGGCCTTCGACCGCGCGTCGTGACGGTAGGGATCGAGCCTCGCCGGCGACTTCGCCATTCCGGCGAGGAGCGCCGCCTGCCCGGCGGAGAGCCGCTCTGCGGTCCTGCCGAAGTAGAGCTGCGCCGCCGCCTCCACTCCGAAGGTCGAGTTCCCGAGGGGTACGCGATCCAGGTACTCGCGTAGGATCGCCTCCCGCGGAAGGTGCAGGTGGAGGCGGATCGCCCAGAGCGCCTCGCCCATCTTGCCCACGAAGGTCCGAGGCCTTGGCACCAGGCGCCGCGCGAGCTGCTGGGTCAGAGTCGAAGCACCGCTCACGACCCTTCCCGCCCGGAGGTTCTGGAGCGCGGCCCGTCCGAGCGCGAGCGGGTCTACGCCGGGATGCCGGTCGAAGCGCCGATCCTCCGCGGCGAGGAAGGCCGCGCGGACGAGCGGCGGCACCCTGCCGCCGGGCAGCGGCGTCGCCCGGCCGTCCTCGCTCGAGCGAAGCTCGCGGAGGATCCCACCTTCACGATCCGTGAACGATATGGACACGAACTCGTCGCGGCGAAGCAGGTCGCCCGGGAGAGGAAGCGCGACGAATCCCGCCGCCATCACCACGCAGACGAGCGCTCCCTCCGCCGCGCCCAGGAGGGCGATCCGCAGCGCGCGCCGCACCCGCGTGACAGGCGCCGCCCTGAAAGACATTGCGCCCCCGGGATCGCTCCCGGGCTCTGGCGCGGCGCCCGCCACGTGAGGCGATCCCGGGTCTGGCCGGTCGCCCTTCATCTACCGTCCCGCCACCTGGCTGCGATCGATCACCAGGATGCGTCCGCCGTCGGATCGACCGAAGGTCTCCGGCCCGTACATCTCCTCTGCGTGGGCCGGCTGGAGAACGAAGTCTCCCGGCGTGGTCGCCCGTGCCACGAAGCTCGTCGAATGGACTCCCGCCGGCATCCGATCGGCGAAGAGCATCACCCGATCGTCCCGCTGCTCCGAGTGGTTGAACGGCGAGAAGAAGCGGAACGCCCACGGGCTCCACGAGTCGCCATCCTCGCCGTCGATGTCCCCTTCGTCGAAGCCCGGGCTCGACTCCCGATCGCTCGCCGACGCCAGCGTCGCCGTCGTGGCGAGAGACGTGTCGACCGCCTCGAGCCCCGCCGGCAACGGCACGGAGATCACCGCGTAGCTCCGCTCCTGGGCTGTCGCCACCCGCACGTGCACGCGCACCAGCTCGCCCGCCACCAGCTCCCGCGCCTGACCGCCGCCGTCGTAGGGCTCGATCCAGCGCTGCACCGCGAAGCCGCGGTCGAGGGGCGTCGTCGGCATCTCTGCGGGCGCGTAGCGGAGGAGCGCGCCGTAGTAGAGGATCCCGGCGCCGCTCTTGGAGATCGCGAGCTTCCGGGCTGACGAGCCGTCGCGCTCGAACGTCGTCGGCTGCGCCGAAGCGCCAGCCTTCGCGCCTGCGGCAGCCAGCCGCGCCATCTCGACCTGCGCCTTCTCCACCTGCATCGACCGCCCCTGGAAGCGAACGGACGCGAGCTCGTCGCCCTCCAGGCGCACCGAACCGGTGAAGTCGGGCACCTCCTTCTCCTTGGTCCGGCTCACCTCGTTGAGCGCCATCAGGGAGAAGGCCGCCTCCTGGGTGTTCCGATACCGCCCGTCGCGCCCCCGGATCCGCTTCAGGTAGGTCGCGAGCTTCGCCACGTAGGGATGGTCCGGCGAGATCGTCGTGAGCGTCTGGAGCACGAGCGCCGTGGTCCGGGTATCGGACGACCAGGGCGACCACCGGCTCGCAGGACCCGTCTCCTCGAAGTGGAGCTCCTGGGCCGACTCCTTCGCCTGGACGAGGATCTCGCCAAGGAGCTGCGTGGCCAGGCGCCGATCGCCCTTCCCCACGAAGAGCGCGTCGGCCAGCATCGCCTGCGCGTAGAGGGGCAGCTCCTTTCGCCGCTCGAAGAGCTCCCCGTAGTACGAGGGCTTCGGCGCACCCGTGCGGGCCAGCGCATAGAGCGCGAAGGCCCTCGTCGGATCGTCGCCCTTGTTGCAGCCCCAGCCGCAGCGCTCGCAGCGTCCGGCGGCCACCTCGTTCGCGACGAACGCCTGGCCCCGCGCGAGAGCGGCGGCGTCCACCGGGAAGCCCACCTCCTTCGCCCTCGCGAGCGCGAGCACCGCATAGGTCGACGCGAAGTGGGTGGAGCACCCGCTCGAGGCCCAGTAGCGGTAGCCCCCGTCGTGGTTCTGGAGCTGCTCGATCGACTTCACCGTGGCCCGGATCACCTCGTCCGGATCCGGGCTGCCACGGGACGCGAGCGCCTCGTCGCCGATCCAGCTCCGGTACGTCTCCGGTCCGGCCCACGGCACGCCGAAGCGCCCCGAGAGCTCCCGCAGCGCCACGAAGGGCACGAGGCGAGACGCCTGCTGCTCGAGGCAGCCATAGGGGTAGTCCACGAGCTGCCGCATGTTCTCATCGAAGCCCCCGAGGACCGAGGACGCGAAGGTGAGCTCGAGGCCGCCGATCCCCGGACGGATCCCACCGGGGGGATCGAGCGCCTCGATGCGCTCGTCTCGCGTCTCCCCATAGGTCGCCACCGCCTCCATCGCGACCGGCAGCTGGATCGGGAGGCGCTGCTCCACGCCATCGCGCTCGCCCATTCCCTCCACCGAGAAGCGCAGCTTCGCGCTCCCCGGCTGCTTGGCCTCGAAGCGGAAGCGCACCTCACGGGGCTGGCCCTTCGCCACCACCGTCGTCTTCTCGGCGGGCCCCTCGATGGAGAGCCCTTCCGCGAAAGCCTTCACCTTCACCTGGCCGCCGTCGGCGAGCCCCGTGTGGATCACCACGCCGGCCTCGAACCGATCCCCCACGCGAGCCAGCCGCGGGAGCGCGGGGAGCGCGAGGAGCGGCTTCGACACCGCCACCTCCGCCTGCCCCGTGCCGAAGCGATCTCCCTCCGTGATCGCCATCGCCATGATCCGATAGGTGGTGAGGTTGTCCGGGAGCTCGAACTCCACGTTGGCCCGGCCGCGACCGTCGGTCCGGACCTCGGGCGCGAAGAGCACGGTGGTCTTGAACGCAGAGCGGAAGCCCGCGCCGGTGCCGTCGCCCCCGCCGCCGCCGGCGGTCTGGCCCTTCTCGCCGTAGAGCCTGCGCTGGACCAGGTGCACCAGGGGCTCCCCGAGCTTCACCGACAGGCCGCGGAGCGGATGGATCGCCTCGATCGGATCCGGGATCTGGTAACCCGTCAGCCGCAGGACCCCCTCGTCCACGGCCCAGACCGCCAGCTCAGCCGGCACGCCCTTGCCCTGGAAATCCTTCACCTCGAGAGCGACCTTCACCTTCTCCCGAGGCCGCCTCTCGGTGGCGTCCGGCGTCACCTGGACGGAGAGCCGCTTCGAGCGCTTCTCCACCTTGAGCTGGGTGTAGCCGATCCGGACCGCGGGCCTGCCGGGATCCTCGCCGCTCTCGATGCCTCCCTCGGAGACCCGGCCTCGGGACAGCAGCACGCTCACGAAGGCGTTGGGGATCATCGACTCGTCGATCGGGATCTCGAGGGTGGTGGCGCTGCCGTCGAGCAGAACCTTGCGCGACGAGAACACCCCCTCCCGCTCCACCGTGAGGAGCGCCTCCACCGACGGATAGGGGCTCTTCACCAGGAGCTTCGCCGTCTGGCCGGGCTCGTACACCTGCCGGTCGGCGACGAGATCGATGCGGTCCGTGTCGTTGCGCTGCCAGGAGACCCAGCCGCTGCCCACCACGTACACCGAGGTCCGGCTGATCTGCGTGCGGCCCTGGGCGTCCGTGAGCTTCGCCTCCAGGACGTAGAGCCCGGGTTCCGCCGGCTCGAACGAGCAGGACTTCGGCTCGACGCGGGTCACCACCTCGCAGCCGTAGACCTTCTCCTCCACCGGCTCGCTCACGGTGAACCACTGCTCGCCGACGCCCTTCTTCTTGATCGACTTCCACTCCCGCCGCCGCGCCTCGAACGCGACCTTCACGCCGGGTGCTCGATCCCCCTCCGGCGTGACCGCGATCAGCTCCGTCTGGAGCGGGCGACCGGCCTGGGCGAAGCCGGTCGCCGCGACGCGGATCCCGGCGTAGAACGAGGCCGGATGCACGGTGAACGCGGTCCGGGCCGCGACCCGCTGCCGGTTCACGTCCTCGACCTCTGCCTCGAGCGTATAGTCGTATGTCTTCTCACCCGGAGTCTGCGGCGTACCGAGGTCGATCGCCAGCTCCCCGTGGCTCGCCGTGCGCGCCTCCCCGCTCCCCATCACCTCGGTGGAAGGCACGGGACGCTCGTCGTCCCACCACCAGACCTGGGAGCCGAAGTCGAAGCCCTCGTTGCCCGGCGGCGCGAAGAACTCCGGCCGGCGCACCAGGCTCCATCGGACCTTGGCATCCGCCATCGCGCCGCCGAAGAGGTAGCGGGAGAGGACGCTCGCCTTGAGCGGCTCCCCCGCCAGCGCGTTCTTCCGCTCCACGGACGCGTCCACCCGGAACTGGGGCGCGCGATACTCCTCGACCCGGAACGACCCGCCGTACGACAGGGTCTGCCCGTCGATCTGCCCCTCGGCGACGACGCCGAAGCTCCCCAGCGGAACGTCCTTCCCGAGCTCCATGTCGGTGGCGAAGGTGCCGAAAGACGAGAGCGTCACCTCCCGCGAGAGGAGCTCGTCGCCCCGTGGGTTCGTCACACGGAGCGTGAGCTTCGAGCCCTTCGCGGGCGTGCCGAGAGCGCCCACCTTGCGGAAGCGAACCAGCCCCTTGAGGTGGACGGTGTCGCCCGGGCGGTAGATCCCCCGCTCCGGGAAGACCATCCCCAGAGACACCGGCTCCTTCCCCTCCCAGTCGGAGGGGAGGCCGAAGGCCCAGGGGCCCAGGCCATCGTCCCAGTCGGACCAGGTGACGCCGAGCTCACCGTCCTTCTCGGCGGAGATCAGGGCGAGGCGCCCTTCCCAGGAGCTCTGGGCCTCGAGGAGTGTCGCGAGGCCGGGCACCTTCGCGATCCCCTCCTCGTCGGTGGCGCCCTGCCACCGCTTCACGCCGTCCTTGTCGTAGAGCGCGAGGGAGGCGTTCGGCACCGAGGCGCTGGACGACAGCCGGGTCACCCAGACGAGGCCGCTGGCGGGGCCGAGCTTCGCATGCACGGCGAAGTCGGTGACCTGGCCGAAGACACGCCGGGGATAGGAGTCCGAGAGCCCGGGCGCGCGGAAGGAGGCCGCGAAGAGGCCCGTCTTCGCGCCGGGCGGGAACGCCTTCCGCACATCCAGCGGCGTCCACTTCGTCCGATTCTTCGTCGCCCGGACGTCGACCGTCTCCCGCCGGGTCGCCGGCGACTTCGGGAGCGAGTGGCTCCGCAGCAGCTTGGCGAGCTCCGACGGCGTGACGCGCCAGAGGTCGGCGTCGACGCGTTCCAGGTTCACCGACTCGATCGGGAGGGTGCCGTCCCCCGCCATCTCGATGAGGGCCAGGGTCGAGCCCACGTCGAACGACGGCTGCCGATCGTCCAGCGTGATCCGCGCCTCGAAGGCGCCGGCCTTCTGCCCGAACGCGTCCTCCAGGCCGTCCTTCACCCGGACCACGTACGTGGTTCCGGGCCGGAAGCCCCCGGGCACAATGATCACCGGCGACTCACGACGCTCCCAGGTGTCGGGGATCCGGGCGTCGACGGAGTCCCACTCGATCTCGACCGCCGGCTCAATTGAGAGCCTCTCCTTCAGCCCGTCGACCTTGGCGAGGTTCGAGGTGGAGAGGACCAGCGGGCCGTAGGGGCAGCGGTCCCCCTTCCAGAAGCACGACTCCGCGCCCGTGATCCGCATCCCGCCATGGGTCCGGTACGCATACGTCGCATCGGCGCCGAGGGTCAGGGGCCCTTCGGACCCGCGGAGGCTCCCGGCGACGACGAGGGACACGGGGCGATCCAGCGGGAGCGACTCCACCGGCGCGAGCTCGTAGCGAATCCGCCGATCCTCGACAGCGGGAGCCGAGCCCGACCTCTCACCGGTGCCCCGGTCCGCGCGCTCCCGGCGCAGCTCGTCGAGCCGCTTCTCCGAGACGAGCTTGAGCGCCACCGTCCGCCCGCCCTCGAGCTCGAGCCTCACCGCCTCCGCGAGGTTCGCCACCGGCTGGTTCAAGGTCAGCGAGAACGTCGGCGACGACCCGAGCCATTTGAAGTCGCTCGCCGGCTCGATCCGCTGCACCTCCGGCTTCGGGGTCTCGAACTCCCAGGTGCGCCCCTCTGCGAGTGCCGATCCGTCGAGCGCGCGGATCCCGGCGGGGATCGTGACCGAATAGCGGGTCGAAAACGGGATGGGCTTCTCCGGGACGAGCTCGACGCTGGCGGAGCCCAGCCAGCGCCAGGTTCCCGGGATCGGCGGCTCGATCGTGGCGGGAGCGGCGAGCTTCGCCTCCTCCTGCACCCCGCCCACCGCCACCATGGGCTTGGAGAAGGTGATCGTCGGGCGCGCGTCGACCGGCGAGGCCCCCAGCGGGCGAACCGCGACCACCGCAAGGTCGCCGGCGCTCCCGGGCACCGGCTCCTGGGCGACCTCCAGATGCGGCGCTTCGGGGAGCGGCTCGAGCTTGCGGGATGCTTCCTCAGCCTGCGGCGTGATTCGGCTGCCCTCCGGTTCGTTGCACGAGCAGGAGCCGGCGACCAGGCCGAGGAGGCCCAGCGCCAGGAGGAGGAGACTACGCTTGTGACACATGGGATCCCTCGATCGAGCGGCGGCACTTGGACGCAAGTCCTGCCGCGCTCATTCACGGTGGGATACCACAAGGGACCGACACGCCGGGTGTGACGGAGAGACCCCCGGCGGAAAGTCGAAGGTGCGGGCTCGGCTCAGCCCGGCAAGACGAAGTCGCGGATCCTCGGGATCCCCGCCAGGACCTCGACCTCGCGGCCCGAGTGGTCGGTGGCGAGGTGGACGACGTGGGCCTCCGGAAACGATAGCCGGTAGTCGTTGATGTGCGTGGGCTCGTTGTCGAAGGCCGCGAAGACCTCGCCGAGCGCCCGGAGCTCCTCGTGGGCCCGGCGCTTGAAGTCGTCATCCCGCATGGCCATCGAGGGCTTCATCACCAGGACGACGCTCCCGGCCTCCGGCGGCGGGATCCCCATGCGGACGAAGGACACGACCGTCCCCTCCCTCATGAGCTCCGGCCTCCCGGTGCAGTACGCGATCCGGGTCCCGGCCTCGCGGAGCATGCCGGCGAACGCGGGCCCACCTGGTGTCGGCTCGTCGTACGCACAGTACGAACTGGTGAAGAAGCGCTCCTCCCAGAAGCGCATTGCAGCCTCCAGGTGCCGCTCGATCTCCGCGGCCTGCAGACCCGCCGCGCGCATGGCGCCCTCCATGTCCCAGCTCGAGCCCCAATGGGCGAGCGTCGAACGGGCCAGCGCCGCCACGCCAACCGCTTCGCCGTACTCCTGGAGGATCCGGGCCTGCCGGGGCTTGTTGTCGAGGAGGGTCGAGTCGAGGTCGAAGACCGCGAGGCCGGAGGATCCCAGGCGACGAGCAGTCTCCAGGACCCGGGGCAGGACCAGGCGATCGGATGCGGGCGGTGCGGGGAACAGCATGGTGTCTCCAACCAAGGGGCGCCCGGAGTCCATCCGGGCTCGATGCTTCAGGGCCCGATCGGCCCGAGCGCAATCGGGCAGGCGGCCGATTGCCGGAAACCGAGGGCCCGACCGGGTCCCCCTTTCGAGGGGCGCTACACGCATTAGTTTCTACACCGAAGGAGGCGCTCGAGAATGCGGATCGCCGAACTGATGACCAAGAACGTCGTCACCGTGCGGGAGTGGGACGAGCTCGGCCTCTCCTCCGACCTCATGCGGTTCCGGCGCTTCCGCCACATTCCCGTGGTGGACGCCCACCAGCGCGTGGTCGGCATGCTCTCGCGGATGGACCTCGTCGAGCAGGCGAGCCGCCCGGGCAATCCCCGGCTGATCCCCGTCTACGACGTAATGCACCGGCCGCCCATCACCATCGCAGGCGAGGCCCGCGTCGAGGAGGCGGCCGAGCTGATGCGCAAGCACAAGGTCCATTCCGTCCCCGTCACCGACGCGGAGGGCGTGCTCCAGGGCATCGTCACCGACAGCGACGTCCTCTCCGCCGTGGCAGGGACCGCCATGCCGGTGAGGGACCTCTCCTCCGTCCCCGTCGCCCGCGTGATGACCCCCGATCCCATCACCATCGACACGGACGCCACCTTGGGAGAGGCCGCCGGCGCCCTGCTCGAGGGCGGGTTCCGCCACCTCCCCGTGATCGACGCGGACCAGAAGCTCGTCGGCATGCTCTCCGAGCGCGACCTCCGCTCGGCCTTCGGCACCGACTTCCTCGACTGGACCTCCGTCGAGCAGTCGCGCCTCGACGACGTCGTCACCAACGCGATGGTCCCCGATCCGGTCATCGTCCGGGCGAGGTCCCGCCTGATGGACGTGGTCGACGTCTTCACCGACGAACGGATCGGCGCCCTCCCCGTCCTCGACGAGGACGATCGCCTCGTCGGAATCCTCTCCTACGTCGACGTGCTCGTCTGGCTGCGCGACCACGTCCGCGCCGAGGGCGCCGAGACCGCCCCCGCCCAGCCCTCGCCCTGATACACGCGCAGGCCGGGCGAGGTCATGCGGCGGCCTGGAGCTCCCAGAGCCGGGCGAAGCGGCCGCCTGCGCGCAGGAGCTCGTCCGGCGTCCCCTCCTCGACCACCCGGCCCTGCTCTAGGACCACCACGCGATCGACGCCGCGCACCGACGCGAGCCGGTGGCTGATGACGATCCCGATCCGGTCGCCCGCCATCGCCCGGGAGAACGCCTCCTGGAGGAGCGCGTCGTTCTCGGCGTCCAGCGCGCTGGTCGCCTCGTCGAGGACGAGGACCCGGGCCTGCCGCGCGAGGGCGCGGGCGATCCCGAGCCGCTGGCGCTCGCCGCCGGAGAGGTTGCCGCCGCCCTGGGCGAGCTCGCCGTCGAGACCGCCGGGGAGACGGTCGATCCAGAGGTGCGCGTTGGCCTCGGTGGCGGCGAGGCGCATCGCCTCGTCGGAGACGGGGGCGCCGCATGAGAGGTTCGCGCGCACGGTGTCTGCGAAGACGATGGTGTCCTGGGGGACGTAACCCACGTGAGAGCGGAGCGAGCGCAGGGTCCCGCGTCGGAGGTCGACGCCGTCGAAGGACACCCGCCCGGCAGAGGGCTCGACGAAGCGCAAGAGGAGGCCCGCGATCGTGCTCTTCCCCGCCCCGCTCTCGCCCACCAGCGCCACGGTCTCGCCAGCCCGGAAGACGAGGCTCACGTCGCGGAGCACGTCCCTCTCGCCGTAGCGGACGCTCACGCCCTCGAGGCGGACCTCGCTGGGCGACGGGAGCTCGATGGCGTCAGGCGCGTCGTGCACCGCGTCCGGCGCGTCGAGGAGCTCGAAGGCGCGGCCCACGGCGGCGCGGAGCTGGGCGAGCTGCTGGCCCAGGTTTCCGAGGGCCTTGAGCGGCTGGTAGAGCATGAGCGCCGCCGCCGCGAAGGAGACCACGGCCTCGGGGGGCAGCTCGCCGGAGACCACCGCGCGGCCCGCCCAGGCGATGGCGGCGGCGAGCCCCACCACGCCCAAGATCTCCATGAACGGCGTGAAGGCGCCCCGCACGAGGAGCGAGCGCCGCATCACCCCGAGGAGCCGCTCGCTGGCGGCGGCGAAGCGTCGGCCCTCGTGGGCCTCGCCGCCGTAGGCCTGGACGATCCGGTGCCCCGTGATCGCCTGCTCGGCGCGCCGAGCGACCTCTCCCTGCGCCTCGTGCTGCTCCTTGCCGATGCGGCGCAGCCTCTCGCCGAATCGCCGCACGGGCACCAGGGTACCGGGCACGACGACGACGGCGGCCACCATGAGGCGGACGTCGATGATCGCGCAGACGACGACGAGCGCGACCGCTTGCGAGAGATCCCGCACCAGCGTGACCGCCACCTCGCCGGCGGCGCCCTCCGCCGCGGCGATGTCGCCGGTGAAGCGCGACACGAGGTCGCCCGTTGGATGGGTCTGGAAGAAGCCCGGATCGGCCCGGAGCAACCTTGCGAAGACGAGCTTGCGCAGGTCCGCCGCGGCCTCCGCGACGGCGCCGGGCAAAAGCACGTTGAAGCCCGCGGACGCTGCAGCCTTCACGAGGCCCGCCGCCACGAGGAGGAAGGGGAGCGAGCCGAGGATCCCGCTCGACAAGGCCGCGACGGCGCCAGCGGGCAGGAGCTTCGAGAGCATCGGGCCCACGTCGAGGGAGTCGCCCTGCACGAGCGCACGAAGCGCAGGCCCGGCCAGGAACGCGTAGCCACCCATGCCGGCGGCGGCGAGCGCCGCGCAGCCGATCGCCGCCGCGACCCGCAGGCGATACGGGCGGACGAGGTCGACGAGGCGCGAGTCGGTGGCGTTCACGAGGCGGGTTTTCGCAAGAACGGGCCGCGCAGGCAACCAGGAGCGGACATTTCGGTCGCGAGGTCGAGGGCGCCCATGGCGTTCCCGCAGCGGACTTCTACTCCTGTGGCGCGACCACCTCGGCTGCGCGGGCCTTCGCCGGCCTGGCCTGCACGCGCCCGGAGAGGTCGAGGATCACGAGCCCCAGGATGATCGAGCCGGGGAGCAGCATCGCCACGTGGCCATGCCGCAGATAGAGCATCGGGCCGATGATCGCCCCGCCCAGGAAGGCGACGAAGATCGAGGCGTGCAGCCAGAGCTTCCGGAGCTCCGGATGGCGCCAGAGATCCCGGAGGAACGCAGCGACTCCATGGCTCGACGCCTCGCTCGCCCTCTCCCGGATCCAGGAGACGAGCGAGACCAGCTCGATGCCGAGGTCGGTGGCGATCCCCGTGAGGTGCGTGGTCCGGATCACGGCGCCGGAGAGCCGGGTGACGAGCGCGTTCTGCATCCCCATCGAGAAGCAGAGCATCCCGGTGAGGAGCAGATGCAGCCACTCGGGGCGGCCGGATGTGAAGGCGCTGATCGCGGTGAAGGCGGTCAGCACCGCCGCCTCGGTGATCAGCGCTGCGGCGTAGCGTGCCCTGCCGAGGCGGCTCGCCCCCTGGACGAAGGCCGCCGCCGCCATCACGCCGAGGAGGAAGAAGAGCACCAGCGAGAGCGCGGCCAGCGCGGTGCCGGGGCGCCCCCTCGCCAGCTCGTCGCCGACCTGGCTGACGTTCCCCGTGACGTGGGAGGTATAGGCCCCCACCGCGAAGAAGCCGGCCGCATTCACGATCCCCGCCACGCACGCGAGCGCGATGGCGAGGATGGCGTTGGACGCGAACGAGCGATCCTGTCCTTCGGAATGCAGCAACGGCGTGAGCCTCCTCGCTACGGTCCCGTCTCGGGTGCGCGGACGACGTTCCGCGCTCCCGCGGAGGACCAGCCACCCATCGTTTTCCGGTGGCTGGAACGGGACCCTCGCGTCACTCGGACCGGGCGCTCCCCTCGAGGGCGGCGATCGCCTCGAGGACGCTGTCGTCCATGTGCTCGATCTCCTTCGCCGTGGCGTCGACCCGCAGGAGCATCCGGTTCACGAACCGCTTGGCGAGGGCCTCCCGCTCCGGGAACTTCTGCGCCTGCTTCGCCAGCACCTTGCCCATCGCCACGTCGGCGAGCATGCGGGTGAGCCGCTCGGCGTGGAGGAGGCCCTGGGAGAAGTCGGACTTGGCGTCCCACTGCCGCAGGAAGCGCTTCTTGAGGTAGCGGCCCCACGCCGCCGGATCCCTGCCGACGAGACCGCCCTCCCACTCCGCCTTCACCTTCTGGCCGAAGATCCGGAGCATGATGGTCTCGGTGGCCCGGTAGACCGTGGCCTCGGCCTTGTTCACGTCGCGCAGCAGCTGGGTCTGGGCCGTGCGCGCGAGGAGCCGCGCCCGCGCCCCGCGCCGCAAGAAGCCTGCGGGATCGCGGGCCGCCCAGAGCAGGTGATCCTTGGTCGCCATCAGGGCCTGGATCTGCGACGTGCCCTCGTAGACGGGCATCACCAGCGCGTCGCGCAGCAGCTTGTGCACGCCGGTCTCGTCGATGTAGCCCATGCCGCCGAATATCTGCATCGCGTCCCGGGCGATCTCCACGGACTTCTCGCTGGTGACGTACTTGAGCAGCGGCGTGAGCCTGCGGGCACGCTTCGCGAGGCGCGACTGGCGCGCCTTCATCGCGGCCAGCTCCTCGGGATCCGTGGGCGGCTCGGTCCGCAGCTTCAGATCCAGCCGCTGCGAGATCTCGACCGCGGAGATCGCCTCGAAGGCGAACGCCCGCATCGCCGGGATCCAGGTCCCCATGTCGACGAGCTTCTCCGCGATCAGCTCGTGGCGATCGATCGGCTTGCCCATGGTGGACCGCTCGGAGGCGTAGGCCTTCGCCATCCGGTACGCCGCCTCGGCGTTGCCGATCGCCTCCACGGAGACGCCGATCCGCGCCGAGTTCATCAGCACGAGCATCAGCTCGAAGCCCTGCCCTCGCTCGCCGATCAGCTCGCCCTCCGACTCGTCGTACTCGAGGGAGCAGGTGGCGGAGCCGTGGTGGCCGAGCTTCTCCTCCACCTTCGTGATCCGCACGTTGTGGATCCGGTCGCCGTTCTTCTCGAGGATCCGCGGCACCAGGAACAGGGAGAGTCCCTTGAGGCCGGGCGCGTCCTTCTCGTCCTCAGACCGCGCCAGCACGAGCTGGTACTGACCGTGCCCGGAGGTGATGAAGATCTTCTCGCCGGTGAGGTACCACTTGCCGCCGCGCTCCACGGCCTTGGTCCGGATCACGCCGAGGTCGGAGCCGGCGCCGGGCTCGGTGAGCACCATGCAGCCGAAGTCGTCGCCGGCGGAGATCCGGCGGATCGCCTCGTCCCAGCGGGTCTTCACCAGCCGGCCGTCCTCGAACTTCGCCGAGCCCTCGCGGATCGAATAGACGTAGAGCGAGGTCGCCACGCCGCCGTGGAAGCCGTAGTGGGTCATCGCGGAGACGTCGCCCCGTGCGATGAGCTCGTTCGCCACGAAGTAGAGGGCGAGCGGCGCGTTCGAGCCGCCGAGCTCGCGGGGAGCGGAAAGGCCGAAGAGACCCAGCTCCTTCATCCCGCCGAAGACGTCGTTCAGCTCCTGCGAGAAGACCACCTCGCCGCTCTCCAGGCGGGTCCCCTTGGCGTCGATGCGATTCGCGCGGGGCGCGATCTCCTTCGCGACGAACTCTCCCGTCGCCTCCATCACCGTCTCGTAGAAGCCGAGGGCCTCCTCGAGATCCTTCGGGCCGTCGGGGAGCGTGAAGCCGTTCTCCGTGAGCTCGACGATCTCCTTCCACTTCAGCCCATTGCGGAACTGGAAGAGGAGGTCCTCGTTGTCTCGGAAGAAGTTCGAAGAGTCGTTGGCCATGTCGGGCTGTCCTCCTGGCTACGGATGGCTGCGGATAACGCAACGCATCATAGGCGATCCGGCCCTGGAGAGATAACCGCCCGACGTTCGGGCGCCACCCGAGCGGAGGCCATCGAACGTAGCGATGCTGGCGGCCGGGCGGGCCCTCGAGCGGCGATCTCCCCTGCCGCCGAGTCTTCGCGTCAGCCGTACGCCTCGGTGTGGACCGCCGTCCGGGGGACGCCTAGCTCCGCCAGGACCGCCTTCACCGTCTCGATGAAGCGCGGAGCCGGCTCCTCACCACGGTCGCGGGCGGCCTTCTTGTCCCACCGCGTGATCGCGGGGCCGCAGGCGTAGACCAGGCAGTTCCCTGGCTCCGGGATCGCGTCCGCCAGCACCTCGCGGTTGATCCGCCCCAGCCGGGCGCACGGCGACTCGGCAGGCGCCGAGGGCTCGCGGGTCAGGCAGTGCACCACCCGGAGCCTGCCGCCAGAGGCCCGCTCCAGCTCGGCCAGCTCCCGGGCGAAGATCACCTCCGACCAGGTCTTGTTCGAATAGACGAAGGTCTGCTGGACCTCCGGCTGGTGGGCGAAAACCCACTTGGCCATCGCGAAGTTGGGCACCACGCCGGAGCCGGCGACCACGTGCACCAGGTGCCGGGTCCGCTCGGCGAGGTCCGGGCCCACGGCGAAGAAGCCGCTGTAGCCCTTCACCGTGATCGTCCGCCCGAGCTGGAGGCCGTGCACCAGGAAGGGAGAGAGGAGCGGCGGATACTCCGTGGAGCCGGGGATGAACGTCTCCTCCTTGATCGTGATCGCGAGGAGGGGCTCGTCTGGTGTCGAGGCCATCGAGTAGGCCCGGACCGCCTCCCGCCTGCCCTTCGCGTGCTCGAAGTAGGCGATCTGCTGGCGGAGCTCCCGGAACTGGGCAGGGTCGATCGAGACGAACTGACCCGCCAGGTAGTTCCTGGGATGGTCGCCGGGATCGAGCATGAGGGTGACCGTGTCCGGCGTCTCCCAGACGATCTCCCGAAGGACAGTGTCGAAGACCTGGATTCGGTTCTGGACGGACGTCGCCTCTGCGGATTCGATCACGGCGTCTCCTAGCTTCGCATGCTCTCCAGGGAGCCTCGCGCGAGCGAGTGGAGGACAACCTATAAGGCCGCCGAGCGCTCGGCGCTCTACCCGAATCATCGCTTGGGTGACGATCGAAGGGGAGGAATCTGCCGGCCGCCCCGGGTCGGTGCGATCGAGCGCCCCGGAGCCCGTGCAATCCCTGCGCAGAAACGCAGAGAGGGGAACCTGACCGTAGTCGGGTTCCCCTCTCTTTTGGTGCCCAGGGCGAGACTCGAACTCGCATGCCTCGCGGCGCCACCCCCTCAAGATGGTGTGTCTACCAATTTCACCACCTGGGCATATTCGCTTTTGCGACCCGCGTCCGGAAGGCCTTCCCGGCCGCGAGTGGGAGGCTGTTTACAGTGCCCCCCGATGCCGCGCAAGTACTTTTTTGGAAGATTCGCTTCCGACCTGCGCGGTCATCCGGATCGCCCCGATTACTCGGCGGCGGGAGCCTGCTGGGCGTCCGGCGCGGGCGCCGCGGGGGCGGCCTCGGCAGGCTGCTGCTCGGCGGCGGGCGCGGCATCCGGAGCGGCCACGTCGGCAGCGGCGGGAGCCGTCACCGGGGCGTGCTCGCCCTGGACCACCGACCGGCCCTCGCCACCCGAGAGGTGCGAGAGGGTCAGCGAGGTCAGGAAGAAGATCGCCGCCGCGGTGGTGGTGAGCTTGCTCAGGAACGTCTGGGCGCCACGGCCGCCGAAGACCGTCTGGCTACCAGCGCCGCCGAAGGCCGCGCCGATGCTGGCGCCCTTGCCCGCCTGCAGCAGGATCGTGAGGACGAGGAAGACGCAGACGAGCACGTGGAGGATCTGGATTGCGAGTTCCATGGACCGTTTCTGGGTTTCGCCAAGCGTTGGCTGGTGATCGGAAGTTTTGGAAAAGCGCGGCAGGCTAACACAGCCTCACCCGGCATCGCAACCCGCGTAGCCACCGGTGAATTTCACCCCTGGGGACATTCCCGCCCGGCGATGAAATTCCCGGGGGACGGGGATAGGCTCGGCGCCATGCACCCCCTCCTGCCCGGCAACCTCGGACGCGCGGCCCGCACGGCCCTGCGCATCGGCGACGACCGCCTCTCCTACCACGACCTCCTCCGGGCCGCCGAGGCCTCCGCCGCCCGGCTCCTGGCCGACTCGCTGCGCCCCGGCGACCGGGTCGCGGTCTGGGCCACGCCCTCGGCGGCGACGGCCGCAGCGATCGTCGGCAACGCCGTCGCGGGCCTGGTGACCGTGCCGCTCAACCCGGCCCTCGGAGAGCGGGAGCTCGCCCACATCCTCGCCGACGCCGCTCCCAAGCGGATCCTCGCCGACCACCCGGAGGCCTTCGAGGGCCGGATCCCCGACGGCGGGCCCCGCATCGAGGCCATCGTCACCGCGGGCCCCCGCCGCGCCTCCTTCGCCGAGGTCGGCCCCGACGCGCCCCTCCTCGTCCTCTACACCTCCGGCACCACCGGCGCGCCCAAGGGCGCCATCCTCACCCACGGGAACGCCGCCTCGAACCTCGACGGTCTCGCCGCGGCATGGGCCTGGAGCGGCGCCGACACGCTGGTGCACGCCCTGCCCCTCTTCCACGTCCACGGCCTCGTCCTGGGCCTCTTCGGGAGCCTGCGGGCGGGCTCGGAGCTCCTCCTCCTGCCCCGCTTCTCCCCGCAGGCCGTCTGCGAGGCCTTCGGACCGGGCGGCGGCTCGATGCTCTTCGCGGTGCCGACGATGTACCACCGCCTCGCCGAGCACCTGGAGGCCCACGCCGCCGACAGAACGCGCCTCGCCGCTGCCCGGCTCCTCGTCTCCGGCTCCGCGGCGCTCCCGGTGCGGGAGCACGAGCGGCTCGCCGGCCTCCTGGGACAGCGGATCGTCGAGCGCTACGGCCTCACCGAGACCCTGATCAATTGCGCCATCCGTCACGACGGCGAACGCAGGCCCGGCACCGTCGGCCCGCCGGTGGACGGAGTCGAGCTCAAGCTGGTGGACGACGATCGCCGCCCGCTGCCAGACGGCGACGAGACCGCCATCGGCGAGGTGGCCGTGCGCGGCCCCAACGTCTTCGCCGGCTACCTCAACCGTCCCGACGCCACCGCCGCCGTCGTCGATGAGGACGGCTTCTTCCTCACCGGGGACCTCGCCACCCGCTCGGCGGACGGCTACGTGCGGATCGTAGGGAGGAGGGCCACCGACCTCATCAAGACCGGCGGCTACAAGGTCGGCGCCGGCGAGGTCGAGGCGGCCCTCCTCGAGCATCCGGGCGTTCGAGAGGCGGCGGTCATAGGCAGCCCCGACGACGACCTCGGCGAGCGGATCGTGGCCTTCGTCGTGCCGGCCCCCGGCGAGCCGCCCTCGCCCGAGGAGCTCTCGAGCCACGTCGCGAGCCTGCTCGCTCCGCATAAGCGGCCGCGACAGGTGGAAATTGTCCCGGATCTGCCCCGCAATGCCATGGGGAAAGTGCTCAAGAAGCAGCTCGGCGCGCGATCGACCACCTGAGCACCGATCTCCGGGAAGCGCGCGAGGGCGCGGGATCCGGAGATCCCGCGCCCTCGCTTTCGGTCGGGTGACGACCGTCGCTACTTCTTGGTGAACTGGAAGGCCCTGCCGGAGAGCGGCTCGACGGTCTTGTAGAGCGCCGTGATGGGCCGCGTCCGATCCGGTCCCTCCAGGCCGATCCACGCGCTCGAACCGTTGTAGATGTTCCAGGCCGAGGTGCCCGCGGCCGCCACGATGTTGCCGAAGACCACCGCCATGTCGCCGTTGGACGAGAGCTGAATCTGGAACGTCGTCCCGCCGGTGTTGCTGCAGCGATTGAAGTTGTTCCACTGCAGGATCGTGACCTGGTTCGAGCCGATCACGCGGTGCTCGTACTGCCAGTCCCAAGTTCCAACGCTCTGCGTGCAGCCGAGGTCGTCATAGAACGCGGCGAACAGCGGACCGGCGGGCGTGGCGGTGCTCGTCCGCGGAAGGGCGTCCGGCGCGAAATGAGACGTCGAGGGCTGGGTAGGAGCGAACGAGACCCAGCCGTTTGCATCCACCCAGATCTGGCTCGTGGACGAACCGAAGATCGGCATGGAGAACGGGAGCGTGAGGCCGGTTTTGCCTGAGTCGTCCCGCATCGCGCTGACCGTGGTTCCGGTCGCCCGGATGTCGATGAACGGCACCGTCGCATATCGGTTCAGGCTGTAGTCCGTGAAGCGGCAGCCCACTGCCGCCGTTCCGGGAGTAGCCGGCCCCGTGCACCACTGGGCCGGATTGTTGTTGAGGACGCCTCGGACCAGATAGCTCCCATCGAGGCCCAGGCTCGAGCCCGACGGAATCGACCAGGAGGAGTCCCACGTCACGGAGGCCACCGTCGCGAACCCAAACGCCTTGACCCGGAGCGTATCACCTCCCACGGCGAGGGCGACGCCATTGCCGTAGACGTAGCTCGGTGTGAACCCGACGCTGGGAGAGGCGGCGAGGGTCGCGAAGCCAAACGCGGGAATCACGACCGGTCCCTGGATCACGTGGGATCCGCTGGAGGTCTCGATCACCCAGCGATCGAGGTCGATCGGGATCGAGTTCAGGTTCTGGATCTCGAACCACTGCGCCGTCGAACCGCCCGCCGGATCGATCATGAGCTCGGTGATCACCACGGACCCGACGTCGTGGACGAAGATCGTGACCTCCTTGCATTCCGTGTAACCAGACACGGTCGCGCACAGGTTGTAGGTCGTAGTCTTGGTCGGGGTCACGAGCCTGGAGCCGGTCGACTCGAGGGGCTCGAAGCGGAACGACCGATGTCCGAAACCGCCGGCGAAGGTGGTGGTCGAGCTCGAGCCGAAGTGGATGTTATGGCCCCAGCCGCCACCGGGCCTCTGGAAGCCGATGGTCTTCGAACCGCCCAGAACGCTGTTGTTTCCGGTGAGCGGGAGCATGTCTCCGTAACGGTATTCCACTGCGCCGTCCGCGAAGTAGACCACCTGGAAGTTCAGATCGGTGGCGCCGTCGGCGGCGCTGCCAATCCGGTGATGGTGGTACTGGATGATGTAGTGGTCGATTCCGCCGGGCTCCGAGACGAACTTCGCGTAGACGCCGCCATCCGGATGGGCCGTGCTACCAGCCGCCGCGGTCTGGACGTCGCCCCAGAACGGAGCGAACTGGACCTTGACCCCGTTCGTATCGGTGGTCGGGAGCTGGAGGTTGCTCGAGCGGGAGCCGGACAAGGTTTCGTCAAACGAGAGAACGCCTTGGTTGCCGACCTTGAGCCGGGTGAACCGGCCGCCGAAGTACGGGAAGGTGAAACCGTTAGCGGAGAAGTCGACGATTGCGTAGGGACCGCTGGTCGTCAACACGCCGAGTCCGAGCTCGGACAGCAGCGTTCCGCCCGATGTCGTGATGTCCTCGTAGGGTGAGCTCACCTCCGAGACGAGGAAGTTGCCCGTCAGGGCGGGCGCATCTCCGGTGTTCGAGGCGGCGTCCCACGAGAGCGTCACCGGCTGGCCAGCGCCGACCGTGGTCGGCGACGCCTGGAGTCCGACGCTCACGTTTCGCGCCACGACGGACTTCGTCGCTCTCTTGACCCGGCCCATCGACCACAGCTCGAAGTTGTAGGTCGTGTGCCCGGGGAGGTTGTCCGTGTAGGTATCGGAGGACATGGAGAGGCCCGACACGTCGAACTGCCGGGTCGCTGCCCCCGTGGTGGCGCTCAGGCGGATGTCGTCACCGCCGGTGGTCTCCCACGAGAGCGTGACGGGCTGACCGGGCTCCACCAACGCCGTGCTCGCTCCGAAGGAGACGATCTTCCACTCCGACTGGACCGTGATCACGTCGGTGCACTCGATGAAGGCGCCCGAGATCGCGCAGATCCGGTAGCTCGTCGTATCCGCGGGATTCACGACCACCGAGCCCGAACCATTGAACGGCGAGAACTGGAACGAGCGGTTCGAGAGGCCTCCCGCGAACGGGAAGTTGCTGGCGGAGTTGCTCGTACCGCCCATGTAGTGCAGGTAGCCGGCCACTCCCGTCGGATCCTGGTAGCCGATGGTGGCGGACGAGGCGTTCGCTTCGTTCTCGCAGGTGTTCGGGAAGCAGCTCGTCGAGACGTTCGGGGCGGCCAGCCCGGCCATGGTTCCGTAGCGATACTCGAAGGAGCCGTCGGCGTGGAGAACCACCTGGAAGTTCAGGTCGTGCTCCGCCGCGCTGGAGCCGGAGAACATGCTGATGTGGCTCCACTGGACGATGACTTCCGTCGCGGTGGCGAGGGCGTAGACCCTTCCGTTCGTACGGGTATGCAGGTCCTTCCAGAACGCCGCCAGGTGCACCTTCTTGTTGCTCGAGCTGGGCAGCGTGGAGTTGCTCGAGGTCGTGGTGGCGCTGGAGTCGAACGTCAGGAAGCCGTCGGTCGAAACGCGCACCGCGCTGTACGGGGTCCCCAGATAATTGAACGTGAACCCGCCGACGAAGGGGACGTTGGCCATGGTGGAGTCCGCACCAGCGCCGATGATCGGCTGAAGAGCGGAATCCGCAGAGAGGTCCACGAACGCCGACGCCACCTCGGTCATCGGAGTGGTCAGCGCGTAGTTCCCGCCGGAGTACATGTCAGCGTTCCAGGAGATCGTGACCGCCCCACCTGGATTGACGGACGCCTCCGACGCCCCGACCGAGAGCCCGAACTGCTTCACCGTGACGGTCTTCGAAGAGGTGACGGTCCGGTTGAGGAACCGGTTCTTGAGCTCGAGCACGTAGGTCGTCGTCTCCGTCGGAACGAGCGGGAGGACGCCCGCCGAGATGCCGACGGTCGTCCCGTCGGCAATCACGGTACCGTTTGCCTTGATGGTGAGCTCATCCCCGCCCTTCGTGGTCCACGAGAGGTCAACGGACTGGCCCCGGTTGACGTTCGCTGCGCTCGTCACGAAGGACGAGATCTCGAAGTCGGCGGTCACATGGACCGTCTGGCAAGACATGTAACCGTCGACCTCGGCGCAGATCGTGTAGTCGCCGGTCTTGGCCGGAACGATGGTCGTCGTCCCGACGCCGGCGGCAGGCTGGTAGCGGAACGCACGGTTGGCGATGCCCCCAGGGAAGGTCGGGTTGCCCGCCGCGCCGGAGGTACCGCCGAAGTGGAGCTGGTGGCCCATCAGCCCGGTCGGGTCCTGGTATCCGATCGTCGCGCTGGATCCGTTCGCCTCGTTCACACAGGTAGAGGGGAAGCAGCTGGACGAGGTGCTGGCCGGCGCCGCCATGGTTCCGTATCGGTACTCGAAGGTGCCGTCCGAGTGGAGGACAACCTGGAAGTTGAGGTCGTACTGGTTCGTGTTCGACGAGCCCGCGAAGGGGCTCAAATGGGTCCACTGGACGACGTAGGTATCGTCGTCGATCCGCAGACTGTGGACCCGTCCGCTCGTCCGAGTGTGGAGATCATCCCAAAACGCGGCGAGGTGGGCCAGCCGGTTGGAGGTACCGTCGTTGGGGATCGGCTGGTTGCTGGTGAAAAAGGCCGTCGAGGCGGTATCGAACGAGATCACGCCGTCTGTCGAGACGCGAGCAGCCGTGCGGCGCTGACCGAAGAACGGGAACGAGAAGCGGCCTCCGAAGTCGACCGTGACGGTCGTGGTGTCCAATCCACCCGCGATCAGCGTCGCCACACCAGGCATCGAGCTGATGTCCTCGAACGCAGTCGACGACGTGACGTCCTCCATCGGCGACGGCGCGTAGACGCGTGCGGTCCCGCCCGACAAGGAAGTCGCCGTCCAGCTCAACGTCACCGGGGTCCCGGGCGACACGTCGGCAGCGACCGGGTCGACGGAGAGGTCCAGCGTCCGCACCGTGACCGTCTTCGTCGCCGTCCGGATGCGACCGTCGGCGGCCTCGATCGCGAGGACGTAGGTGGTCGGCCGCTGAGGGACGTGGATCAACGAGTCGCCGTCGATGTCCTTGCCCGTGAGGTCGAGCTCGACGCCGTTCGCGGACAAGGTGATCGAGGTCGCGCCGCTCGTCTCCCAGGCGAGGGTGACAACGGCTCCGTATTCGAGCTGGGTGCCACTCACGGTGAAGTCGACGAGCTCGAAGGGCGGGTACACGATGATCCGGACCACGCGCTCCACCACGGACTCGAGCGCCCCCGCGGCCCGGACGGTGTACTGGTGCTCCCCGACCGTCGCCTCCGAGAGCACGCAAGAGCCGGACGCGATCTGGCTGGAGGCCGCCGAGCACCGGACCGTGCCGGACGAGTCGACCACCTCGACGGAGGTGGCGTTGGTAGAGGTCCACGAGAGGGTGAAATTCGTGTCCCTCAGCACCTCGCCAGAGGGTGCCGTCACCGAGAGCGTGGCCCTCGGATGGACGATGACGTCCACGGTCGCCGTCGCGGTCCCCTCTCCCCGAGCGGTCAGGGTGACGGTCTTGCTGCCAGCGCCGGCCGGAGTCCAGACGTAGCTGTCGTTCGGCGAGAGGGAGGGAGGCGGCGAGTAGCGGAAACTCCGGCCCCCGAGGCCGCCGGGCACCGCGGTGTCTTTGCTGAAGACGTGATACCCGCTCTGATCCGGGAACTGGTACCCGATGGTCGCGCTGTTGCCGTCGACCCAGCCCTGCGACGCCCCGCCCCGGATCCACGGACCGTAGCGGTATTCGAACGTCCCGTCTGGCCTCAGGAGGATCTCGAAGTTGAGATTGTCCGTTCCGGCGGCGGCGTTGGTGATGCCCTTCCACTGGATGGCGAGGAACTCTCCCTCCGCGTCCGAGCTCAGGAGGTAGTAGACGTTTCCATTCGTCGCGCTGTTGGGGAAGAAGAGATCGTCCCAGAACGGCGCGATGTGCGCCCAGGGGCTCGTCGTCCCCGAAGGGAAGTTGGTGTTGCTGAAGCTCGATATCGTTCCGGTGCGGCCGAAATCGAAGCTGGCGATCCCGTTCGCGTAGATCATGATGCGGTTGTAGGTCTGACCGCCGAACGGGAACCTGAAGGTGCCCGGGAACGTCAAGATGTCGAACCCCTCGTCGTTGGTCGTGAGGGTGCTCCAGGTCTGGGTCAGGTCGTGCTTGGTGCCGCCTGCCGCCTGGACGTCGATGTACGGCGCCGAGGTCTCCGAGAAGACGAGCCCGCCGGGGAGAACGCTCAGCGAAACGCCAGAGGCCATCTTGGTGGTCCACTCGAGCGTCACTCCATCGCCCACGAGGACCTCGACGGGAGTCGCGGTGAAGCTGAGGATCTCGGGCGGAGCGATCGTCACGCTCGCGTCGGCCGAGACCGAGGTGCCGAGGGCGTTGGTCGCCACGATCCGATAGGTGGTAGCCCGGGCCGGAACGACCTGGAAGCTGCCGCTGGCGCGATCGCTCCTGGGAACCGTGAGGAGCGCGGGCGTGACGGGCGCGCCGCTGCCATCGAGCTGGTAGAGCAGAAGCGACTCGGCGTTTGCCGAGGTCCACGAGAGCGTCACGGTGGGCGCCACCGTGGTGTCGAAGACCTGCGGCGTCGCCACCAGCGTCGCCGCGGGGACTCCGACAACCGTGACCGAACGCGTCTCACTCACCGGCGTGGAACCCGCGCTCGGCGTGCTCGCGGTGAGCGTGAAGGTGTACGAGCCGACCTGGCCCAGCGCACGCTGGAGCGACCCGGCGTGCTCGCTTCCGGCGGCAATCGGGTAGGTACCACCCCGGTCGTCCGTCAGAGAGAGGACGGGCGTGGCCCCGTCCGGATCGTCGGTGGTCTGCCACGAGATCGTGGCATTCGTGTCGACCAGGAGCTGCGCGGGCCCGACCGAGAACGCCGCGATCCGCGGACCGGTCCCTGCGTCGACGACGATGGACGCGGTCGTGCGCTGCGATGCGCCGTTTACCACCTCGAGGGTAAAGGTGGAGGAGCCGGCCGTCTCGATCGTGGCGAGGTAGGAGCCGTCGGCGATCCGCGTGAGATCGGTCGTCGCGAAGATCTCCTCCCCACTCCGCTTCAGGGAGAGCGACGTGCCGCCCAGGTTCTGCCAGGCGAGGGTGGCGGTCCCGCCGACCCAGACGCGATTCGGAGTCGCGGTGAAGGAGGTGTTCGTTGGAGCCCCGACTGTGACGGTGAGGGTCCTCGAGACGAAGTCGCCCGCGTCGTTGAACGCCCGGAGCTCGATCGCCGAGTTGGTGGCGGCAACGAGCTCGACCGCGCCAGCGGCGACCGCATCGTCGGCGGTCGCGACGACCGCACCGTCCTGCCTGAGCTGGATCGAGGTGGCGCCGGTGGTCGCCCACGAGACAGTAAAGGCCTCCCCTACCCCAACCCTGCCCGGAAGCGCGGCCAGGGACTCGATCGCCGCCGCAGGAACGAGCCGAACCGCGGCGGTGGCGGCAACGTCGCCGGATTCGTTCGAAGCCATGAGAGTGAAGGTCTCGTCGGCCTGGAGCACCACCTCCACCGAGCCAGAGACGAGGGCGTCACCGCCAATGGCGATCTCGCCGAGGTTCTCGCCGACCAGCCGAAGCCCGATCGCCCGCTCGACGCCCGACCACGAGAGCACCGCCGTCGCCTGTCCGTCGTCGCCGATCGTGAGCACCGGGCGCGCAGCCTCGAAGCTGCCGATCACCGGTTCGAGCATGATGTCGATCGTCAGCTCGCTCGACGCCTCGAGGGTTCCGCTCCGGGCCACCAGCTTGAACTTGCCGTCCGCGCTCATGGGCAGCGAGACGGATCCCTGCGCGGCTTCGTCACCGGTGAAGGTCTGGGCCACACCGGCGAGGTTCGAGACCTCGACCTCGCGGGCGCCGCCTACCACCCAGGTGAGAGCCTTGAGAGAGCCGACCCCGGCGGCGGAGGGATCCACCGGAGCGAAGGAGACGATCTTCGGCGCCACCTCGACGAACGCAGAAGCGACGGCCTGCTTCGTGGCGCCGATCGCGGTGAGCCGGTAGGTCGTGGTGAACGAGGGCGTCACTTCGAAGGTCCCGCTGAGCTGCGTGCTGCTCTCGAAGACGGGCCGGTCCTCCTCGTCCACGATCGCGACCGACACGGCGTCCTCCGTCTGCCACGTCAGGGTCGAGGTGCTGCCGTGGACGATCCTCGCCGGATCGGCGCTCAGGTTGGCGACGGGAGAACCCTTCACCTTCACCGTGACGGTCGCCTCCGCCTTCTCCTCGCCCTTCGACGCCACGAGCTTGAAGGTCGTCGAGCTTGCGACGGCCACCTTCACGGAGCCCTCCGGCGCCGCCTGGCCGCCGAGGTCCACCTCGTTGAGTGCGCCGTCAACGATACGGATCGCTTCCGCGCCGTGGGTCTTCCAGGAGAGCGTCGTTTCCTTCCCCTCCTCCACCTCGGTCGGGTTCGCGGTGAACGAGAGGATCTCGATCGCGTCTCCGAGGATCTTTACGGTGGCGGTGGCAGTCTTGACGTCGCCATCCTTCTTCCCCGTGGCCGTCAGCTCGAAGGTGGTTTCAACGTCGACGACCACCGAGACGGAGCCCGCCTGGATGGCGGCTGCGCCGAGCTGCACGTCACCGCCGTTGGCGGTCAGCGAGAGGCGGTCGGCGTTCGTCGTCTCCCAGGAGACCTCAACGCTACCGCCCGCCTCGACTCGGTCCGGGCGCGCGACGAAAGCGACGATCTCGACATCGCCAGGCTCCTGCGCCTGACCCGTGTCCTTGCTTCCACAGGCCGAGACGGCGAGCGCCATCAGGGCAAGACAACTCGTACGCCAGATCTTCAACATCTGCGCCTACCTCGTTCTTGAGACCAGACTGCGAAACCGGGGGTGCGTGAGGAGGACGAATCAAGCAGGGAATCGGCAGGACTGCAACAGATCCATGGCAAACGTTTTGCTTTAGAAGCATATTGAATTTCGGACCTCAATCTGATTGCCGCGCGAATTCACGGTCTTGGCCGACCGGCAACGTGCAAGAAAGTTGTACCGGTGGCGCCTCCGTTTCTAATCCAATTTTTCATTCGCCCCCTTCCCCGCCACCCGACGAGCGGATCCGCTTCCGGTGATCGTGCCGAGGTCAAAACGCAAGAGGGCGCGAGACCCAGGGATCTCGCGCCCTCGTTTCGAGCGTCACTCGTGAACGATCCCTACCTCTTGATGAAGCGGAACGAGCGACCCGCGAGCGGCTTCACCGTCTTGTAGAGCGCCGTAATCGGCTGGGTCCGATCCGGCCCCTCGAGGCCGATCCAGGCGTTGCTCCCGTTGTACACGTCCCATGCCGAGCTGCCCGCGGCGGCCACGATGTCGCGGAAGACCACGGCCATGTCGCCGTTCGACGAGAGCTGGACCTGGAATGTCGTGCCGCCGGTGTTGCTGCAGCGGGCGTAGTTGTTCCACTGCAGGATCGTGACCTGGTTCGCTCCTAGCGTCCGGTGCTCGTACTGCCAGTCCCATGCGCCAGTCTGGCTGCAGCCGAGGTCGTCCCAGAAGGCGGCGAAGATCGGGCCCTCCGGCGTGTCAGTCGACGGACGAGGGAGTGCGGTCGGCGCGAAGTAGTGACCTCCCGTCAGCGTTTGGCTGGCATTGAAGGAAATCCAGCCGGTCGAGCTCACGATGATGCGGTTGGCGCTCGTGCCGAAGATCGGCATGGAGAACGGAAGGTCTACGGTGGTCCTCACGCCGTTGGCCTTCATCGAATCCACCGTGACGCCGGTCTGCCGGATGTCGATGAAGGGAACGGGCTGGCCGAGATCGAGATCGTAGCCCTGGAACCTGCAGCCCTTGCCGAGCGAGCCCGGCGAACCAGACGCAGTCCCGCGGCACCAGCGCGAGAAGGCGTCGTTCGAGACCGCGCCCTTCTCGTGATAGCTGGGGTCGAGGATGAGCGTGATCCCGTGAGGGATCGTCCAGGTCGGGCCCCAGGTGACGGAGGCGACAACCGAGGAGCCGGCCTTCAGCGCCACGCTGCCACCGGCCGGATCGAGCGCGAGGTCGCTGCCCCACGTGACGTTGGGCGTGAAGCCTGCCGCGCCGGAGGCAGCGAAGGTGGCGAAGCCGCCGCCGGGGACGACAACTGGCGCCGCGATCACGTGGGATCCCTCGCCGGAGACGATCTCCCAGCCCTCGAGGTCGATCGGAGTCTTCTCGAGGTTGCGGATTTGGAACCACCGTGCCGCGGGGCCGCCCGCAGGGTCCAGCATGAGCTCGGTGATCGCCGCGGAACCCGCCACCGGAACGACGACCGTGACCTCCTTGCACTCCGTGTATCCGGCCTCGGTGGCACAGAGATTGTACGTCGTGGTCTTGCTTGCGGTGACGGTCCGCGAGCCGCTCGGATCCATCGGCTCGTACCGGAACGAGCGGTGACCGAAGCCGCCGGGGTAGGTGGTGGTCGAGGAGTTGCCGTAGTGGACGTTGTAGCCCCAGCCGCCGCCCGGCTTCTGGAAGCCGATCGTCTTCGAGCCGCCCAGGACCGGGTTGTTCCCGGTGAGCGGGAGCATGTCCCCGTAGCGGTACTCCACCGCGCCGTCGGCGAAGAGCACCACCTGGAAGTTCAGGTCGGTGGCGCCGTCTGTGGCCGAGTAGATCCGGTGGTGGTGGTACTGGATGATGTAGTGATCGACGGTCCCGGGCTCCGAGACGAACTTGGCATAGACGCCGCCGTCCGGATGCGCCGCGCTCCCCGCCGCCGCGGTCTGGACGTCACCCCAGAACGGCGCGAAGTGGACCTTGATCCCGTTCGTGTCCGTCGAGGGGAGCGAGTAGTTCGACCAGCGGTAGCCGTCCAGGGTGGTGTCGAACGAGAGAATGCCCTGGTTGCCCACCTTGATCCGGTCGTAGATCTGACCGAAGTACGGGAAGCTGAATCCGACCGCGGAGAAGTCCACGGTGGCGTATCCCGTGCTGGTCGAGGCGCCCAGGCCGAGGTTCTGCAGCAGCGTCCCTCCCGAGGTCGTGATGTCCTCGTAGGCAGAGGCCACCTCCGACACGACGATGTTGGAGCTCATCGCCGGCGTCCCTCCGCCGAGGGAGGTGACGTCCCAGGTCAGGGTCACCGGCTCGCCCGGCAGAGCGGTCGTGGTCGACGCGGAGAGGGACACGGCGACGTTGCGGGTCTCCACGGTCCGGGTCGCGGTCTTGATCCGGCCCATCGACCGGAGCTCGAAGGTGTACGTGGTCTTCGCGGTCGGGGTGGCGGAGAAGCTGCCCGACCCCACCGCCTGACCGGACACGTCCAACGGCGTCACCGTGGTCCCTACCGTTGCGCTCAAGCGGATGTCGTCACCGCCCACGGTCGCCCAGGAGAGCGTGACCGGCTGGCCGGGCTCCACCACCGACGCGCTCGCGCCGAAGGAGAGGATCTTCCACTCCGACGTGACCGTCACGAGATCCGTGCACTCGATGAAGGTCCCCGAGATCGCGCAGATCCGGTAACCCGTCGTGTCCCCTGGATTCACGACCACGGAGCCGGAACCGGCGAACGGCGTGAACCGGAACGAGCGGTTCGACAGGCCTCCCGCGAAGGGGAAGTTGTTCGCCGAGTTGCTCGTGCCGCCCATGTAGAGCAGCGATCCCGCGACGCCGGTCGGTTCCTGGTAGCCGATGGTGGCCGACGAAGCGTTCGCCTCGTTCAGGCAGGTGGTCGGGTAGCAGTTCGACGACGTGTTCGGCGCCGTGAGACCGGCCATCGTCCCGTAGCGGTACTCGAAGGAGCCGTCGGCCCCGAGCACGACCTGGAAGTTCAGGTCATGCTCCGCCGTGGCCGTGGAGCCGGCGTTCATGCTGATGTGGCTCCACTGGACGACGACCTGCGTTGCGGTGGCGAGGGCGTAGACTCTTCCGTTCGTACGGGTGTGGAGGTCCTTCCAGAACGGCGCCAGGTGCACCTTCTTGTTGCCCGTGCTCGGCAGCGTGGAGTTGCTCGCAGCCGTGGTGGCGGTGGCATCGAAGGTCAGGAAGCCGTCGGTCGACACGCGCACCGCGCTGTACGGCTTCCCGAGGTAGTTGAACGTGAACCCGTCGGCGAACGCAACGTCGGCCATGGTGGAGTCCGAACTGGCGCCGATGATCTCGGTAGCGCCGGTCGTGGAGATGTCCACGAAGGGCGGCAGGACCTCAGTCATGGGCGTGGTCAGCGCCACCGGCTCGCCCGCGAACATGTCGGCAGTCCACGAGAGCGTCACCGATCCGCCCGGGTCGACGGACGGCGCGGACGCCGTCAGCGAAAGCTCGAACTGCGTCACGGTGACGGTCTTCGTCGAGGTGATCGTGCGCTGGAGGTAGTCGTTTCGGAGCTCCAGGACATACGTCGTGGTAGCGGTCGGCGTGTGCGTCAGGCTCCCCGCTGCCATGGCGACGTCGGTCTCGTTGGCGATCTCGACGCCGTTGGCCTTCAGAGAGAGCGCATCCCCGCCCTTCGTGGCCCAGGTGAGGTCCACCGTTTGACCCCGGTCGATGCCTGCCGAGCTCGTCGTGAACGAGTCGATGGAGAAGTCGGCCCGGACAGTGACCGTTCTGCACTCCCGGTATCCGTCGACGATCGCGCAGACGGTGTAGTCGGTGGTCTCAGACGGCTGAACCACGATGCTGGTCGTCCCGGGGTCCATCGGCTCCCAACGGAAGGCCTTGTTCGAGATCCCGGCGGGGAAGATTCCGGAGGCGGGGGGAGAGCTCGTCCACACTCCGCCGTAATGGACCGTGTAACCGATCATGCCACCGGGCATCTGGTAACCGATGGTCTTGGCGGCTCCCTGGGTGCTGTTGGTGTGACCCGCGTCGGTGTTGCTGAAGCTCCCATAGCGGTATTCCATGGAGCCATCCGCGTACAGGACGATCTGGAGGTTGATGTCCGCGGTGGTCGCCGACCAGACGGTCATGTGGTGATACTGGATGATGAAGGCGTCGGGGCCGTCCGAGCCCCGCACGAACTTGGTGAAGACCCCGCCGTTGGTGCGGGTCTGCAGATCGCCCCAGTACGCGGCCAGCGCGACCTGGCCGTACCGGCCCTCGGAGTCGTCGGCCTTCGGGAGACGCTGGTTGTGGTAGTAGGTGCTACCGGTGAGCGTGGTGTCGAAGGAGACGATCCCCTTGATGCCAACCCGGAGCTTGTCGTAGGTCCCGCCGAAGTAGGGGAACGTGAAACCGGGGGCTGCCGTCGCAAGATTGACGGTCGCCCAGGTATCGTCGCTCGTCACGTTCGCCGCGATGATCCGGGTCGCGCCAGGATCGGCGCTGATGTCCACGTAGGCCGAGGTGACGGGCACCATCGGCGCCGCCGCGAGGAAGGTCACGTCCTGGCCGGGCACGAGCGAGGCTCCGGACCAGCTCAACGTGACCGGCGTACCCGGCGCGACATCGTCCGAGGACGCCGTCAGGTCGAAGTCGGAGAAGGTGCGGACGGTCACGGAGCGGGTCGCTTCGCGCGTGCGTCCATCGGCCGCCGAGAAGGTGATCTTGTAGACGGTTTGCCGCGCCGGCGTGTGGGCGATGCTGTCGCCGTCGACGCTCTTGCCTCCGAGATCGAGCCCGACCCCGTTCGCCGTCAGCGTCACCTCCGAGGCGCCGACGGACACCCAGGTCAAGGTGACGGGTGTGCCGTAGTCGACCTCCGATTCACTTACCGTGAACTCCTCGATCTCGAAGCGGTGGTAGACCTGGACCGAGACGACCCGCTCCACCTCGCTCCCGAGCGCTCCGGTCGCACGAACGGTGTACTCGTAGACGCCTTCGACCGCCTCGCTCAGCACGCAGCGCCCCGACGCGATCGCGTCGCCGGCGGCGGTACACCGGATCGCGCCGCTCTCGTCGAGCACCTCGACCGCCGAGGCGTTCGAGGAGGTCCAGCCGAGCGAGAAGTCCTCGCCTTCGAGGACCTCGCCCGACGGCGCCGTCACGGCGAGCGTGGCCCGCGGATGGATCGTGACGTCGACGCTGGCCGTGGCGATCCCGGCCCCGAACGCCGTGAGGGTGACCGTCCTCTGGCCGGGCACCGATGGTGTCCACACGTAGCTGTCGTTCGCCTCGAAGCTCGGAAGGGCCGAGTATCGGAAGCTTCGATTCGCGAGGCCGCCCGGGACGTTGCTGAGGCGGCTGATCACATGGTAGCGGGACTGATTCGGCGTCTGGTAGCCGATCGTCGCGGTCGAGCCGTTCGCCCGGGAGGCGTCCGTCATCGAGCCGTACCGGTATTCGAACTCGCCGGTCTCCCGGAGGACGATCTCGAAGTTCAGGTCGCCCAACTGGTTCGTGAACGCTACGTGGTTCCACTGGACGATGAGATACCGGCCCCGGTCATCCGAGCCGAGCTTGTACCAGATGTCGCCGACGGTGGAGGGGGGCAGGAACCTCAGATCGACCCAGAAGGGCGCGAGATGGGCGTAGTGGTAGGTCGAGCTCGTCGTGGGGAAAGTGGTGGTCGAATAGCTGTTGCCGGTCCGGGCCAGGTCGAAGCTCACCACACCGTTCACATAGACGACCATCGCCTTGCGATCCGCGCCGCCGAAGGGGAAGGTGAACCCGGACGGGAAGGAGAGCGTCGCGCACCCCTGGTCGTTGGTTTCGAAGGTGCTGTTGCACTGCCAGAGGGGAAGGAACGTCCCGCCGTTGGCCTTGATATCGACGTAGGAATCCTCCGACTCGCCGAACGTGAGCCCGGATTCGAACACGCTGAGCGAAGTGCCCGTGGCCATCTTGGTGGTCCACTCGAACGTCACCTGGTCGCCCGCGACAACTTCGAGGGGCTCCGCGGTGAAGCTCAGGATTTCGGGCGGCGCGATGGTCACCGAGGCCTCGGCCTGCGCCGAGTTGCCCAGGGCGTTGGTCGCCACGATCCGATAGGTCGTTGCGCGGGCCGGCACGACGGGGAAGCTGCCGGCAGACCGGTCGCCTGCGGCAACCGTGAGGAGCGCCGGCGTGATCGGATTCCCGCTGCCGTCGAGCTGGTAGAGGACCAGCGACGCGGCGTTCGCAGAGGTCCACGAGAGCGTCACGTGGTCGGCGACGTCGGTGTCGAAGACCACCGGCGATGCCACCAGGGTGGCGGCCGGAAGGCCGACGACGGTCACCGTCTTCGACTGGCTCACGGGGGTGGAGGCAAGGCTCGGCGTGCTCGCGGTGAGCGTGAAGGTGTAGTCACCTACCTCGGCGAGGACGGCCGGTAGCGATCCCTGGTGCTCGCTTCCCTCCGGGATCGAATAGCTTCCGCCGCGATCGTCCACCAGGGCGAGGGTCGGCGTGGTTCCGTCGGGATCGTCCGTCGTGGTCCACGAGATCGTCGCGTTCGTGCCGACGAGGAGCTGCGCAGGCCCGACTGAGAACGACGCGATCCGCGGGCCCGTCCCGGCCTCGACGGTGACGGACGCAGAGGTCCTCTGCCCTGCCCCGTTGATCACCTCGAGAGTGAAGGTGGCTCTCCCCTCCTGGTCGAGGGTGGCGAGGCAGGTGCCGTCGGCGACCTCGGCGAGTACAGTGGTGGCGCAGAGCTCGACGCTGCCCCGCTTCACGGAGAGCGAGGTCCCGCCGAGGTTCTGCCAAGCGAGAATGGCCGTTTCACCCACCCAGAGGTGGTCCGGCGTCGCGGTGAACGAGGTGTTCACAGGTGCGCCGACGGTGACCGCGAGCACGCTCGAGGCGAAGTCGCCCGCCCCGTTGTACGCGCGGAGCTCGAATGCCGAATCCGAGGCGATCTGCAGCTCCACCTCACCCGAGGCGACCGCGTCGACCTCGGTCGGGACGAGCTCGCCGCCCCGGAGTAGCTCGATCGAGACGGCGCCGGCGGTGACCCACGAGAGGACGAAAGGCTCCCCGGCCCCCACCCGTACCGGCGCGGCACCGAAGGCGACGATCGTCGCTTCGGGGACGAGGCGTACCGTCGCGGTTGCGGCCACGTCGCCCGAGTCGTTCGACGCCGTGAGGGTGAAGGTCTCGTCGGCCTCGAGCACCACGTCCACGGAGCCTCCCTGGAGGCCCTGATCGCCGATGTCGATGGAGCCGATGCCCTCGCCGTCGAGCCGCAGCCGCGTCGCGCCCGCCACGCCGGACCACGTGAGGGTGGCGGTGGCGCGGCCTTCGGCGTCGACGGTCAGGATCGGACGCGCCGCCTCGAAGCTGCTGATCGCCGGAGTGGTGAGGATCTCGACGGTGAGCTCCCGGCTGGTCTCGAGGGCGCCGCTGCGAGCCACGAGACGGAACCTCCCATCCACGCCAACGGGCATCGAGTCGGCACCCTGCACCGCTTCGTCTCCCGTGAAGGTCGACGTCTCACCGGAGAGGTTGGAGATCTCGACCTCGCGGGCCCCGCCCACTGCCCAGACCAGCGACTTCGGCGCTCCGACGGCGACAGGCGCGGAGTCGGTGGCTTCGAAGGTGGTGATGACGGGCTTCACCGCGACCATGGCGGACGCGATGGCCTGTTTGCCGTTGCCGACTGCGACGAGTCGATAGGTTGTGGTGAAGGACGGAGAGACGACGATGGAGCCGCTGAACTCGGTGGTGCTCGCGACGACGATCCGATCCTCGTCGTCGACGATCGAGACCGAGTCCGCGTCCGTGGCCTCCCACCGAAGGGTCGCCGACTGGCCATGGTCGATCTGCGCCGGGCCGGTCAGGGTCGCGGTGGGCGCACCCTTCACCTTCACGACCACGGTCGCCTCGGCAGACTCCTCGCCCTTCAAAGCCACGAGCTTGTAGGTCGTCGAGGTGGAGACCTGCACCGTCACGGAGCCCTCTGCCGCCGGCTGCCCGCCGACATCCACGTCGTTCAGCGCGCCGTCGAGGAGGCGAATGGTGTCGGCGCCGTGGGTCTTCCAGGAGATCGTCGTCTGATCCCCCTGCTCCACCTCGCTGGGATTGGCCGTGAACGAGAGGATCTCCGGCTGGTCGCCGAGGAGCTTCACCGTGACCCGATGGGTCGCGACGTCGTCCGCCTCCTTGCCGGTGGCGGTGAGCTCGAAGACCGTCTCGGCCTCGACCACGACGGAGACCGCGCCGCCCTCGGCCGACGAATCACCGAGCTCGACGGGCGCGCCGTTGGCCGTGAGCGCGACGGACTCGGCGTGCTTCGTCTTCCAAGAGACCTCGACGCTGGCGCCAGCCTCCACACGCTCGGGTGTCGCGATCAGATCGACGATCTCCACGCGCTCCGCCGTGGATTTCACGGGGTCCTTACCGCCACCCCCACATGCCGAGGCGGCCAACGCCGCCACGACCAGAAAACCTGCAAACCAGGACTTCGACGTCATCTCCGACCTCGTTGCGAGACAATTCAAAAAACCAAGAATCCACTTCAGAGCAGCGAATCCGAGCAGACCCGGTCTCAACGCGCAACAAGATTTGAAACACAGATAACTTCACGCAACACAGAAAGTTTCATGCATTCGAATCCATCGAGATCTCGATGGCTTGCAAGTTCTGCGGCGCGCGAAATGGAAAATCCTGACAGCCGCTTCAAAAACGAAGGGCCCCCTGGCCCGAGACCTGCTCGCGCCAGGGGGCCCGTTCGCCCCATCTTCAATTCGACCGGCTACTTCTTGAGGTAGTGGATGACGGTACCCGCCTCCACCGAGGCCGTGTTGTACGAGTACAGGAGCGTGGCCGGGCTCGAAGTCCCCGGCGCCTGGATCCCGATCGTCGCCGAGCTTCCCTTCGTATATGTGGTGTCACCGGACGACTCCACCTGGTGCGTGACGATGTCGCCGTTGTCCCAAAGCTGGATCTGGACGGAGACGTAGGCGCCGGTGCTCGAGCTGTTGGGCTTCCACCGGTACCAATGGAAGACCGCGACTCGATTGGTACCCCGGGTGACCTCGGCGTACTTGGCCCAGCTCTGACCGGTGACGAAGTTCAGATCGGTCCAGAAGCCGGCGACGATCCCGAGGCTCGCCGGGAGGGACGTCGACGGCAGCGAGGCGTTCGTGAAATACGAAGCGGCCAGGCCGCCGGCCATGGTGACGAAGCCGTTCGAGCTCACGCCCAGGGTGGAGGAGCTCCCGCCGAAGAACGGGAACGGGAAGCTCAGGCTGACGTCACCCTTCGTGAGGTAGCCGGTGATCCCTGGGACCGGGGCGCCGATCGTCGAGATGTCGATCACCGGAGCCGCCGAGGCGAGGTCCACGTCGTAGGTGGTGAACCTGCACCCCCTGCCGAGGGATCCGGGCGACCCTTCTGCGGTCCCGGCGCACCACCGGTTGGCGGCGTCGTTGGAGACCGTCCCGCGCTTCTGGTAGCTGGGGTCGAGGACGAGCGTGGTCCCGTGGGGGATCGTCCAGGAGGAGCCCCAGGTGACTGAGGCGATCACCCTCGTTCCGGCCTTCAGCGCGAGGCTGTCACCCGCCGGACTGAGGGCGAGGCTGTTGCCGTAGATGGCGCTCGGGGTGAACCCGACCGCGGAGGACGCGGCGAAGGTCGCGAAGCCGCCCGCCGGGATCACGAGAGGCGAGCCGATCGTGAAGCTTCCGGCGTTGGAGACCAGCTCCCAGCCTTCGAGGTTCTGCGGACGACTGTCGAGGTTCCGGACCTTGAACCACTGTCCGCCGGGGCCGCCGTCCGGATCCAGCATGAGCTCGGTGATCGCCGAGGCGCCGGCCGAAGGAACGACGATCGTGACCTCCTTGCACTCCGAGTATCCGCTCTGTCCACCGCAGACGTAGTACGTCGTGGTCTGGTTCATAATGACGGTCCGCGATCCGGTCGAGGAGGTCAGCGGCTCGAATCGGAACGAGCGATGAGCGAAGCCGCCGGGATACGTCGTACTCGCCGTCGGCGTGCTGGTGTAGGCGCCGCCGTAGTGGAGGTTGAGTCCCCAGCCGCCGCCCGGCCTCTGGATGCCGACCGTCTTCGCCCCACCCAGGACGGGGTTGTTTCCGGTGAGCGGGAGCATGTCCGCGTAGCGGTACTCCACCGTCCCATCCTTGAAGAGCACGACCTGGAAGTTCAGGTCGGTCGTGCCGTCGGCAGCGCTGTAGATCCGGTGGTGGTGGTACTGGATGATGAAGTAGTCGACGCCTCCAGGGACCTGGACGAACTTGGTGTAGACGCCACCGTCCGGATGCGAGGCGCTCCCGGACGCGGCGGTCTGGACGTCACCCCAGAACGGCGCGAGGTGGACCTTGATCCCGTTCGAGTCGGTCGACGGGAACTGGAAGTTCGAAAAGCGGTAGCCGTCCAGGGAGGTATCGAACGAGAGGACACCCTGGTTGCCGACCCGGATCCGGTCGTAGTTCTGTCCGAAGTACGGGAAGGCGAACCCGGCAGGGAACGCGACCGTGGCGTTGGGACCGTTGGTCGTCGACGCGCCGAGCCCGAGGCCCGTCACCAACGTGCCTCCGAAGGTGGTGACGTCCTCGTAGGCGGTGGTCACCTCCGAAAGCGCCACGATGTTGGAGCTCATCGTCGGTGTCCCACCGTCGAGACCGCTGACATCCCAGGTGAGGGTCACCGGCTCTCCCGGCAGAGCGGTCGTGGTCGACGCGTCGAGCGTGACGCCGACGGTGCGGACCGTCACGGACTTCGTCGTGGTCTTGCCTCGACCCATGGAGCGGAGCTCGAAGGTATAGGTCGTCGTCTGGGTCGGGTACGCCGTGACGCTACCCGACGAGACGCCCGCGCTGGACACGTCGAGCGGTGTCGTCGTGGTTCCGGCAGTCGCGGTCACACGCACGCCGTCGCCGCCCGTGGTTACCCAGGAGAGCGTGACCGGCTGCCCCACGTCCACCTGGGTCGCGTTCGAATCGAAGGAGACGATCTTCCACTCCGACGTGACCGTCACGAGATCCGAGCACTCGATGAACGTCCCCGAGATCGCGCAGATCCGGTAACCCGTCGTGTCCCCTGGATTCACGACCACGGAGCCGGAGCCGGCCGACGGCGTGAACCGGAACGAGCGGTTCGAGAGGCCACCCGCGAAGGGGAAGTTGCTCGCCGAGTTGCTCGTGCCGCCCATGTAGAGCAGGTATCCGGCCACGCCGGTCGGATCCTGGTAGCCGATGGTGGCGGAGGAGGCGTTGGCCTCGTTCGCGCAGGTGCTCGGGTAGCAGCTCGACGAGGTGTTCGTACCGGAGAGGCCCGCCATGGTCCCGTATCGGTACTCGAAGGAGCCGTCGGACCGGAGCGCGATCTGGAAGTTCAGGTCGTGCTCCGCCGCGCTGGAGCCGGTGTACATGCTGATCCGGCTCCACTGCACGATGACCTCGGTCGGGGTGGCGAGGGCATGGACCCGTCCGTTCGTGCGGGTGTGCAGGTCCTTCCAGAACGCCGCCAGGTGCACCTTCTTGTTGCTCGAGCTCGGCAGCGTGGAGTTGGACGAGGACGTGGTCGCGCTTCCGTCGAAGGTCAGGAAGCCGTCGGTCGACACGCGCACCCCGCTGTACGGGGTCCCCAGATAATTGAACGTGAACCCGCCGACGAAGGGGAGATCGGCCATGGTGGTGTCCGCACCGGCGCCGATGATCTGGGTAGCGCCGGGCTGCCCGGAGATATCCACGAAGGGCGACGTCACCTCGGCCATCGGCGTGGTCAAGGCCATCGAGTCTCCCGAGAACATGCCCGCCGTCCACGAGAGCGTGACCGGACCACCCGGAACCACGTTCGACGCCGAGGCCTGCAGGCCGACCGAGAACTGCTTCACCGTCACGGTCTTGGTCGAGGTGATCGTCCGGTTGAGGAAGTTGTTCCGGAGCTCGAGCACGTAGGTCGTGGTCGTGGTCGGCGCGACCGTCAGGCTCCCCGCGGTCATGGCGACGGTCGACCCGTTCGCGATCTCGACGCCGTTGGCCTTCAGCGAGAGGGCCTCCGCGCCCTTCGTGGCCCAGGTGAGGTCCACCGTCTGACCCCGGTTGATCGTCGCCGAGCTCGTCGCGAACGAGTCGATGACGAAGTCGGCGTGGACCGTTACCGTCCTGCACTCCCGGTGTCCGTCGACGATCGCGCAGATGGTGTAGTCCGTGGTCGCCGACGGCTGGACCACGATGCTGGTCGTACCGGGGTCCACGGGCTCCCAACGGAAGGCCTTGTTCGAGATCCCGCCCGGGAACGCCAGAGCGGCGGCCGGACTCGAGGTGAACGGACCCCCGTAGAAGACCGTGTAGCCCATGAGAGCGCCCGGCATCTGATAACCGATGGTCTTGGCTCCGCCCTGTGCGCTCGCGTTGCTCACGGGTCCCATCGCGCCGTATCGGTACTCGAACGAGCCGTCCGCGAAGAGGACGACCTGGAAGCTCACGTCCACGGTGTCATTTCCGGTCCCGTCCATCTTGAGGTGATGGAACTGGACGATGAAATGATCCGGACCGGAGCCGCCCGAGACGAACTTGGTGACGACTCCGGTATCGGTTCCCACCGCTCGCGTGCGGCTGTCGCCCCAATACGGAGCCAGGGCGACGCGGCTGTACAGGTTGGATCCGACGTCGGCCTTCGGCATCGTGAAGTTGTTGTAGAAATAGCCCCCCGTGAGCGTGGAATCGAAGGAGATGACCCCCTTGATCCCGACCCGGAGCTTCTCGTACCTCTCGCCGAAGTAGGGGAAGACGAAGCCAGGCGCCGCGGTCCGCAGGTCCACGCTCCCCCAGAGGTCGTCGGTGTTGGGGTTCGGGGCGATGATCCGGGTCGCGGTCGGATCGGCGCTGATATCCACGAAAGCCGAGGTGACGGGGACCATCGGCGTCGGGGCGAGGATGGTCACGTCCGCGCCGGGCACGAGGGACGTGCCCGTCCAGGTCAGCGTGACCGGTGTACCGGGAATGACGTTGTCGGCGGACGCCACGACGCCGAGGTCGACGGTGCGGACCGTCACGGTGCGGGACTCCTGGCGCGTGCGACCGTCGGAGGCCTCGATGGTGAGCACGTAGGTCGTCGTCTTCTGCGGCGCGTGCACGAGGCTGTCGGCCGCCGGGCTCTTGCCGGTCAGATCGATGGAGACGCCGTTCGCGGTCAGTGTCATCGAGCTCGAGCCACCCGTCTCCCAGTTGAGGGTGACGCTGCCTCCGTAGTCGATCGAAGGCGCGCTGACAGCGAAGGTCTCGATCCCGAAGGGGAGGTAGACGGGGACATCGACCACGCGATCCACGGTGTGGCCCAGGGCGCCGGTCGCCCGGATCGTGTAGGCGTGGCGTCCGGCGGTCGCCTCACTCAGCACACAAGAGCCCGAGGCGATCTGGGCGCCGATCGCCGTGCAGCGCGCCGCGCCCGACTGATCGCGAACCACCAGCGCGGTCGCGTTCGTGCTGGTCCAGGCGAGCGTGAAGCTCTCGCCGCGGAGCACTTCACGCGCGGGCGGCGTCGCGGCGACGGTCGCGCGCGGATGCACCGCGACCGTCACGGTCGAGGTCGCGGTCGAGTTGCCTCGTGCGGTGAGCGTGGCCGTACGGGTCACGACTCCGGACCCGCCCATCGGAACCCAGGAGAAGCTCCCGTTCACGTCCAGGGAAGGCGGATAGCTCAAGGCGAGGGACCGGTTCGCCATTCCGCCGGGAACCTCGACGCGGGCGGTGTCGTTGAGCATCTTGAAGACCGTGCCGCTGACCCGCGTACCGATGGCGGCCTGGCTCCCGTTGGCTCGGGTCTGGTTGGACGAGCCTCCGTTCATCGCGCCGTATCGGTACTCGTGCGTTCCGTCCTCGAAGAGCACCATCTGGAAGTTCAGGCTGACGCCAGACGTGCTGAAGAAGAACGCGTCCTTCCACTGGACGATCAAGTAGCGCAGCCCCGAGGCCGCGTCCGATCCGCCCAGCCACTGGATCCCGGTGGCCGCGTCGGCGATCACGAGGTCGTCCCAGAAGGGAGCCAGGTGGACCCAGGTCTTGGCCGAGTCGGGACCGAGCGCCGAGCTCGTATAGGTGTTGGTGCTGCTGGCCAGCGGAGAGAGATCGAAGCTCGCCACGCCGTTCGTGAAGACGCGAATGGAGGCCCGATCGACCCCGCCGAACGGGAAGGAGAAGCCGGCGGGGAATGCGAGATCCGCGTAGCCCTCGTCGGCCGCAGTGGCAAAGCCGGGAACCACCGAGACGGGCAGCGGCGTCGAGCCCAGGGTCGTGATGTCGACGTAGGGCTTGGTCGAAGGATTGAGGAGGAGACCGCTGGCGACATCGAGCTCGACCCGCGTGGCCCGCTTGGTGGTCCATGCGAGGGTCGCCGGATCGCCGGCGACGACCGCCACCGTAGGCGGCGCCGGAGGCGCGGGATAGGTGGGCGCCGTGGCAGTGAAGGTCAGGATCTGGGTCGGCGCGAGGGTGACCGTCGCCTCGGGGCTCACCGAGTTGCCGAGGGCGTTGGTGGCCACGATGCGGTAGGTGGTGGCGCGGGTCGGGACCACCGGCATGCTGCCGCTGGCTCGATTGGCCGCGGGGACGGTCTGGAGCGGCGGCGTGATCGGGGCCCCGGCGGCATCGAGCTGGTAGAGCACCAGCGAGGCCGCGTTCGACGACGTCCACGACAGGGTCACCGAAGGCGCTACCTCCTGGTCGAAGACCGTCGGAGTCGCGACCAGCGTCGCGGCGGGCATGCCGACGACCGTGACCGTCTTCGACTGGCTCACCGGCGTTGAGCCCGCGCTCGGCGTGCTGGCGGTCAGGGTGAAGGTGTAGTCCCCGACCTGGCTCAAGGGGGCCTGGAGCGAACCCGCGCGGGAGCTGCCTGCGGGGATCGTGTAGGTGCCACCGCGATTGTCCACGAGCGAGAGCACGGGCGCGACGCCGTTGGGATCGTCGCTGGCCTGCCACGAGATATTGACGTTGGTGCCGGCCAGGAGCTGAGCGGGTCCCACGGAGAACGACGCGATCCGCGGGCCGGTCCCGGCGTCGACGGTGGCGCTGGTGGTCGTGGTCTGCGAGGCCCCGTTCCTCACCTCGAGGGTAAAGGTGGTGGACCCGGCGGTGTCGACGATGACGGTGTGCGAGCCTTCGGCGATCCGAGCGAGGTCGGCCGTCGAGAAGATCTCCACGCCGCCCCGCTTCACGGAGAGCGAGGTTCCACCGAGGTTCCTCCAGGCGAGGGTCGCGGTCCCGCCGACCCAGAGCCGGGCCGGGGTCGCGGAGAAGGCGCCGTTCATCGGCGCGCCCACGGAGACGGAGAGCGTTCGCGTGGCGAAGTCGCCCGCATCGTTGAACGCGCGAAGCTCGATCGTGGAATCGACGGCGGCGACGAGATGGGCCGTTCCCGAGGAGAGCGAGCCGTCGTCGGTCGTAACGAGGACCCCGTTCTGCCTGAGCTCGATCGAGGTGGCGGCGGTCGTGGTCCAGGAGACCGCGAACGACTCCCCTGCCCCGACCCGTCCCGGCTGGGCCGTGAAGCTGCCGATGGCCGCCGCCGGCACGAGCCGCACCGTCGCGCTCGCGCTGACCTCGCCCGAGTCGTTCGATGCGGTGAGGGTGAAGCTCTCGTCGGCCTCGAGCGCGACCTCGACCGAGCCCGCGCTGCCGTCGACGGCGATCTCGCCCACCGTCTCGCCCACGAGGTGAAGCCGGCTGGCCCGCTCCACGCCGGACCAGGACAGGACCGCCGTGGCCAGGCCGTCGGCGCCGATCGTCAGCGTGGACCGCTCCGCGGCGAAGCTTCCAATCCGGGGCTCGAGCAGGATCGCAGCCGAGACCTCTTTCCGGGCCTCGAGGGAGCCGCTTCGCGCGACCAGCTCGAACCGTCCGTCGGAGCCCATCGGCAGCGTCGCCGTCCCACGAGCCGCCGCCATGCCGATGAAGGTCTGTGTCACGCCCGAGAGATTCGAGACCTCCACCTCGCGGGCGCCGCCGACTTCCCAGGAGAGGGACTTGGGCGCGCCGATGCCCGCCGGTGACGAATCGTCCACGAGGAACGAGGTGATCTTCGGCTCGACCTCGACGACGGCGCTGGCGACGCTCTGCTTCGAGCCGTTCACGGCGGTGAGGCGGTAGCTCGTGGTGAAGGAGGGCGATACCACGAAGGTGCCGGTGAGCTGGGTGCTGCTGTCCACGACCGTCTGGCCTTCATCGTCGACGATCTCGATCGACGCGGCGTCCTGCGCTTCCCAGCTCAGCGTCGAGGATCCGCCGTGGACGATCCGCGCGGGGGTGACGGTGAGCGTCGCGACGGGCGTGCCTTTCACCCTCACCGACGCGGTGGCCTCGGCCTTCTTCGTCCCGCTCTCCGCGACGAGGCGGAACGTGGTCGAGGCCGGAACGGCGACCTGCACCGATCCCTCGGGCGCGGCCGCTCCGCCCAGGTCGACAACGTTCAGCGCGCCGTCCAGGATGCGGATCGTCTCGGCGCCCTCCGTCCTCCAGGTGAGAGTCGTCTTCTGGCCCTCGTCCACCAGGGCGGGGTCCGCCGCGAAGGAGACGATCCTCGGGTCGCCAGCACCGGCGAGCTGCACCGTGACCGAGCGGGTCTTGACGTCGCTCGGCGTCTTCCCGGTGGCGGCCAGGGCGAACACCGTCTCGGCGTCGACCACTACCGAGACCTTGCCGTCCGCTGCCTGCGCACCGGCGAGATCGACCGGCGCGCCATTCGCCGCGAGCGCCACATGCTCGGCGTTCTGGGTCTTCCACGAGATTTCGACGCGTCCGCCTGCGGCGACGGTTGGAGGATTCGCCGCGAGCGTGACGATCTCCACGCCATCCGCGACGGTTTTCAGGTCGGGTTTTCCGCCACAGGCGGAGACCGCGAGCACGGCCAGGGCAAGACTACGTGCGAACCACGGCTTGGACATCATCGCCACCTCGCTGCAGGACAACCGTTCGAATCTCGGGGGTCTCTGAACATCTGGAAACCAATCCAATCAGATTCGAAACAACCACGCAATGGGACGAATGACTGATTTTACGATGGTATATAATTGTTTATCGCCGTAGTTTCTGCACCCAAATCTTCGGCGCTCCAATCATATGGGAGCGCGAATAGTCCTTTGAATTTGCGCCTCGCGGGCGCACGTCGGCCCGGAGCTTCGGCCACGAAAAAGCCCCGGGAGCTCGTGAAGCGCCCGGGGCCGTTAGAAGGAGACCTTCGTCTCCAATATTCAAATGAAACTCAAACCTACGGGCATCCGACCGGATGGCCGGCCCGGCGCCTCAAACCGCGTCGCGGGCGGCCCGCACGATCGCGGCGAAGGACGCCGCCGAGAGCGATGCGCCGCCGACGAGCGCGCCGTCGACGTCCGGCTGGGCCATCAGCTCGGCCGCGTTCTCCGGCTTCACGCTACCGCCGTACTGGATCGGGACGCAATCGGCGGCGTCGCCGACGAGCTCTCGAAGGATGGCCCGGATCGCGGCGTGAACCTCCTGGGCCTGAGCCGAGGTGGCCGTCCTGCCGGTGCCGATGGCCCAGACGGGCTCGTAGGCGATCGCGAGCTTCGCGAGGTCGTTGGCGTCGAACCCCTCGAGGCCCGCCCTCACCTGCGCCCCGACGACCTCCAACGTACGCCCTGCGTCCCGCTCGGCCAGGGTCTCGCCGACGCAGACGATCGGCGTCAGGCCCGCGTCGAGGGCTGCACGTGCCCGCTTGCGCACGCCCTCGTCGGTCTCGCCGAAGAGCTGGCGACGCTCCGAGTGGCCGACGATCGCGCAGGTGGCGCCGGCCTCGACGAGCATCTCCGGGCTGACCTCGCCCGTGAACGCGCCCTGCTTCTCCCAATGGACGTTCTGGCCACCGATTTCGACCAGGCTTCCCCGGAGCGCATCGGCCACCGGGTGGATCGCCGTGAACGCCGGAGCCACCGCGACTCGGACGCCGGCGACGCCGTCGAGGAGCGCGCGAAGCTCGGTGACCAGGGCGACGCCCTCCGCCACGGAGAGGTGCATCTTCCAGTTGCCGGCGACGAACTTGTTTCGAAGCGCCATCTCAGACCTCCAGCGCCTTCACGCCCGGGAGCTCCCGCCCCTCGAGGAACTCGAGCGACGCGCCGCCGCCGGTCGAGACGTGGCTCATCCTGTCGGCGAGGCCCGCCTTCTCCACGGCCGCGGCGCTGTCGCCTCCCCCGACGATCGACGTCGCCTCGCTCGTGGCCAGGGCCTCGGCGATCGCGAAGGTGCCCGTCGAGAACTCGGGGATCTCGAAGAGACCCATCGGGCCGTTCCAGAGCACGGTCTTCGCGATGCGGATTTTCTCGCGATAGAGCGCGACCGTCTTCGGGCCGATGTCCAGGCCCATGAGGCCGTCGGGGATCGCCTTCTCCCTCACCTCGATGCGCTCGGCCCCCGCCTTGATCTCCTTCGCGCAGATGTGATCGAGCGGGAGGAGGAGCTGCTTGCCCTTGCGCTCGGCCGCCTCCAGGAGATGGCCCGCCAGGTCGATCTTGTCCTTCTCGACGAGGCTCCTGCCCACCGGGATCTCCTGGGCGGCGAGGAAGGTGTAGGCCATGGCGCCGCCGATGAGGAGCGCGTCCACCCTGGGGATCAGGCTCTCGATCACCTTGATCTTGTCCGAGACCTTCGCGCCGCCGAGGATCGCGACGAACGGGCGGTCGGGCCTGGTGAGGGCGTTGCCCAGGTAGTCGAGCTCCTTCTTCATGAGGAAGCCGGCCGCCCGCTCCTTCACGAACCTGGCCATCCCGGTGGTGGAGGCGTGAGCCCGATGGGCCGCTCCGAAGGCGTCGTTCACCCAGACGTCGGCGTTGGCGGCGAGGTTCCTGGCGAAGTCCTCGTCGTTCGCCTCCTCCTCCGGATGGAAGCGCAGGTTCTCGAGGAGGAGCACCTGACCGTCCTCGAGGCCATGCACCACCTTGGCGACGCCCTCGCCCACGCACTCGTCGGCGACGACCACCTCCACGTCACGCAGCAGCTCGCGGAGGCGCTCCCCCACGGGCAGCATCGAGTACTTCGGCTCGACCTTGCCCTTCGGGCGCCCGAGGTGGGAGGCGAGGATCACCTTCGCGCCCTGATCGAGGGCGTAGCGGATCGTCGGCAGCGCTGCCCGGATCCGGGTGTCGTCGGACACGGCGCCCCCCTCGAGGGGAACGTTGAAATCGACTCGGATGAAGACGCGCTTGCCGGCAAGGGCCAGCTCGTCGAGGGTTCGGATGGCCATGGACCTTCCTCCAACGTGGAACGAGCGGGAGGGGCATTCGCCGCCTTCCCGCTCGCGTTTCGACGGGCGAACGGAGTTCGCCCGGATTTCCTGAAAATCTAGCCCTTGGTCGCGATCATGCGGGCGACGTCGACCATGCGGTTCGAGAAGCCCCACTCGTTGTCGTACCAGGCCAGCACCTTGACCATGTCGTCGATCACCATGGTCGAGAGCGCGTCGACCGTCGAGGACCACGGCGAGTGGTTGTAGTCGACGGAGACGAGGGGCTCCTCGGAGTAGTGGAGCACGCCCTTGAGCGACCCTTCCGCGGCCTTCTTCATCGCTGCGTTCACTTCGTCGACGGTGGCCTTCTTCGTGAGCACCGCGGTGAAGTCCACGAGGGAGACGTTGGGCGTGGGCACGCGCACGGACATGCCGGTGAGCTTGCCCTTGAGCTGCGGGATCACCTCGCCCACGGCCTTGGCTGCGCCGGTGGAGGTCGGGATCATCGAGACCGCGGCGGCGCGGGCGCGGCGCAGATCCTTGTGCGGCAGGTCGAGGATGCTCTGGTCGTTGGTGTAGCTGTGGACCGTGGTCATCAGGCCACGCTCCACGCCGAAGGTCTCGAGGAGCACCTTGACCACCGGCGCGAGGCAGTTCGTGGTGCAGGAGGCGTTCGAGAAGATGTGGTGCTTGGCGGGATCGTACTGGTCGTGATTGATCCCGTAGCAGAGGGTGATGTCCGGGTTCTTGGCGGGGGCCGAAATGAGCACCTTCCGGGCGCCGGCGGTCTGGTGCTTCGCGGCGGCCTCACGGTCGGTGAAACGCCCGGTGCACTCGAACACCGTCTCGACGCCGAGCTCCTTCCAGGGGAGCTTCTCGGGCTCGCGGATGGCCGAGATGGGGATCTCCTTGCCGTCGATCACGATCGAGCGCTCGGTGGCCTTCACCTCGCCGGGGAAGATCCCGTGGACCGAGTCGTACTTGAACAGGTGGGCGAGGGTCGCGGGGGAGTCGAGGTCGTTGATTCCGACGATCTCGACGTCCTTCTCGTTGCGCGCCAGCGCTGCCCGCAGCACGCAGCGGCCGATTCGACCGAAGCCATTGATGGCAAACTTCATCGCTCGCCTACCTTTCGCAAAGAATGGCGCCGCACCACCGCGGCGCTCCCTCGCAGACGATACCTGCCGAGGGCGCGTACATAGGTGCGGGACCCCTTGCGGTCAAGGACAACCATTGCACGCGCGATCGCCTGGCCTGGGAAGGATCGATCGCTCCCGTCGGACATGGGAGTACTGCGCACTCCCATTCGCGCCCCCGCAGGCGCTTCGCAGCCCGGGCTGCGCAGAGGAGGACGCACCACGCCCTCCGTCCGGGGTGGCCATGGCTAGACAAGCCGCTGAAATTACTCAGGTTGCCAAGAATGGGGAATATTGGCCCCGAACTTGCTACCGGCCCCGGCACCACCGATCCATTGGGTACCGTGGGCGACCTTCGCCCCGACGATCAACAGGCCGCCCCCCAGGCCAAGGAGCCGACGCGATGGTCCCCGAGAAGATGGTCGAAGCGAAGAGGAACGGCTTGAGGCTCTCCGGAGCCAATGGCCCCAAGATCCTCGCCCGCTCGTTCTACCGCGAGCTCCGCGACGCAGGCTTCGCGCCCCGGGAGATCCTCGCGGCGTCCAGCGAGCTCCTCGAGCTGGTCACGCAGGAGCTCAGGGGCGAGGACACCGACCCCGAGGCCTGAGGAGACGGCCCGGGCGCTCCGAATCGCCCGTCCCCGCTCGCCTTCGCTCCTTTTCGGATATAACGCCCGCCTTCCTCTGTTCGGTAGGCGGTATGCGGCTTCGAATCAGCAACCTCTCCCTCTGGCTCGACGAGGACGAGACCCTTCTCCACGAACGGGCGGCGTCCACGGCGCAGCTCCCTCCGGGTCTCGTCGGCGCTCCCCGCGTGGTGCGCAAGTCGCTCGACTGTCGCAAGAAGGGCCACCCCCGTTTCCTCTTCGTGGTGGACGTAGAGGTGCCCGACGGCACCGACGTCGTCCTCGGCGGCGACGTCCAGCTCTCGCCGGACGATCCGCCTCCTCCCAAGGTCGCCAGGCGACCGGAGGTGCGGCCCATCGTCGTAGGCACTGGCCCCGCCGGCCTCTTTGCCGCCCTGGGCCTGATGGAGCGGCAGATCCCCACCCTGCTCCTCGAGCGCGGCAAGCCGATTAGCCCGCGCCGGCGCGACGTCGCCGTGATGGGCCGCGAGGGCCGCCTCGACCCCGAGTCGAACATGAACTTCGGCGAGGGCGGCGCAGGCGCGTACACCGACGGGAAGCTCACCACCCGCGTCACGCACCCGGCGGTGCGGAAGGTGATCGAGACCTTTGCCCGCTTCGGAGCGCCCGACGGCATCCTCACCGACGCCAAGCCGCACATCGGCTCGGACCTCCTCCCCGGCGCGGTCACCGGCCTCCGGGAGTGGCTCGAGGCCCAGGGCTGCGAGGTGCGCTTCGGCGCGCGGGTCGACGACATCCTGCGCGACTCGAGCGGCCGGACGCGGGGCGTGCGCCTCTCCGACGGGACGGAGCTCCTCTCCGACCGGGTGATCCTCGCGCCGGGCAACTCCGCCCGCGAGCTCTACGAGAGCTTCCACGAGCAGGGCTACGTGCTCGAGGCAAAGCCCTTCGCCGTGGGCTTCCGGGCCGAGCACCCGCAGACCTTGATCGACTCGATCCAGTACGGAAACGCGGCTGGCCACCCCCGGCTCCCGCCGGCCGACTACCGACTCGCCGAGAACCCGATCTGCGAGGGCAAGCCCCGGGGCGTCTTCTCCTTCTGCATGTGCCCGGGCGGGATCGTGGTGCCTACGCCCACCGAGCCCGAGCTCCTCTGCGTGAACGGGATGAGCAACTCGTACCGAAACGCCCACTTCGCCAACTCGGGGATCGTGGTCGCGGTGGGGCTCGACGACTTCGAGCGGGACGGACACGGCCGCGATGCCCTCTCCGGGCTGCGGTTCCAGCGCAAGTGGGAGCGGGTCGCCTACGAGCTCGGCGGCGGCGGCTACCGGGCGCCGGCCCAGCGGCTCACCGACTACCTGCGCGGAAGGCTGGGGACGGCCCCCGGAAAGACGACCTATCGCCCCGGCCTCACCCACGCCGACCTCTCCGGCTTCCTCCCCGCCCACGTGACGGCAACGTTGAAGACGGCCCTCAGGGGCTTCGACCGCAAGATGCGCGGATACGTGACCGAGGACGCGACGCTGATCGCCTTCGAGGGCCGCACGAGCGCGCCGCTGCGGATCGTCCGAGGGGACGACTTCCAGGCGCTGAGCGCGCCGGGTCTCTATCCTTGCGGGGAAGGCGTCGGCTACGCCGGCGGTATCGTCTCGGCTGCGGTCGACGGCCTCCGGATCGCGGACGCCATCGCTGCAGAGTGCTCGTGAGCGATACGGCGCGTGAGGGGTAGAGCGTGAAATACCACATCCGCTCGAAGGGTGGGCAGGAGCTCACGGTGCCCGACGGCTCTCACGTGATCATGCTCTTCCGGCAGCGGTTCCTCGATCCCGACGACGAGATCCGCCGGGACGATCAGCAGCGGTGGCGCAGGCTGCGCGACGTGCCGGAATACGCCTCGATGATGCGGGCCGAGCGCCACGACACGCGGCGCTTCAAGACCGTCTTCCTCGTGACGGCCCTGCTCGGCGTCATCGGCGCGATCGCGGCGATCCTCGCGAGGATGTGACGACGCGTCGCGCGGCTTTGGCCGCGCGACGTGTCTCTCCCCTACCCCGCGTTCATCGGATTGAGGGCGTTCTCGTAGCGCTTCGAGGTCGCGGCTTTGCGCACGGCCTTGAACGCGTCCGGCACCGAGGTGCGGTTCGCCTTGTTCACGATCCACTTCGGGAGGTTCCCGCCCGGATCGACGTGCAGGCGGTAGACGGCGTAGGTCGCCCTGCCATCGTCCGCGGGCACGAGCGTCCAGCCGCCGTCGTTCACCTTCACGCGTACCGTCCCGGACTTCTGCGGCGGGGCGACCTCGTTGTCGGGGATCCAAGTCGTCGCGAGGATCCCGTCCCCCTTCTCGGAGAGCGTGATCTTCACGCAGTAGTCGCGGCGGCTGGCCAGCGGCGGATCGACGACCGAATACATCCAGATCGTGTTTCCTTCGCGCTTCACCATGCGTGATTCCTCGGTGTGCGGCATGGTCTCGGAATAGGCGTCGACGTCGGCGAGCACGGCCAACACGCGCTCGGGCGGGGCGTCGATCCGCCCCTCCACGCGCATCTCGGGGACGCTGCCCGCCACGTCGCGGGTCGAGACCTTCAGGCCCCCGGAGTCGGAGACCATCCTCCATTCGTCGGCCGCGTGGGCGGCGAAGGGAGCGAGGGCGATCAGGGCGATGGGGAGCAGGTGGGACGCTTTCATGGTGGCTCCAGCCGGCGATCTCGCGCGTTGTTCCCGCGGGAGCCGTCTGCTAGTTTGCCCGGTTCGATTGCGAGCCGGCGGACGGCATGCCGGCTTCTCCACGAGCGGAGCGGTGAATGGACAGGCTGTGGGTCAAGGACGTCGAGGCGGGCCGTCGAGCGGAAGGCGTCTTCCTCGTGGCGCGCAAGCAGCAGGCCACCGGGAAGAATGGAAAGGTCTTCCTCAAGCTCCTGCTCCAGGACAAGACCGGCCAGCTCGACGCGCGGGTGTGGAACACCACCGACGAGGTTCTGGGCGCCTTCGAGGCGGGAGATCGGGTGGAGGTCGGTGGACAGGTCGGCTCCTTCCAGGGTCGCCCGCAGCTAACGGTCGAGAAGATTGAAAAATCCCTGGCCGAGCTCGACCCGGCCGACTTCGCCTTCGAGGCGCCGGCCGTGGAGGCCCCCGCGGCCGAGCGGGACGGGGCGTTCCAGGCGCTCCGCGGAGAGCTGCACCGGGTCTCGGATCCGCACGTCCGCGCCCTCCTCCTCTCGTTCGTCGACGATCCAGGGATCGCCTCGAAGCTGCGCCGCGCGCCGGCGGCGAAGGAGATCCACCATGCCTACCCGGGGGGTCTTCTCGAGCACATCCTCTCCTGCGTGCGGCTGGCAGGCCGCCTGGCGGACCAGTATCCGATGGCGGATCGCGATCTCCTGATCGCGGGCGCCTTCCTCCACGATATCGGCAAGGTCTCCGAGCTCTCCTACGACAAGGGCGCCACGGGATATACGGATGAGGGGCGCCTGATCGGCCACCTGGTGATGACGGCCACGTGGATCGCCGAGCGCGCCCGGGCGATCACCGGCTTCCCCAAGGAGCTCGAGCTTCACCTGGTGCACATGGTGCTCGCACACCACGGCCGCCTCGAGTACGGCTCGCCCAAGCTCCCGATGACCCTCGAGGCCTTCCTGGTCCACGCTCTCGACGAGATCGACAGCCGGGTGAACGCCATGCTCGGGCAGATGGCGCGCAGCCCCGGCCAGCGGTGGGCCGAGCCGCAGAAGGCCCACGAGCGCCTCGTCTGGAAGGCGCCGGCCCCCACCGAGGGCGGCCGCAAGCGGGGTGCCCCCGCCAAGGGCCTCGGCAAGCGCAAGGGTGGCCCCGAGGCGCCCCAGGAGAAGCCGAAGGAAAAGCAGAAGCGGGAACCCGCCCCCGAGGGCGGCGAGGGCCCTCGCCGTGCCGCTGGTGGCGCGCAGGCGGAGCGTCCCCGCCGCGAGCGTCCGCCTCGTGAGAGGGAGGCGCGAGAGAGGGAGCCGCGGGAGCCCGCCGCCGCCGAGCCCGTCGCGGCCGAGGGCGAGAGGCCCTTGCGCGAGGGCGAGGAGCGTCGCGGCCCGAAGATCCTGAAGCGCGCCGAGGGCGCGCCGAAGGCCGCCGGCGGCGAGAAGCTCACCTTCAAGCCCTTCTCCGCCTTCACGGGCGGGGAGGAGCCGACTCCCTCCGAAGGGCCGACCCCGGCCGAGGAGCGCCCCGCCGAGGAGGGCTCCGGCGAGCTACCCCAGGCGGAATAGCTCCATGGCGTTGGAGGTGGTGGCAGCCGCCACCTCCTCCACCGGCAGCCCCTTCAGCTCGGCGATGGTCTCGGCCACGATCCGAACGAACGCGGGCTCGTTCCGCTTGCCCCGATGGGGGATCGGCGCCAGGTAGGGGCAATCGGTCTCGATGAGCAGCCGGTCCAAGGGCGCTGCTCGAACCGCCTCGCGCAGGGGCTCGGCGTTCTTGAACGTCACTACGCCGGGCACCGACAGATAGAGGCCGAGGTCGAGATACGCCCGGGCCCTCTCCGGGCCGCCGGTGAAGCAGTGGATCACCCCGGCCTTCGGCGTCATGTCGCGCAGGATCTCGAACGTGTCGTCGTCCGCGTCCCGGGTGTGGATGACCACGGGCTTCCCGAGCCGGGAGGCCAGCTCCAGCTGGTGGCGGAACCACTTGCGCTGCTCCTCGCGCGGAGAGTGCTCGTAGAAATAGTCGAGGCCGGTCTCTCCGATCGCGATCGTCTCCGGCAGCGCCGCGAGCCGCTCGAGCTCGAGCCAGTCCTCCTCCGGCACGTTCGCCACCTCGTGGGGGTGGATCCCGATGGTGGCGAAGAAATAGCCCGGATGCGCCTTCGCGAGGGCGTGGGCGCCGCCGAAGTCGCCCGGCCCCTGCCACTGCCCGACGGCGACGATCCGGCTGACGCCGCTCTGCCTCGCCCTCGCGATCACCTCGTCGCGATCGCCGTCGTACTTCTCCGAGTCCACGTGTGCGTGGGAGTCGATGAGATCCATGGCCTCTCGCTTACCGGCAACCGGCTGGAAGCGGCAAGCCCGAAGCTCTTCCACCCGGCGAGGGCCTAGCGAAAAGGGCGGCCCACGCGAACATTCCGAGCCCAACCCGGGACGGAGTGAAGCGTGAGACGCGGCGCTACCTGGCTGTGCCTGGCACTGATCTTCGGATCGGCGTGCAAGCTGGGGTCGAAGAAGGCCCCGCCGCCGCCGCCGCCCGTCCAGGTGCTGGTAGCGCCGGTCGCCCAGCGGGACGTCCCGGTCGAGCGGATCTACGTGGGCACGCTCGCAGGCTACTTCGACGTCGAGATCCGGGCGCGGGTCGAGGGCTATCTCCTCGGTCAGCACTACAAGGAGGGGACGTTCGTCGAGAAGGACCAGCTCCTCTTCCAGATCGATCCCGCTCCCTTCCTCGCGGCGCTCCACGAGGCGCAAGGCACCCTCGCGAGCGCGAGGGCCGAGCGCCAGCGGTCGGGCGCGCTGGCCAAAAGGCTCGAGCCCCTCGCGAAGGACCTCGCGGTGAGCAAGCAGGATCTCGACAACGCCCAGGCCTCACACCGAAGCGCTTCCGCCTCGGTGAAGTCGGCGGAGGCCTTGGTGACGCAGGCCCTGCTCAACCTCTCCTATACCAAGGTGACCTCGCCCATCGTCGGCCTCGCCGGCGCGGCCCAGGTGCGGCTCGGGAACCTCGTCGGCGCCGGCACCCCCACCCTCCTCGCCACCGTCTCCCAGATCGATCCCATCCGCGCGATCTTTCCGATCACGGAGCGGGACTACCTGGACCTGGCGCAGTCCGGGACCTCGCCAGCGAAGCGGAGCGTGCGCCTGGAGCTCATGACCGGCGTGCAATCCCCGCAGGAAGGGTGGGTCAGCTTCGCAGACCGGCACATCGACTCGTCGACGGGAACGCTATCCCTGGAGGCGTTCTTTCCCAACGCCGACGCCATCCTTCGGCCCGGCCAGACGGTCCGCATCCACGTCGTCTTCCAGACGATCGAGGGCGCCCTGGTGGTGCAGCAGCGGTCGATCTCCGAGCTGCAGGGACTGAAGCGGATCGCGGTCGTCGGCGAGGACGACGTCGTCCACTTCGTTCAGGTCAAGACGGGTCCGCAGGTGGGGGCCGAGGTCGTGGTGACCGGACCGCTCGAGGCCGGGCAGCAGGTCGTGGTCGAGGGCGTCGAGAAGGTGAAGGACGGTGAGACCGTGCAGCCCCGGCCGGCGGCTCCCCTGAAGAAGGCCCCGCCGCCCAAGGGCGCCCCGAACCAATCAGGGGGAGGCGGGGGACCGGGCCCCGGCCGACATACGCCTTGATCCGCTTCTTCGTTCGAAGGCCGATCGTCGCGATCGTGATCTCGATCGTCTTCGTGCTCGTGGGGGCCGTCGCCGCGTTCTCGCTCCCCGTCGCCGAGTACCCGGACATCGTCCCGCCGCAGATCGTCGTGAGCGCCACCTACCCCGGCGCGGACGCGCTGACCGTCGAGAAGTCGGTCGCGACCCCATTGGAGCAGTTCGTGAACGGGGTCGAGGAGATGCTCTACATGCAGTCCACGAACGCGCTCGACGGGTCAATGAGCCTGCGGGTCACGTTCAAGGTGGGCTCCGACTCCAACGTCGACGAGATCCTGACGCAGAACCGGGTCAGCCAGGGGCAGCCCTTCCTCCCCGCCCAGGTCAACGCGGTCGGGATCACCGTGCTGCGCACGACGGCGTCGCCGCTGATGGTGATCGCCATCCACTCGCCCACCGCGGCTTACGACGGGGCCTTCCTGGCCAACTACGCGACGATCAACGTCATCGATGAGCTCTCCCGGGTCGAGGGCGTGGCGCAGGTCATCAACTTCGGTGCGAGCCAATACGCGATGCGGGTCTGGGTGGATCCCATCAAAATGGCGTCGCGCGGCCTCACCGTCCAGGATCTGCAGCAGGCGCTCCTCGCCCAGAACACGGTCAATCCCGCCGGGCAGATCGGTGGGGAGCCCGCGGCCTCCGACCAGCCGTTCAGCTTCTCGATCATCGCGCCCGGCAGGCTGGTCACGGCCGAGGAATTCGGAGACATCGTCGTCCGCGCGGAGCCCGGCGGGGCGATCGTTCGCCTCTCCGACGTGGCAAGGCTCGAGCTCGGCACCGTGACCTACACCGAGCGAGCCCGGTTCGACGGTCAGCCCTCGGCGGTCCTGGGGGTCTTCCAGACGCCGGGAACCAACGCGCTCTCGACCGTCAAGGGGGTCGAAGAGCACCTCGCCAAGCTCACGAAGGCGTTTCCAGAAGGGGTGCAAGCCACCGTCGCCCTCGACACGACCCTCCCGGTAAAGGACGGGATCCGGGAGATCCTTCAAACGCTGCTCATTGCCGTGCTGCTCGTGATGGCGGTGGTCTTCCTCTTCCTGGAGACCTGGAGGGCCACGCTGATCCCAATGCTGACGGTCCCGGTGTCGCTGATCGGGGCCTTCGTGCTCTTCCCGATCCTCCACTTCTCCGTCAACACGATCTCCCTGCTGGGGCTGGTGCTGGCCATCGGCCTGGTCGTGGACGACGCGATCGTCGTGGTCGAGGCGACGATCCGGAAGATCGAGGACGGCCTCGAGCCTCGGGAGGCGACCCTGGAGGCGGTGAAGGAGGTCTCGGCACCGGTGGTGAGCATCGCCCTCATCCTGGCGTCGGTGTTCATCCCGGTCGCCTTCGTGCCGGGGATCACGGGCCTCCTCTACCGCCAGTTCGCCCTGACCATCGGGATCTCGGTGCTGATCAGCGCCTTCAACGCCCTCTCCCTGTCTCCGGCGCTGTGCGCGATGCTGCTCCGTCCTCCCAAGCCGGAGCGCGGGCCGATCGGGCGGGCCACGCAGGCGTTCCACCGGGGCTTCGAGCGCGCCACCGAATCCTACGTGCGGCTCACCCGTGTCCTGCTCCGAAAGGCCTGGTTCTCGGTCATCGTGGTGGCCGTGGTCTTCGTGATCCTCGCGGGCCTCGGCCGCGCGATCCCCTCCGGCCTCGTGCCGACCGAGGACGAGGGCTATTTCTTCCTGGAGCTCGCCCTCCCGAAGGCAGCTGCCCTCGGTCGAACCGACACCGCCACCGCGCAGGTAGAGAAGGTCCTCGGGCGCATCCCGGGGGTCGCGCACGTCACCAGCGTCGTGGGCTTCTCGCTCCTCTCCAGAGTGGCCACGCCGGACAACGCCTTCTTCTTCGTGGCCCTCCGCCCATGGGGCGAGCGGAGCTCCGAGGAGACGGCCGAAAAGATCATCGCGAAGGCAAACGAGGAGCTTCGCAGCATCCCGGCCGGGATCGCGCTGGGCTTCGCGCCGCCGCCGCTCCCGGGCCTGGGCACGAGCGGAGGCTTCACGCTCTTCCTCCAGGATCGCACCGGCGGCACGCCGGAGTTCCTGGAGGAGCAGGCCAACCGCTTCATCGCCGCGGCCAGCAAGCGCCCGGAGCTGAGCACCGTCCGCACGAACTTCAGCGCGTCCGTTCCACAGATCAGGCTGAACGTCGATCGCGAGAAGGCGCTCATCGAGGGCGTGAGCCTGTCGTCCCTCTACCTCACCATCCAGGCCTTCCTCGGAAGCATCTTCATAAACGACTTCAACCGGTTCGGGAGGGAGTGGCACGTCTACCTGCAAGCGGAGCCGGAGTTCCGGCGATCCGAGGACGACCTGCGCCAATTCTACGTTCGCGGCTCCGACGGCGTGATGGTCCCGATCACCACCTTCCTGTCCACGAGCCCCATGCTGGGCCCCGACTTCACCATGCGCTTCAACCTCTTTCGCGCCGCGCAGCTCAACGGCACCGCCGCGCCGGGCTACTCTTCGGGGCAAGCGATCAAGGCGCTGGAGGAGGTGGCGCGGGATGTCCTGCCCGCAGGCGTCACCTACGAGTGGTCGGATCTCTCGTACCAGGAGACGACGGCGCCGAGCCCGCTCCCCACGTACATCTTCGCGATCGTCATGGTCTTCCTGATCCTCGCTGCCCTGTACGAGAGCTGGTCCCTCCCGCTCAGCGTGCTGCTGGTGACGCCGGTGGCGGTGCTCGGCGCGTTCCTCGGGCTGCTCTCGCGAGGGTACTCCTCCGACGTCTTCGGGCAGATCGCGCTGATCATGCTGATGGGCCTGTCGGCGAAGAACGCGATCCTGATCGTGCAGTTCGCCCGGGAGCGGCAGCTCAAGGAGGACATGGCGCCGGCGGAAGCGGCGGTCGCGGGAGCCCAGCTGCGGTTGCGGCCCATCATGATGACGTCGCTCGCATTCATCCTGGGCGTGCTTCCGCTCGCCTTCGCGAGCGGGGCGGGCTCGCTCTCGCGACGCGAGATCGGGACCGCGGTGATCGTCGGGATGATCTTCACGACGATCCTTGGGCTCCTCCTGGTCCCGGCCGCCTACCTCGTGGTCGAGCAGATCGTCCTCTGGCTCCAACGCAGTAGAAAGCGAGAGCCATGAGGACGGGGGCGCTCGTCTGCGTCTCGTGCGCCCTGGTCTCGGGGTGTGCGGTCGGCCCCAACTACGTGCGTCCCGAGGTCCCGTTGACAGAGGCCTTCCGCGACGCGCCCGAAGGAGCGACCGCGGCCTCCATCGCCGATCTCCCCTGGTGGGAGCTCTTCCACGACGACGCCCTGCGCGCGCTCATCGAGGAAGCCCTCGAGGGGAGCGGGGATCTGCGAGCGGCCACGGAGAGGGTCGCGGCGGCGAGGGCGAGGGCGCATGCAGCTCGAGACGCCCTCCTCCCGTCCTTGACGATCCAGGCTCTCGCACAACGCCAGCGAATCCCCTTCGTTCCCACTTTCTCGGGGCTCCCGACGCTGACGACCAACGAGTTCACGGCTTCGATCAACGTGAGCTGGGAGCTCGACGTCTGGGGCGCGATTCGACGCGCCGCAGAAGCAGCCAGCGCAGACTACCTCGCTGTCGTCGAACAGAAGCGCGGCGTGATTCTGATCCTCGTCGCGGACGTCGCCCAGGCCTACGTCGAGCTCCTCGAGCTCGACGCCCTCTACGATCTCAACGAAGAGACCCTCCGCTCGAGAAGAGAGCTCCTCGCGCTCTATACCGCACAGATGACGGAAGGGACCGGCACCATGGTGCAGACGGCCAACGCGGAGTCCCTCGTCTACCAGGTGGAAGCCCTACTTCCGCAGCTCCGCGCCCAGCTCGCGCAAAAAGAGAACCAGATCACGACGCTCCTGGGGAGGCCGCCCGGGCCGATCCCCCGTGGCCCTCCCCTCGACCTGGCCGAGCTGCCCGAGGTGCCACCGGGCCTGCCCGCGACGCTCCTCGCGCGCCGGCCCGACGTGATGACGCTCGAGCAGAACCTGCGGTCGGCTATGGCACAGATCGGCGTCGCCGACGCCGCGCTTCTGCCGCCGATCAACCTCACCGGCCTCGCCGGGCTCCTCACCCCAGAGATCTCCACCTTCTTCCACGGCAGCCAGGGAGAGTGGCTCTATGGCGCGAGCACGAGCTGGCTCGCGCCCGTCCTGGGCGGAGACAGCCTGCTCGACAACCGCGACGCCGCGATCGCCACCGCAAACGCCGCCGCGGCGAGCTACAGGCAGGCGGTGGTTCAGGCCCTCGCCGACGTCGCCGACGCCCTGGCAGGCATCCAGAGTGCGCGCGAGGTCGCCGAGCGCCTCTCACTACAAGTCGACGCGCTCAAAACACAGACGCGGCTCACGATGGACCAGTACCGGGTCGGGACCGCCAGCTACGTGGAGGTCAACCTCGCCGTCACGAATCTCCTCTCCGCGCAGATCGCGCTCGTCCAAGCGCGGGCGCAGCGGTCGATCAGCGTGATCCAGCTCTATCGGGCCCTGGGCGGCGGCTGGGCCAACCCGCTCCGCCCCGAGTCCTCGCAGGAAATAGAAGACAGCCGGCCGCGTCCCTGACGCTCCGGTTCACCCATTGTATCAGAGCCTCGAACTCCCGATCCGCGAGGGCCTTACGAGATCAGCTCCTCGCCGGAGAGCGGCAGGTAGAGGCGCAGCTCGCTCTCCGGACGGCCGAAGAGTTCGAGGCACGCAGTGGCGACGCGGCGGACGCGGTCGTCGCCGACCGTCTCGCGAGCCTTCTCGAGGCTCTGCCTCGAGTCCTCGCTGCCCAGGAGGAGGAGGCCCTCCGCGGCGTCGCAGCGGACGTCGGAGTCCTCGGCCTCGTCGAGGAGCGCCCGGGCGCAGCGCTCCTGCGCCTCCGGACCGCCGTAGCAGGCCAGGGCCCGCAGCGCCGTCCCTCGCAAGGGATCGCGGGGATCGGCCGCGACCGACGACACGACCGCCTCGCCGCCGTCGATCCGGAGCTCGCCGCAGAGCTCCATGGCCATGGGCCGCTCCATGCCGCCGCGCCTGGCGCGCTCGACCAGGAAGGCCCCTGCGTCGCGGTTTCCCGTCACGGCGAGGAGCGCGGCGGCAGCCACGCGGTCGAAGCGGCGGGTGAAGACGCCGCGGAAGAGCCGGGTCGCCAGGGCCTCGACGGGGCCGCGGCGCGAGGCGTCGCGGGCCGCCGGGCGAAGGGCCAGCAGCGCGTCGAGGCGGGTCCGGCGCTTCCCGGCGGCCTCGAGGAGCACGTCGACGCCGCGCAGGTCGCCGGCGGAGGCGAGGGCTCCGGCGCAGGTCGACCGGACAAGCAGGTCGGGGTCCTGGAGGCAGGCCACGAAGCGCTCGTGGAGGCCCTCCGCTTCCAGGGGCGCGAGGGCGTGGGCCGCCTGGAGCCGTACGCCCGGAGACGGGTCGCCGAGGAGCCGGGCGACGCGCTCCACGTGGCTCCCCTCGTCGTCGCAGAGGACCACGCCGAGACAGGCCCAGCCGCGGATCACGGGATCGTCGTCGGAGAGGAGCAGCACGAAGCGCATGAGGAAGCGCTCGCGCAGCTCCGCGCTCTCCTTGCAGCGCTCCACGAGATCGGCGACGGCCGCCTCCCTCTCCTTTCGCGGGAGCCCGGTCTCGTCGAGCGTCTTCGCGAGGTCGTCCGCGAAGGGCCCCATCACTTCACCCTTGAGCCGGGGGGCACGCCGGGGACCTCGGCCAGGACCACCTTCCCCTGATCGCCTCCGCCGGCCAGGAGCATGCCCCGGCTCTCGATGCCCCGGATCGTCCGAGGCGCGAGGTTGGCGACGACGACCACGTGCTTTCCGGGCAGCGCCTCGGGGTCGTAGTACTCGGCGATCCCGGCGGCGATGGTGCGCGGGGCTTCCTCCGCCAGATCGACGGTGAGCTTGAGGAGCTTGTCCGCCTTGGGGATCCGCTCGGCGGCGAGGACCTTCCCGACGCGGAGCTCGACCTTGGCGAAGTCCTCGAAGTCGATGATCCCGATCGGCACCTCTGCCTTTGCTGGGGGGGCCTTCGCCGGCGCGGCCTTCTCGACGCCGGGTGCCGGAGAGGGCTTCTGCTTGTCCTTCTCGAGCACCGCCGCCGCCGGCGCCTCGTCGGGCCAGAGGGCGTCGAGCTTCTCGTCGTCGATGGGCGCGGCCAGATGGACGGCCTTGCCGAGCTGCAGGCCGGGGGCGAGGGGGAAGCCCGCTCCGGCGACGAGCCGGGACGGATCGAAGGCGACGCCTCCGAGCATCTCGGAGAGCTTCTGCGCCGCCCGCGGGAGGATCGGCGCGATCCAGCAGCCGATCGCGTACGCGACGTTGGCACAGAGGGCGAGATCGCGGTGGGCGCCCTCCTCGTCTCCGGCCTTCCGCTTGCTCCACGGCGCCCGCTCCTGGAGGTAGCGGTTCGCCTCGAAGCCGATCTGCACCAGGCCCTGGGTGGCGTCCCGGAGCTCGAAGGCCTCGTAGGACGCGTGGATCTTCGCGGAGTGCTCGAGGACCTTGGCCCAGAGCGCCGTCGACTCCGGATCGTCCGACGGCGCCGCCAGCTTGCTGCCGAAGTCCTTGGTGAGCGGCGAGAGCGCGCGGGAGACGAAGTTGGCCAGCGTCTTCACCAGCTCGGCGTTGACCCGGTTCTTGATCTCCTCCTTGGCGAGCGGGACGTCGTAGGGCGCGGCGCCGAGGTTGGAGGCGTAGAACCAGCGCAGGGACTCGGGATCGAGGCCCGCGTCGAGGTACTCGCGGGCGGTCACCATGCGGCCGCGGCTCTTGGAGAGCTTCTCGCCGCCCAGGGTGATCATGCCGTGGACCTGGATCCGGCTGGGCGGGCGCAGGCCGGCGCCGTGCAGCATCGCGGGCCAGAAGAGCGCGTGGAAGTAGACGATGTCCTTGCCGATGAAGTGGACGATCCGGCTGTCCGCGTCCTTCGCCCAATAGTCGGCGAGCGCGCGCTCCTCGCCCACGAGGCGCTCGGTCGACGAGAGGTAGCCGATGGGCGCGTCGAGCCAGACGTAGAAGTACTTGCCGGGAGCGCCCGGGATCTCGAAGCCGAAGTAGGGGCCGTCGCGGGAGACGCACCAGTCCTGGAGACCGCCCTCGAGCCAGGCGCGGATGGAGTTCCGGACCTGCGGCTCGAGGGTTCCCTGCTTCGAGACGAAGTCCTCCAGGAAGGCCTGGAAGTGGGCGAGCTTGAAGAAGAAGTGCTGGGAGGTGCGGCGAACGGGCGGGTTGCGGCAGATCGCGCAGTACGGCGCCTCGAGCTCGGTGGAGGCGTAGGCCTTGTTGCAGACCTCGCACACGTCGCCGTACTGGTCCGCGGCGCCGCAGCTCGGGCAGGTGCCCTTCACGAAGCGGTCGGGCAGGAAGCGCTGGTCGACCTCGCAGAACCACTGCTCGAGGGGGCGCTCCTCGACGTGGCCGCCGGCCTGGAGCCGCCGGAAGATCTCCTCCGCCCACTTGCGGTTCTCGGGCGAGTTCGTGCTCGAGAAGACGTCGGGCTCGATCAGGAAGTCGCGGAAGTCGCGGAGCTGCTTCTCGCCCCACGACGCGGCGAACTCGTCGGGAGGGACGCCGTGCTTCGCCGCGTTGAGCTCGATGGGAGCACCGTGGGTGTCCGACGCCCACACGAAGACCGCGTCGCGGCCGGTGAGCTTGAGGAACCGCACCCAGACGTCGGTCTGGATGTACTCGAGGAGGTGGCCGAGGTGGCTGGGTCCGTTCGCGTACGGGAGCGCGGCGGTGACGAGGATCTTCTCGGGCATGAGCCGTTGCCTCTGGGAGAGGAATGAGGGGCGAACCTAGCCACCGCGCCCTTCGCGGTAAAGCAAATCCGCGGAGCTGGAAACCTACTTGCAGAGGTCCCAGAGCAGGCGCTCGACCACGAGGCGCCCTCCCCCGCTCTTCACTTCAAGGTCGGCGTCGGCGGCGGCGATGAGGGCCCAGAGGAGCTCGTCCCGCCCGAAGCGCGCGGCGGCCTCGGCCTTGAACTTCGCCGCGTTGGGGTTGCCCATCTTCAGGCCCGCGTCGTTGAACGCGGCCACCCACGCGCTCGCTCCGGCGCCGAAGCCGGGGATTCGCCCGCCGGTCGCCCGGGTGGCCTCCTGGGCCGCGAGGAGCTGGCGGACGCAGGTGGCGACGGAGGCCACCACCTGCGGGAGCCCGCCGCCCGCGTCGAGGATCTGGGAGAGGCCCTCCACGGCTCCGGCGAGATCGCGCTTCTCAACGGAGTTCGTGAGGAGGAACTCCACCTCCCGTGAAGCCTCGACCACCGCGTCCACGTCGGCGGCCTCGATGGTCGGCCGCTCGCCGACGTATAGCGCCACCTTCTCCAGCTCGGCGTGGAGGAGCCGGACCTGCTCGCCGCCCACCAGGGTATCGAGGCGCGCGATCGCGGCCGGCGCGATCCGCTTGCCCAGCGGCTCCACCGCCTCGCGGCAGAGCTCGCCCACGTCGCGCTTCTCCCGCCCCTGGGCCTTGAACGAGACTTCAGCGCCCAGGTCCTTGAGCTTCTTGTAGAGCGCCAGCCTCCCGTCGATGCCCGACGCAGAGACCACCAGGTGGTTCCCTGCCGGGATCCCGGCGGCGAAGAGCCGGTCCAGCTCCGCGGTGTCGGTGCCGGGGGGCGGGATCTGCTCCGTCGCGGCGAAGTTTGCGGCGTCCCTGCAGAACTCGAGGTCGGCGCCGGAGGGATCGAGGCCCGCCTCGTCCTTCCACTGGGCTGCGGACGCGGTGGCGGGATCGATCCCGGCCTTCTGCGCCAGCGCGAGGAGCCGCCGCGCCGCCTCCTTCTGGCGGCCCTGCTCCCAGAGCTCCCGGAGGCGCGCGAGCTGGTCCCCGCGGGCCGCCTTGCGCGGCGCCAGGAACTCCGGATCCCGAAGCCAGACCACCTTCGTCCCGCGGAACATGGGGACGGTGGCGAGCTCCCTCGCGACCTCCCCTGGCGAGGCCGCCGCCTCCAGGACGGCGAGGTTCAGGTCGCGCTGGCCGGCGGGCACGAGCAGGTCGACGATCTCCTCCGCCGCCTTGCGGGCGAGGAACTCCTCCCCGTGGAAGAGGAGGATCGCCGGCGCCTTCCCGGAGCGCGCCTGGGCGAGGATCGGTTCCAATCCGCTCATGCCTCCTCCGGCATCACGAAGCCGAGGAGCATGCGCTCGAAGGCGAGGCGCCCCATGGCGTGGCGGCCGATCGCCGCTTTGGCGCGGAGGGCGAGGCGGTGGCGGCGGAGGGCGTCCTCCGCTCCCCGCGCCGCGGCGGCTCGGACCAGCGCCGCCTGATCCTGGTTGGCGAGGGCGTCATCGGAGACTCCCTCCGCTCCGAGGGCCGCGTCCCGGTAGAAGAGCGCCACCACGTCGAGTGCCAGCTCGCTCTCCTCGCGGCCCTTGCCGCCCAGCTCCTCGGCCAGGCGGAGGAGCGGGCGCAGATCCGCCGGATCCAGCGCCTCGATCGCCTCCAGGATCCGGCCGCGGGACTCGAGGGCCGGGCCGTCGATCCGGAGGGCGGCGCCGAGGGATCCCCCTGCCAGCGCCGCACGGAGCCTGGCCCGCTCGAGGCCGTCGCCGGTCTGCTCGGCCACCCTCTCGGCCACGAGCTCGAGGGGCAGCGGGGCGAACGGGACCCTCACGCAGCGGGAGCGGGTGGTGGGGAGGAGTGCGTCAGCGGTATCCGCCAGGAGGACGATGTGCGTGCCGGTGGGGGGCTCTTCCAGCGTCTTCAGAAATGCATTCTGCGCCGGGGCGTTCAGGGTGTCCGCACCGATCATCACGACGACCCTGCGCGGGCCCTCGAGGGGCGCCAGGGAAAGGGACGCCTGAAGCTTGCGAATCTGGTCGATCTTCAGCTCCCGCGACGGAGCCTTGGGCAGGTCCTCCCGCGCGATCCGCTTGCGGGCGACCGCCTCGGCCTCGGGGAGGATCTCCACCAGATCGGGATGGACCCCGCGGTCGAGCTTCTGGCATGACGGGCAGGTGCCGCACGCCTCTACCACCGGTTCACCCCCGCCCGCCCGGCAGAGGAGCGAGGCGGCGAAGGCCCGCGCGGCGGCCTCCTTGCCCACCCCTTCCGGCCCGGCGAAGAGCCAGGCGTGGTGGATCCTCCGCCGCTCCAGCGCGGAGCGGAGCATCGAAGTGGCACGGGGCTGGCCGAAGATGGACGAGAGGTTCAAGGCGGCGGGCATCCTACGGGGGCCGGAACGCTCCCGCAACGCCGCACGATCCTGGTTTCGAAATGGCGCCGCAGGCGCCTGAATGGAGCATTCATGCGATTGAAGCTGCCGATCCTCTTCTTCCTGGCCGCGGGCCTCGCCGGCTGCGCCTCCGTCAACAAGACCATGGACAAGGGCACCGGCACCCTCGGCGAGCTGCTCCTGCCCCTCTCCGAGGAGGTCTCGCTGGGCAAGCAGCTCTCCGCCGACGTGGACAAGCAGGAGAAGGTCCTGAACGACCCGGAGGTGCAGGCCTGGGTGAACCAGCTCGGTCAGAAGATCGTCGCGGCGTCCGGGGACAAGCGGAAGGGCGTCCGCTACACCTTCACGGTCATCGACAAGCCGGGCGTGATCAACGCCTTCGCCCTGCCGGGCGGGCACATCTACGTGTACTCGGGCCTCATCACCGCGGCGCGTAGCGAGGCGGAGCTCGCGTCGGTGCTGGGGCACGAGGTCGGTCACGTGACCGAGCGACACGCAGCGAAGTCCCTGGGCACCGCCTATGGTCTCGAGGCGCTGTCGACCGTCGCCCTCGGGAAGAAGCCCGGGACCGTCACGCAGATCGCCTCGGGGATCGCGGCCCAGGGCTACATGTCCCGCCACTCCCGCGACGCGGAGCGCGACGCGGACACCAAGGGCCTCGATTACCTGATCCGCGCCGGCTACGACGCCAAGGCGATGCCCCGCTTCTTCCAGGAGCTGGTCCGGGTGAGCGGCAAGTCGAGCTCCCTCGAGCAGTTCTTCGCTTCGCACCCCGATCCGGCGGAGCGGGCGAAGACCCTGGAGGCGTCGATCCGCTCCAAGGGCGGCGCTGCCGGCAAGACCGAGATCATCGGCGGCTTCGACCGGATCAAGGCGCGCCTCCTCGGCAACACCTCGGTGCCGGCCTCGTCCACCGGCGCGCCTTCCGCTCCGAGCGGAAGCGGCGCTCCGGCCCCCGGCCCCGCCCCGGCTCCTGCGCCGGCGCGCTAGGCATCTTTACCACACGCCGTGTGCGCCCGCCTGGACGCACACGGCGTGCTCGTTTCAGCGCTCGTGGCGCTTGTCGATCTGCCGATCGAGATCCTCGAAGGCGCGGTCGGCCCGCTGGACCACCGCGGCCCGGACACGCTCCGAGAGGTTCTCCATCTTGGAGACCGCGTCCTTGAAGCCTTCGACGTCGAGGGCGACGAGCGCGTAGAACGTCCCCGTCTTGGAGATCCACGAGTCGACGAGGGTGGTGCCCGACAGGCTGGTCTCGGTCACCTGGCGGCTCACGTCGACGAGGTGCTGGTCGTCAGCGGCAGCGCTGCCGAACGCCTCTCCTCCAGTCGTGCTGGCCTGGTAGTCCTTGAGCATCGCCTGGACCTGCACCTCGAGCGACCGCGCGATCTCGGTGCGGCCGCGGGCGATGGCCCCGGTCCTCGCGAGGGCCGCGTTCCGGGTGCTCCCGGCAGCGCCCACGCCGCAGATCCGCTTGTCCTTCGAATCGCCGAAGTAGGCGGAGCAGCCCTTGCGCACCCAATCGGGCGCGTCGGTGAGCTCGCCCTGGACGGCGTCCGCCGGCGTCTTGGGCGTGCTCGCGCAGCCGAAACCACACGCGCCCGCGGCGATGACCGCCGCGACCGCCAGCCACTTCTGGTCGAACCTCGTTCGCATTCTGGATGACCTCTCGAGCGCCCCGGCGCCCACGCGTTTCGTCCGCGTCCTCGATCGACCAGAGTGCGCCCCGTATTCACGGGGCAGGCACGCCCTTTGGGGGCGTGCGCGTCCGGGATCGAACGAGAAGTCTTCCTATGACTACTCGGCGACGGAGGTCGCCGCGCCCTTCCCTTCCCAGGAGACGAGGCGATCGCCGACGATTACCGCCTTGCGGCGCTCCGACGGCCAGATCCACTCCTCGCGGCGGCCCTCGGGGGACGGCGAGAGCCTGCGCTGCTCCGGCCACCCCCAGGAAGCGGCCACCAGGTCCGCGCTCATCCCCTCCACGAGCCGCTTCTCCTTCACGGCGCGCAGGAGGTCCTGGGGCAGCTTCGACAGCATGGGCGCGAGGTCGTCGACTGAGAGGTAGCGGTCGAGCTCGGCCTGCACCTGGGCGAAGGACTTGAGGTCGCTCCGGAGGACCATCACCGCAGCCGGCGAGCGGGGCATGCCGTCGACCTCGAGGAAGACCCAGGGGTTGTAGCGGGGAAGGAAGGGGTCGCGCGTCGCCACGGTGAAGCCCGTGGGGAGCTCGAGCTTCGAGAGGCGCACCCGGGTGCCCGCGGGGATCACGCCCGTCGGCTCGCCCGGCTCCATCGGCACGCCCGCCGGGTTGACGACCCAGGGGATCTCGCCGGGGACCACGTCGGTGACGAAGAGCTTCTGCCGATCCGACCAGAACGGCCCCACGTACATCGAATGCCGAAGGTAGAAGGTGCGGCCCGGCAAGGCGCGCTCGAGCCGGACGCGATCCTCATCGGGGATCGCCGTGTGGCTCGCACAGCCGGCCATCACGAAACCGGCGAGGAGGATGGCTGCTGCAACGAACCGTGTGCTTCTCACGTGCTACTCCATGCTGGCGCCCGAGCGCCGTTGTGGCTCGACTGCCATCGCCCGGGCACCAACCGGCCAGGCAGGCCGGTTCATCCCGTTATCGACCCCGACGGTCACCGCGGCCCCGGCCGCCGCCGCGACCGCCCCGCCGTTCCCAGGGGCGGCGCCCGCCCCGCTCTTCGCGCGGAGGACGCGCCGCGACGTCGTCGCCATGGAAGCGGGGCGGGACTCCCACCGCGACCGCCCAGACGGCGCCGTCCCGAAGCGCCCGCACCAGCTCGGCTTCGTCGCGCACCGGCTCCTTGAAGAGCGTGGCGGCGGTGCCGATCTCGTCGTAGCCGGCCATCGCGCCGCTGCCGCCCACGCAAGGCACGGAGAGGTGATCCGCCGCCTCGATCGCGAGCTCGTTCACGTTGACGCGGCGGGTGCCGGTGTAGCCCTCGACCGCCGTGAGGCTGCGCAGGGTGAAGACGAAGTCGCCCATCGGCTTCTCGAGGTCGCGGTCGTAGGGATGGGCCGCGACCACCGCCCCGCCCTTCGCGAGCACCGCCTCGACCACGTCCCGCGCCGGGCGGGCGGTCGGAGCCTCCGCGCCCAGGACCTCCTCCGGCCTGACGCCGGCGGGATCGGGGAAGAAGCAGAGGAAGTGGCCGTGGTTCGTGACCGCCTCCATTCCCACGAGCACCGCGATCGACGCCTTCTCGCGGAGGGCGTGGAGCTCCTCCACGCCGCCCAGCGTGTCGAGGTCGGTGAAGCAGATCCCGTCCAGGCCCAGGGCCTGTGCTCGCGCCACCGCCTCAGCCGGATCGAGCGAGCAGCCGGGGGTCCGGCTGGAGTGGACATGGAGATCGATGAGCAAGGGACCCTCCGCGGCGCGAATTGCGCGATCGGATACCACGAAGCCGGGCTGTCGTGGGAGCAACGTCCGTTTGACACCCCGGGATCCGCCTGGGAAGATCCCGCCCCTTCGCGCACGGCAGGCGAAGGAGGGAGCGGGGACCATGTTCACGGGCGTGAAGGTGTTTTCGGCGACCCGAGCTAGAGATCGGGAAGAGCTGGGCTCGGCCGTCAGCCAGTGGCTCGCCACCCACCGCGATCTCCGGATCGTCGATCGAGTGGTGGTCCAGTCGTCCGACGAGGAGTATCACTGCCTGAGCATGGTGATCTTCTACGAGCACCCGCCCCGCCGGGAAGGTTCCCCACGCCCGGCCGGTTGACGGCCGACCCCGGGACCGTTTGACACATGCGCGCAGCCGCGCTCGACCGAGACCCACCGACCTTGATTCCGCGCCTCCTGCTGTCGTGTCTGTCGATCGCCCTCCTCCTGCCGTCGTGCAAGCGGGACGGCGCGACCTATGGCCCCGCGAGCCGCCCGCGCCACGAGAACGTCTTCTACCTGGGGGGCGGCGCCGAGCCGGAGTCGATCGATCCCGGAAAAGCGTACGACTCACCGGGCTTCAACGTCTCGCGCAACCTCTTCGAAGGCCTGATGCGCTACGACCCGCGCACGCTGAAGCCGCTGCCCGGCGTCGCGGATCGCTACGAGGAGAGTGAAGACGGAAAGCACTTCTTGTTTCATTTGCGCCCCGACGCGAAGTGGTCGAACGGGAGGCCCGTCACGGCGGCCGACTTCGAGTGGTCGTGGAAGCGCGTGCTCGCCCCGGAGACCGGCGCCCAGTACGCGGCGCTGCTCTGGGATCTCGAGGGCGGAAAGGCCTTCGCCGACGGCATCGGGCCGGCGGACGCGGTGGGCCTGAAGGCCCTCGACGATCGCACCCTCGAGGTGAAGCTCGAGAGGCCGATTCCGTGGTTCGTGGAGCTGCTCTCGTTCGGCCCGTTCACGCCGGTCCCGCGCGAGATCGTCGAGAAGTGGGGCATCGAGTGGACGCGCCCCGAGCACATCGTGACCAACGGTCCGTTCGTGCTCTCGAAGTGGGTGATCAACTACGAGATCGAGCTTGGCAAGAGCCTCACCTATTGGGGACGCGACGAGGTGAGGCTCGACAAGGCGGTGTTCGTCGTCTCCGACGACAACTACGCGATGATGCGCCTCTACCGCACCGGCGAGCTCGACTGGATCGGCTCCGACACCAAGCCGCCCCAGGAGTATCTCGACTACCTGGCGACCCGGAGCGACTACCGCACGAGCCGCGATCTCACGACGTATTTCTATTGGTTCAACCTGCGGGACGACTCGCCCGCCTCGGCGCTGAAGGACAAGAGAGTCCGCAAGGCCCTCGACATGTCGATCGACAAGGAGTCGATCGTGAAGTTCGTCATGAGGGGAGGAGAGCGGCCCGCCGGCACCGTGGTGCCCGACCTCTTCGTGGACGAGGGCTACGTGCCGCCTCCCGGGAACCCCTACGATCCGGAGGGAGCGCGCAAGCTCCTCGCCGCTGCGGGCTACGGCCCCGGAGGCAAGCGCATGCCGCCCATCGAGCTCATCTACAACACCCACGAAGGGCATCGGATGGTGGCCGAGGCGCTCCAGCAGATGTGGAAGAAGGAGCTCGGGATCGACGTGGAGATCGTGAACCAGGAGTGGAAGGTCTACATGAACAACCGGACCGAGGGCTATTTCCAGATCGCCCGGGCCGGCTGGACAGGCGACTTCCAGGATCCCTACTCGTTCCTCTCGATGTTCGTGACCGGCGCGGAGATGAACGAGGCGAGGTGGAGCAACGCCGAGTACGACCGCCTGATCGACGAGGCCCTCACCCGCCTGGACACGAAGTCGCGCTACGAGCTCTACGCGAAGGCCGAGGCGATCCTGGTCGACGAGCTGCCGGTGCTGCCGGTCTACTTCTACTCGCAGAAGACGCTGCAGGGCTCCTGGGTGAAGGGGTGGTACCCGAACGCCCAGGACATCCACCCGCTGCGCGACATCTGGCTGGAGTCCAAGTAGATGGGCCGCTACCTCCTGCGCCGGATCCTCGGGATCGTCCCGGTGCTCCTGGTGATCTTCACCTTGAGCTTCGTGCTGATGCGCGCCGCGCCCGGCGGGCCGTTCGACGCCGAGAAGCCCGTTCCCGCCGAGGTGAAGCGCAACCTCGAGCGCCAGTATCACCTGCGCGAGCCGTGGTGCGAGGCGCGCTTCCTGCCCGCTCTCCAGCAGCCGGCCCTCTCCGCCGACGCCGAGCGCGCGATCCGCGCCGAATCCGCCGGCGCCTCGAGGCTCGAGCAGCTCTGCACCGGCGCCTTCCAATACGGCTGGCTGCTGTCCAACTACGTCCGCGGCGACTTCGGTCCGTCCTACAAATACAAGGACCGGAGCGTGAACGAGTTCATCGCGTCGGGGCTGCCGATCACGATCCGCCTCGGCCTGGTGGCCGTGGTCTTCGCGCTCCTCATCGGCCTGGGCGCCGGCCTCATCTCGGCGATGAAGCAGAACCTCTGGCAGGACCACGCCGCCATGGGCGCCGCGCTCCTCGGGATCTCGATCCCGAACTTCGTTCTCGGCCCGGTGCTGATCTTCGTCTTCTCGCTCACCCTCTTCTGGCTGCCGCCGGCTCGGTGGGACGGCTGGCAATACATGATCCTGCCGGGCTTCACCCTGGGCAGCGTCTACGCGGCGTACATCGCGCGCCTCACCCGGGGTGGAATGCTCGAGGTGGTGCGCCAGGACTACATCCGCACGGCCCGGGCCAAGGGCCTCTCCGAGCGGCTGGTGATCCTCCGTCACGCGGTGCGCGGGGGCCTGCTGCCGGTGGTCTCCTATCTGGGCCCGGCGATGGCCGGCCTCTTCACGGGCTCGATCGTGATCGAGCGGATCTTCAACATCCCCGGCATGGGTCGCTACTTCGTGGACGCCGCCCTCAACCGGGACATCACGCTGGCGATGGCCGTCGTCGTGGTGGACGCGGTCTTCCTGCTGGTGGCGAACCTCGTCGTGGACGTGGTGCTCGGCCTGCTCGATCCCCGGGTGAGGTACGAATGACGTCCACCGCAAACGCTGTCCGGTTCTCAGACGAGGCCGCCGAGACCGTCGAGGGGACCTCCCTCTGGCAGGACGCCTGGAAGCGGCTGAAGAAGAATCGCATGGCGGTCGCATCCGCCGGCGTGCTCGCCGTCGTGATCCTCTTCTGCGTCGTGGGCCCCTGGCTCGTCGGCTACGGCTTCGAGGAGCAGGACCTCGCCTACGGTGCGCAGGGCGCGAGCTGGGGGCACTGGTTCGGCACCGACCTCCACGGGCGGGATCTCCTCGTCCGCTCGATGTACGGCGGCCGGATCTCGCTCCTCGTGGGCCTCTGCGCCACGGCCGTCTCGCTCACCATCGGCGTCGCCTATGGCGCCGTCAGCGGCTACTTCGGCGGCCGCCTCGACGCGGCCATGATGCGGGCGGTGGACGTGCTCTACACCATCCCCTTCATGTTCGTGGTGATCCTCTTCCTGGTGCTCTTCGGCCGATCGATGGTGATGCTCTTCGTCGCCCTCGGCGCCGTCTCCTGGCTCACCATGGCGCGGATCGTGCGAGGCCAGGTGCTCTCGCTCAAGCAGAGCGAGTTCGTCGAGGCGGCTCGGGCGAGCGGCGTCGGCCACGGCGGGATCATCTTCCGCCACCTGGTCCCCAACGCCCTCGGACCCATCATCATCTACACGACGCTGACGATCCCCCGCGTGATGCTCGAGGAGGCCTTCCTCTCCTACCTGGGCCTGGGCGTGCAGCCGCCCATGGCTTCGTGGGGCCTCCTGGTCTCCGACGGCGCCAACGCCATGACCTTCTTCCCGCACATGCTCCTCTTCCCCGGCGCGATCCTCACGGTGACGCTCTTCGCGCTCAACTTCCTCGGCGACGGTCTGCGCGACGCCCTCGATCCCCGGATGCGCACGTGAGCGACCTCGTACTCCGGGTGAAGAATCTACACGTCCAATACGCGGTGGACGGCGGCGTCGCGAAGGCGGTGGACGGCGTCAGCCTCGAGCTGCCCCGCGGCAAGACGCTGGCCGTGGTGGGCGAGTCCGGCTCGGGAAAGAGCCAGACGATGTACGGCATCCTGGGCCTCGTGCCCCGGCCTCCCGGCAAGGTCTTCGGCGACGGCGCCTGGTTCGAGGGAGAGGACCTCCTGACGGCCAGCGAGAAGCGGCTCCGCGCGCTCCGCGGCGATCGGATCGCGATGATCTTCCAGGATCCGATGACCGCGCTGAACCCCTTCCTCACCGTGGAGCGCCAGCTCACCGAGGTCCTCGAGGTCCACAAGGGCGTGAGCCGCAAGGCCGCCCGCGGCGAGGCCCTCGACATGCTCCGTCGGGTGGGGATCCCGGATCCCGAGAGGCGGATCGACCAGTATCCGCACCAGTTCTCCGGCGGCATGCGCCAGCGGGTGATGATCGCCATGGCCCTGCTCTGCCGCCCGGCGCTCCTCGTGGCAGACGAGCCGACCACCGCCCTCGACGTGACGATCCAGGCGCAGATCCTCGAGCTCCTGCGGACCCTCCAGGCCGAGCTCGGGAGCTCGACGATCCTCATCACCCACGACCTCGGCGTGGTGGCCGGGAACGCCGACTACGTCGCCGTGATGTACGCCGGCCGCGTGGTCGAGCGCGGAACCGCCGAGGAGATCTTCCGGGATCCCCGGCACCCGTACACGCAAGGGCTCCTCGCCAGCGTGCCTCGCCTCGACGCCGCGCAGAAGGAGCTCCTCGTCCCCATCGCCGGTCAGCCGCCCGATCCTACGCGGCTCCCGTCCGGCTGCCCCTTCCGCTCGCGATGCGACAGGGCCAGCGATCGCTGTGCCCAGGCCTACCCGGAGGTGCGCACCGTGGGTGAAGGGAGGGAGGTCGCATGCTGGGCGGCGTGAAGCCACTCGTTCGCGTCGACGGGCTGAAGGTCCACTTCCCCGTCTACAAAGGCTCTTTCTTCAAGCGCCGGTCGGGCGCCGTCCGCGCCGTCGACGGCGTCTCGTTCGAGGTCCGGAAGGGCGAGACCCTGGGCCTGGTGGGCGAATCCGGCTGCGGCAAGAGCACCACCGGCCGCGCCCTGATGCGCCTCGTCGAGGCCACCGCCGGCAGCGTCGAGCTCGGCGGCGAGGACCTCCTCGCACTGCAGGGCGAGGCGCTCCGCCGCAGGCGCCGCGACTTCCAGATGATCTTCCAGGATCCGTACGGCTCGCTGAACCCTCGGATGACCGTCCTCGACATCGTGGCCGAGCCGCTGCGCGCCCACGGGCTCGGCGGGAGAGGGAGCGAGCTCACAGCGCGCGTTCAGGAGATCCTCGAGCTCTGCGGTCTCAACGCCCGCTTCATCCGGCGTTACCCCCACGAGTTCTCCGGCGGCCAGCGCCAGCGCGTCGCCATCGCCCGCGCCCTCGCTCTGCGGCCCTCCTTCGTCGTCTGCGACGAGCCCGTCTCCGCCCTCGACGTCTCGATCCGCGCCCAGGTCCTCAACCTGCTCGTGAAGCTCCAGCGCGAGCTCTCGCTCACCTACCTCTTCATCGCCCACGACCTCGCCGCCGTCCGCCACCTCTCCGACCGCATCGCGGTGATGTACCTGGGCCGGATCGTCGAGCTCAGCCCCGCCGACGAGATCTACCGGCGGCCCGCCCACCCCTACACGCAGGCGCTGATCTCCGCGGTCCCCATCCCCGACCCAGCGGCCGAGTCCCAGCGCCAGCGGATCGTCCTCGAAGGCGACGTGCCCTCCCCGCTCGCCCCACCGAGTGGGTGCAGTTTTCACCCGAGGTGTCCGACCTTCAAGCGCCTCGACTCCGCCCAGCAGGCCAGGTGCCGAGGCGAGGAGCCCGTGCTCAGGGTGCTCGGCGACGGCCGACACGCCGCGTGTCACTTCGCGGCGTAGCACGCTCCGCGACTTCCGTGTCATGGCCGCGGCATCTTGCGGCGATGGGATGCGGCGAAATGCCTAGCTTTTTTGCGCGGCACGAGTCTTGCGTTCTCTGGCGGACCACTATCAGGAGGTTCACCCGATGCGTCTGCACAAGCTGCTCTCGCTGCTCTTTGCCGCTCTCGCCAGTCTGGCCGGCGCCGCCCTCCTCCAGGCCTGTGAGGGTCTCGCCTGCAATGACATCTTGCCCTTCGAGGGTCTCGCCGCGCACCTCGATCTCCCGGAAGGCGTCGAGTTGACCTCCGCGGAGGGCCACGCCGTCGTCGACGGCAAGACCTACGAGTTCCACTGCGAGACTCCCGATCGAGGTGCCTATGACGGCGTTTGTGGGCTGTACGATTCGGTCGTCTCGATCCGCCTCGACGCTTCGAAGAGGCCGAGCACCATCGACCTATCGCTCTCGATCAACGGCGGCGCCTTCACGTTCGAGGGTCCGGCTCGCCCCACCTACGAGGTCAGCGAGCCGTGGGGCAAGGGCTGCGGCCACGCGATGGCCGGCGACGCCGCCATCAAGCTGACCCCGGGCGAATGACTCGACGACGAGGCTGCCGCTACGCCGCGCTCGGCGACGGCCGCCACACTGCGTGTTGCTTCAGGGTGTAGGAAGTCGACACACTTCGAAGCACACAGATGTTCGACGCCGGACACGTAAAGTAAATTACTCGAACACTTCGTTTGACGCTCGGCTGAGAAGCGGTCGAGCCTGGAGCCGTCCGCCAACCCCGGAGGTTTCCAGTGAAAGCACGTCTCACAATCGTCTGCGCGCTGCTCGTCATCGCGAGCGGAAGCTCGGCCGCGCCAGGATCGTCGTCCGGCGTCGTCATTCCCCCGCGGCTCGACCCGCATCGCTCGCTGGCGGTGACCGACCAGTCGATCCTCGCCCCCTTCACCCTGGAACGCGTGCTCAGCCAGCTCGTCAGCCAGAGCGGCGTCCTGGGTCTCACCGCACATGGCCTCTACGCCCAGTGGTGGGACATCGAGAACGAAGCGCCCGGCTTCGGCACCGGCGTGCACTGCGACGATCAGACCACACGGTCCGGTGTCTCGGGGCTCAACGGCTTTCCGTGGGAATGCCCGCGGGAGGAAGGCCGCCAGGCAGACCTGGGTCCCTCCCTCGGCCGAGGGCTGCCGTACAAGCCGGTGGGCCTCTTCAATCGCTTCGATCTCGCGCCCGCCGACGGCTCCAACTGCGGCGAATATCGCATCGAGTTCGCCCGCGACAACAGCACGCCGAGCGCGCGGCGCAACCTGGTGATCTTCGAGGCGGTCCTTCCGAACCCCAACCCTCGGCTGGGTCTGGAGGGCTGCCGCCCCGTCGCCGATTTCTGGGCGAACCTCTCCACGATCGCGAGCGACGCGACGGTCTCCGCGAAGCTGGACTCCTTCTACTTCAGCGGCCTCCCAGGCTTCGAGCCCGTGGTCCACGTCGACCACTACGGCATGCAGCTCGGCGCGGACGGCAAGGGCGTAGCCACCGGGCAGATTCGCTCCAACCAGTTCATGCAGGACGAGTGGACCCTGCGTCAGTTCGCGCTCACCAAGGACTGCCGCTGCGGCCCCTGCCGGCTCGTGATGGTCCCGGCGCCGGTGGCCGACAATCCCTACGGCGAGCTCTTCCGCTCCGCGTCCACCGAGCCTCTGGCGCCGGACCTCCGGGCCGCGTTCATCTCGAGCGTCGCGTCGCTCGCCAAGAACGACGCCAACCGCTTCGCCTGGACGCCCCCGAATCGCGTGAACGCCGCCGAGAGCCAGAACGCGGCCAACGACGCGAGCATCCCATTCCGTACCAGCGACTACCTCGAGAGGTTCTCGAGGAACGGTCCCAACGACACCTTCCGCCGGGCGATCAACGACGAGCTGATCCGGCTGCGTTCTTCCCTCACGGCGGAGGACATCGTTGCCCGCGCCCTCTCGCTCTCCTGCGCGGGTTGCCACGGCCTCGCCCCGACGGATCTCGGCGACGGGGTCGAGATCCCCTTCCCCAAGTTCACCCACGTGGACGAGGAGAACCCGACGAACGGAAGGTTCCCGCTCTCCGACGCACTCGAGGAGGTCTTCCTCCCGCACCGCGTGAAGGTCCTCCAGGACTTCCTCGCCGGCACGCTGGTCCTGGGAGCGCCCGCAATGTCCACCCACGCGATCGCGCTGCCCCCGAGCTCCAGCTCATCTGCCCGAAAGACTCCCGGCTGAGCCTCGATGACGCCCGCGCCTACCCGGGCGAGGCCATCTCCAAGCTCAAGCCCGCCACCGCCGAGCCGATCGGAGGCCGCCGGACCCACTGATCCGCGATCATGGCCCTCGGGGCTCGAGGTGGTCGAACCCCGGGGGCATCGCGGAAATCGCGTCGCGTTCCGCTGCGCTGAACCCGATTCCTGGCCATGCGACGGCGTTTGCGGGCTGGGTGAGGCGGCGATCCAGCTCGTTCCCGCTGGAAGGGCCCCGCCTCCCAACCGGGCGGGCGGCCTGCGCTTTTTGGGCGACGAAGGGCGCCACCCGGTGTAGTAGGTGCCCCGCGCAGCCGCCTGCGCGGTCGTTTCGACCGTCGGGTGGAATGGGCGCGATCCCGCGCCCGTTGCCCGAAAAGACAACGATATGACGACCTTTGCATCCCTTGGCCTCTCGGCCGACATGCTGCGCGCCCTCGCGCGCGCCGGCTACGAGAAGCCCACCCCGATTCAGTCCCAGGCGATTCCTCCCGCCCTGGCCGGCCGCAACGTGATCGGCTGCGCCGCGACCGGCACCGGCAAGACCGCCGCCTTCATGCTGCCCCTCCTCGAGCGGGCCGCCACGCACCAGGGCGGCATCCGCGCCCTCGTGCTCGCCCCCACTCGCGAGCTCGCCCAGCAGATCCACGAGTACGTCGACACGTTCGGCGGCGTTCGCGCCGCCCTCGTCGTGGGCGGCCTCGGCATGGGCCCGCAGACCGCGGCACTGCGGAAGAAGCCCGAGCTGGTCATCGCCACCCCTGGCCGCCTGATCGACCACCTCGACCAGCGCAACGTCGACCTCTCGGGCGTGGAGGCCCTCGTCCTCGACGAGGCCGACCGCATGCTCGACATGGGCTTCCGGCCCCAGCTCGAGAAGATCCTCGGCAAGATGAAGGGGCGGAAGCAGACCCTCCTCTTCTCCGCCACCATCGACGGCGAGGTCGGCAAGTTCTCCGCCAAGTACGTGAACGACCCGGTGCAGGTAGAGATCCACCGGACCGGCACTACGGCCGAGCGCGCCGAGCAGCGGATCTTTCGCGTCGAGAAGACCGAGAAGTCGCCGCTGCTCCTGGCGCTCCTCTCCGACGACGACGAGACCACCCTGGTCTTCGTGCGCACCAAGCACCGCGCCGACAAGATCGCGCGGGTGGTGGAGAAGGCCGGCCACAAGGTCACCCGGCTCCACGGCGATCGCACCCAGTCCCAGCGCAAGATGGCGCTCGCCGGCTTCAAGGACGGCCGCTACCGCGTGCTCGTGGCGACCGACGTCGCCGCCCGCGGCATCGACGTCGAGGAGATCGGCCACGTCATCAACTTCGACCTCCCCAACGTGGCCGAGGACTACGTCCACCGCATCGGCCGCACCGCCCGCAACACGGCGAGCGGCAGGGCCACGAGCTTCGCCGAGCCCGACGACAAGCTCGAGCTCATGGCGATCGAGAAGCTCCTCGGCCGCCAGCTCCCGCGCGAGGCAGTGCCCAAGGATCACCCCGTCTTCGTGGCGGAGCTGTCGCAGCGCAAGGAGAGGCAGAGCGACCCCGGCATCCACGGCGGCCGCACCCACGCCCAGCTCGCCGGCGAGCGTCCCGCTCATGCACCCCGGCAGGCGCAGGGGCCTCGGCAGGCGCAGGCGCCCTCTTCCGCCAGGCGCGGAGGCGGTGGCCGCCCGTCCCGACCCGGCAATCCCTCCGGGCGCAATCCCTCCGGCGGATCCGGCGGCCGCTCGGCGTCCTCCGGCTCGCCTTCCGGCCGCCCGTCGGCTCCGAGCGCCGGCGGCAAGCGGCCCGCCTTCCGCGGCGGCGGCTCGCGGAAGCGGTAGCGCACTCTCCGTCGACGCGCCTTCACTGGCGCGTTAGGCTTCGTCCATGGGAGCGCTGACGGACTACCTGACCCGGGATCACGAGCGCCTCGAAGCCCTGATGGTGCGAGCCGTCCGCGATCCCGAGGCCCTCGACCTCGAGGCCTACGAGGCCTTCCGCGAAGGGATCCTCCGACACATCGGCATCGAGGAGAAGATCCTGATGCCGGATGCGAAGCGAAGGCGCGGCGGCGAGCCTCTGCCGATGTTCCACGCGATCCGCGTGGAGCACAGCGCCATCGCCCTTCTCCTCGTGCCCACGCCGACCCACGCGCTCCTGGGGGAGATCCGCTCGATCCTCGAGCAGCACAACCCGCGCGAGGAGGGGCCCGAGGGCCTCTACGCGATGTGCGAGACGCTGGCCGGCGACGAGGCGGCCTCGCTCCTCGAGCGCGCGATGCAGGCGCCCGAGGTGCCGCTCGCCAAGCACTACGACGGGCCGCGCGCGCACTTCACGGCGGCGAGCGCGCTCGCGTATGCCGCCAAGGGCTCCAAGGCCTGAGAGCTTGTGAAGAATTCACAAGCTCTCGCGAAGCCGAAGGCGGAGCAGACGAAAAGAAGAGCGTTTTCGCGCGGAGCGCGGCTGAAGAAGTCGGGCCCGCTTCTGCGGGACCGATTTCTTCACACGCTCTGAGCGCAGCCCCGAGCTACACCCGCACCCGGCGAAGCCGCAGCGAGTTCGCGATCACGGAGACCGAGCTGAAGCTCATCGCCGCCGCGGCGATCATCGGGCTGAGCAGCAGGCCGAACACCGGGAAGAGCACGCCCGCCGCGACGGGGACGCCGATCGCGTTGTAGACGAAGGCGAAAAAGAGGTTCTGCCGGACGTTCTTCACCGTGGCCCGGCTCAGCCGCAGCGCCCGGACGATGCCGCGCAGATCGCCCTGGACCAGCGTCACGGGAGCGCTCTCCATGGCGACGTCGGTCCCGGTGCCCATGGCGATCCCGACCTGCGCCCGGGCCAGCGCCGGCGCGTCGTTGATGCCGTCGCCCGCCATGGCCACGATCCGGCCCTGCGCCTGGAGCTCCTCGACCTCCCGGACCTTCCGCTCGGGCAGGACCTCGGCGATCACCTCGTCGATGCCCAGCCGCCGCGCCACCGCGAGGCCGGTAGTCCGGCTGTCGCCCGTGACCATGACGATGCGCAGGCCGTCGGCGTGGAGCTGAGCGATCGCCTCGGCGCTGCCAGCCTTGATCGGATCGGCGACGCCGAAGAGACCGGCGAGCCCGCCATCCACCGCGGCGAACATCACGGTCTGTCCCTCGCCGCGCAGCTCTTCCGCGTCGTCGGAGATCGCGCTGAGATCGATGTCGAGGTCGGCCATCATCGCCCGGTTGCCGATCGCGACGTCCCGGCCCGAGACCTTCGCGCGGACGCCCTTCCCCGCGACGCTGTCGAAGGCCTCGACCTTCCCGAGCGCGAGTCCGCGCTCCTTGGCGCCGGCGACGATCGCCTCCGCGAGGGGATGCTCGCTGGCGCGCTCCACGCTCGCCGCCAGCGCGACGAGCTCTTCCTCCCCGAAGCCGCCAGCCGGAACGACCGAGAGGAGCCGAGGCCTCCCCTCCGTCAACGTACCCGTCTTGTCTACAACGAGTGTATCGACCTTCCGCAGGGTCTCGATCGACTCCGCGTTCCGGAAGAGGACGCCCATCGACGCGGCCTTCCCCGTCGCGACCTTGATCGCCATCGGCGTCGCGAGGCCCAACGCACATGGGCACGCGATGATCAGCACGGCGACCGCGTTGATCAGGCCGTGGGCCATCCTCGGCTCCGGGCCGATCCACGACCAGACCACGAAGGTGACGACCGCCACGCCGACGACGATGGGGACGAACCAGCCGGCGACCGCGTCGGCGAGCTTCTGGATCGGCGCCCGGCTGCGCTGGGCCTCGGCGACCATCGCCATGATCCGCGCGAGCAGGGTGTCGGCGCCGATCTTCTCCGCGCGCATCACCAGGGCGCCGCTGCCGTTCACCGTGGCACCCACGACTCGATCGCCGGGCGTCTTGGTGACGGGAATGGGCTCTCCCGAGACCATCGACTCGTCGACGTGGCTCTCCCCCTCGAGGACGATCCCGTCGACAGGCACCTTCTCGCCGGGGCGGATGCGCAGGCGGTCGCCGACGTTCACTTCCACGAGGGGCACGTCCTCGTCCGTCCCGTCGCCCCGGATCCGGCGGGCGGTCTTCGGCGCGAGGCCCAGCAGCGACCGGATCGCCTCGCCGGTCCGCCCACGTGCCCGAAGCTCCAGGACCTGCCCCAGGAGGACCAGGGTGACGACCACCGTCGCCGCTTCGAAATAGACGCCGACCCCACCGGAGGGCTCGCGGAAGGCCGCGGGAAAGATCCCGGGGAGGATCGCCGCGACCAGGCTGTAGGCGAAGGCAGCGAAGACGCCGAGGCCGATCAGGGTGAACATGTTGAGGTGGCCGCTCTTCACCGACTGGACGGCGCGGACGTAGAACGGCCATGCACCCCAGGTGCAGACCGGGATCGCGAGCCCGAGCTCGACCCAGTTCCGTGCGCCGCCCCCGAGGAGCCGCGAGATCGGCGCACCCGGGAGCATGTCGCCCATCGCGACAACGAGCACCGGGACGGTCAGCGCCAGCGAGAGCCAGAACCTCCGGCTCATCGCGCGGAGCTCCGGGTTCTCCTTCTCTTTGTCCGCTGCGACCCTGGGCTCCAGGGCCATGCCGCACTTCGGACAGGCCCCGGGCCGATCGCTCACGACCTCGGGATGCATCGGACAGGTCCACTCGGCCCGCCCTTCCTCCGCCGACCCGTCGCCTCTCCCCATGTGCCGTCTACGGCTGCCCGTAATAACAGAGCGTGTTGGAGGATCGGCTCCACGTGTCGACGTACGCCACCGCGAAATCGATGTCGATGCCGATCGCCTCGTGACAGGAGACGAACCCAATCCGGTCCAGGCCCTCGGAGCGATATGACCGCACGTCCAACGGCGGCACCGAGGTGCGGCTGCTCGTGAAGATTCCGAGCTGCTCTCGCTTGGGTGGAATCAGCGCTTGCCCTGGCCGGAACACTGCGAACGACCATTCGCAGGCGTAGGGCGCGTCGTCCGGACACCTGTCGGACACATCGCAGCGTTTGCCAGGCGCGAGCCAGTGTTGAGACGTATAGAAAATGAGTGGGCCAGAATCACTTCGTGTTGGCCCAAGCTCGCACGCGGGACACCGATTGCTCTCAGCGCCGCACTCCATCGGAACGCAGAAGGTATTCCCCATAAACTCACTGCAATAGCCCCCGGAGAGCCAACACTCTTCGTGGAAGAGGCAGCCCCCCTTCGACGGCTCGTGCTTCCAACACTGCTTGATTCCCGCGACGGTGACGCACTTCTCGTCGTCGCTGCAATCGGCGTCCGAAGTGCAGGTCGGCTCGCAGTGCTGGGTCTCGGGGCTGCACGCATACCCGTCCGCGCAGTAATAGGGCTCGCACCGCCCCGAGGCACCGCACTCCTGGCAGCTCCCGCAAGGGTAGGCCGGACAAGGCAGGTCATCCAGCGTCACGCAGATGGGGAAATCTCCGCCGCAGTGGGTCGCGTCGCAAACGAGGCCGTCGGAACATCCCCACTTGCCCTCACAAGGAGTCACGCACATCGGCTCGCCGCATTCAGGAGAGTCGGCGCAGACCTCCCCGTGGGCGCAATCACCCCCGTCCGAACAGGTCTTCCCGCCTCCGCAACCGGCCACGAGCGCGCCAATCGCGAAAAACGCCATCCAGGCGTACCGCATGCGTCCTCCTCCCAAGCCGCCCATGATCGCACGACCGGGCGACCAGGCAAGCGTTGCGCGCGCGATTGACAGCGCGATCCGAGGCGCGCGACGCTCCTGTCATGGACGGGCGAGAGGAAGGTGCCCGTCTGGCCGCGTCGATTGCCGACGCCGCCCACGCGAACGGGTCCGCATCTGCGAGTCCTCCATCGTCCGATTCCTGGCGCCGTCGTTTTGTTCTTCCTCCTCCTCGCCCGCCCGGCGCGAGCGAACGAAGAGACTCCCATTCCTATAGTGCCAGGCGCTCGCACCTCTGGAGATTCGGCGGCGGGTCGCAGCCCCTATCAGCTCGACCTCGCGTGGGATCTCCCGATCTTCGGCGCCGCGGGCGCCGCGTGGCTGGTCCCGAACTTCTACAAGTCGAAGCTCATCGAGCCCACCTGCCCCTGCGATTCGTCGTCGCTCTCCGGCTTCGAGCGCCTCGCCATAGGGCATCGCTCGGCCTTGGCGGGAACCGCCAGCGACTGGGGCGCGGGCCTGATGCTCTCGGCGCCCTTCCTCCTCGACGCCTTGGACGTCGCCCACACCGGCGGAGGAGCCGGCGATTTCGCTTCAGACGCCGCCGTCATGCTGCAGGCCATCGTCGTGAACGGCGCCGTCAACGAGCTGTTCAAGGTCGGCGTCCAGCGCCCCAGGCCCTGGGCCTACGGCCTCGCTGCGAACGACCCCGGGCTCTCCAGCCCCGACTCCTACACCTCCTTCTACTCCGGCCACACCTCGGCGGCCTTCGCCGCGGGCATGAGCTACGCCTACACCTACGCGCTCCGGCACCCGGATTCGCCCATGCGGTACGTCGTCTTCGGCGGCGCCCTCCTGGGCGGAAGCGCCGTCGGCGCGCTCCGCGTGGCCACCAGCGCGCACTTCCCCTCCGACGTGATCGTCGGCGCCGTCGCGGGGACCGCCATCGGCCTCGGGATCCCCTGGCTCCACCAGCGGACCGACACCGCGCGCCTCTCCGTCGCGCCACTCCCCGGAGGGGCCGCGGCGTCGCTCACCCTCGAGCTCCCCTGACCGGCGCGGGTCCGGTGCCCGCGAGTCTGCTTAGCGGGGGCTTCGCCTCTCGCGTGGCCGCCACAGATTCCATGGCGAAAGGGGTTCGATGAAGCCGACCGCCTTCGCCCTCCTGCTCCTTTGGGGATGCGCCGCCGAACCGCAGCCCCACACGCCCAACGACAAGCCCCTGGTCGACCCAGGGACCGATCCGGACCCGAACGATCCGGACCCGAACGATCCGGGCAAGGTCACCGAGGACCCGCCCATCTTCCAGCCCGGCTACCACCAGGCCCTTCGCTGGTCCTACGCGATCCCGTCGCGCACCACGTTCCGAATCCGTATCCCTTTGGGTCGCGCCGGCGACCGCATCCGTCTCACGTTCCGAGGCGGGGAACGGCCGGCCAAGCTCCACGTCGTCACCGTCGCGCTGGCCGACGAGGACGGAGTGGGTGCGCTCGGGAGCGAGCCGCTGAACGTCGAGTTCAACGGGAGCTCCCGCGTCTCCATCGCCCCCAGAGCCCTCGTAAGAAGCGATCCCCTCCCCTTTCGGGTCTCGTTCCGCCAGGAGCTCTACGTCTCCTTCGAGGCGGAGGGCGAGCTCGCCGCCGGCGCCATCGACCTCCTCCCCGGGAGCTTCGCCCAGCCGGGAGCCCACGCTGCCGACCCCGACTTCGACGGCGCTCCCTTCCCCCGCGCGATTGGCCTCGCTTCCGTTGGAGTGGAGGGAGCGCGCACCCGCGCGTTCGTCGCGATCGGCGACAGCATTTCGGAAGCCTACGTCTCCGGCACCGACGATTACCGAAACGCCTGGCCCGCCGTCGCCGAGGATCTCCTCGGCCTGCCGGTCGCCAACGCCAGCGTGTCCGGACAGGGCGTGCTCGAGGCCCAGGCGGGCCTCGCTGACGAGGTCTTCTCCCTCCCCGGCATCACCGACTGCCTCGTCCTCATCGGCACCAACAACCTCTGGGACCACGACGAGGCCGGCATGGAGGCGATCCTCCGCACCTTCACCGCGAAGCTGGCCCCGTTCTGCCGGATCTGGCTGGGCACCTTGCCGCCGAAGGATCCGGCGGGCATGGACCCGAGGGTGAAGACGCTGCGGAAAGGCCTCAACGACTGGATCCGCCGCGAGCCCGGCGTCGCCGGGATCCTCGACTTCGACGCGCTCCTGAGGCGCGACGAGGACCCCGACGGCTGGATCGACGGCTCCCGCGAGGACGGCGTCCATCCCAGCGTCATCGGCCAGCGCCTCATGGGCGAGGAGGCCGCTCGACTCCTCGGCGGGCCGCCGGCGCCCTGAGCTCCATGCCCGCGCGCCATGACGGCGCTCCTCCTGCACGCCCCCGGAAGATCGGGTAGAAGCCTCCTCGACTGCGCCGCCCCTTTGGGGCCTGCGCCCCGCCGAGGAGAGCCCCGAGCGACATGGGATACCGTAGCCTGAGCGAAGCCGTTCGCGACCTCGAGGCCCATGGAGAGCTGATCCGGATCTCCACCGAGGTCGATCCCCACCTCGAGATGGCGGCCATCCACCGCCGGGTCTACGCCCACGGCGGCCCGGCGCTGCTCTTCGAGAGGGTCAAGGGGTCCCCCTTCCCGGCCGTCTCGAACCTCTTCGGCACCATCGAGCGGTCGCGCTTCCTGTTCCGGGACACCCTGGAGCGGGTCCGGACCCTGATCGGGCTCAAGTTCGACCCTGCTTCGGCGCTGAAGGATCCCGCCCGGAACATCCCGGCTGCCGCCGCCGCGCTCACGGCCCTGCCCAAGCGATCCCGCCTCGGCGCGCCGATCCTCCACGGTCAGACCACCCTCGACTCACTCCCGCAGATCGTGAGCTGGCCCGACGACGGCGGCCCCTTTGTCCTCCTCCCGCAGGTCTACACCGAGGACCCGCTCCGTCCCGGGATCATGAACGCGAACCTCGGCATGTATCGCGTCCAGCTCGCCGGCAACGACTACGTTCCCAATCAGGAGGTGGGCCTGCACTACCAGATCCACCGGGGGATCGGCGTCCACCAGTCCCGGGCTGTGGCGGCGGGCAAGCCGCTCAAGGTCAGCATCTTCGTCGGCGGCCCCCCGTCCCACACCTTCGCCGCCGTGATGCCCCTGCCGGAGGGCCTCTCGGAGGCGACCTTCGCCGGCCTCCTGGGCGGCAGGCGCTTCCGCTACTTTTACGACGAGGAGGGCCACTGCCTCTCCGGTGACGCCGACTTCGTGATCACGGGAGAGATCCTCGACGGCGTGCTCAAGCCGGAGGGTCCCTTCGGCGACCACCTCGGCTACTACAGCCTCACCCACCCCTATCCCGTGCTCCGGGTGAAGCGGGTCCACCACCGCAAGGGCGCCATCTGGCCCTTCACCGCCGTCGGCAGGCCCCCGCAGGAGGACACCTCGTTCGGCGCCCTCGTCCACGAGCTGACCGGCGACGCCATCCCGCGGGAGGTGCCCGGCCTCGACTCCGTGCATGCCGTCGACGTGGCGGGCGTCCACCCTCTGTGCCTCGCCATCGGCCACGAGCGCTACACCCCGTATCTCGCCGAGCAGCGGCCTCAGGAGATCCTGACCATCGCCAACCACGTGCTCGGCACCAACCAGCTCTCACTGACCAAGTACCTCTGGATCGCCGCCAGGGAGGACGACTCCTCGCTGGACGTGAATGACATCGCTGCCTTCTTCCGGCACATGCTGGAACGCGCCGACTGGAGCCACGACCTCCACTTCCAGACCCGCACCACCATCGACACCCTCGACTACTCCGGGAGCGGCCTCAACTCCGGCTCCAAGGTCGTCGTCGCCGCCGCCGGCCGGAAGCGAAGGGAGCTCTGGACCGAGCTCCCTGCGGGCTTCGAGCTGCCCCGCCCGTTCCAGGCCGCCAGGCTCGCGCAGCCCGGCGTCCTCGCCGTCGAGGGAAAGGCATTCTCCAGCTACGAGACCGCAGAGGAGGAGCTCGGCGCCTGGACCCGTGAGCTCGAGGGCAAGAAGCTCGACGGCCTCCCGCTCATCGTGCTCTGCGACGACGCCGAGTTCTGCGCCAAGCACCTCGACAACCTCCTCTGGGTCGCCTTCACCAGGAGCAACCCGTCCCACGACCTCCACGGCGTCGGGAGCGTCGTCGAGCACAAGCACTGGGGCTGCAGGGGGCCGCTCGTCATCGACGCGAGGTCCAAGCCCCACCACGCCCCGCCGCTCGTGGAAGTTCCCGAGGTCGAGAGGCGCGTCGACGCCCTCGGCGCCAAGGGCGGCCCGCTGCACGGCATCATCTGAGTCGGCCACGGGGCGCAGTATGAGGGCGCCCACTGTCACCGGAACGAGAGGAGCGTCACAGGTCAGACGCCGGGACGTTTCCGCGGAAACGTGGACGTCGTCATCGAGGGAGGCGGCGCCCTCCCTCGCGCCCTCGATTCCATGAAATCGAGCGGACCAAGCACCCCTGACACTCGCTTTCATGGGCCTTGGGGTGGCCCGGTCGACTCCCGACCCGCCATCCCCGAAGGACCGGATTCGGCCAGGTTCCTGCGTTTGAGCGGCCTCGCCAGGGCCAACCCCCGCTTTCGGGAAGGCCCCCGCCCCCGTCCGCGTTTTCGATGATCCCCGGTCGACTTTTCCTGCCTGTGGTAGAAGCGGCCGTTTCCCCGCTGCCGCGCGCCCGGCGCCGGCCGGGACGAGAGGTTCGAGAGATGAAGCTGAAACAGCGGCCCGAGGACTTCGTGGTCCGCGAGGCCTACCGGATCGATTTCGATCCCAAGGGCCCCCACCGCGTCTACCTGATGGACAAGCAGAAGCTCTCGACCTTCGAGGCGGTCCAGCGGATTGCCACGCGGATGCGCGTGCCCCAGAAGGCGATCAGCTTCTGCGGCCTCAAGGACAAGCAGGGCCGCACCGAGCAGCTCGTCGCGGTCCGCGGTAAGGACGCGGAGATGCAGGAGCCCGACCTGCGCCTGAAGTACCTGGGGCGCATCGCCGAGCCCCTCTCCGCCCGCCACCTCACGGCCAACCGCTTCGCGATCACCGTCCGGGATCTCTCCGAGGAGGACGTGGCCCGGCTCGCCGCGTCGGTGGCCGACGTGCGCCGGGTGGGCGTGGTCAACTACTTCGACTCCCAGCGGTTCGGCGCCCTCAAGCACGGCCAGGGCTTCATCGCCAAGGACCTCATCCGCGGCAACACCGAGCACGCGCTCTACAACTACATGGCCAAGCCCTCGCCGCTCGACCAGAGCGAAGACGCGAAGGTGAAGAAGTTCTGGGCCGAGCACTGGGGCGACTGGGACCGCCACTGCCCGCACAAGGCCGTGGCCCGTTACCGCAACGTGCTCGTCCACCTCCGTGAGTACCCCGACGACTGGGCGGGCGCCTTCCTGGAGATCGAGCCGCGATACCGCGCGCTCCTCCTCTTCGAGTACCAGAGCTGGCTCTGGAACGAGGGCGTCCGGCGGCTCCTCCAGGGGCTCATCGACGAGCGCGAGCTGATCTCCCTCCGCTACCAGGCGGGACGTCTCCTCTTCCCGCGCGAGATCGGGGGCGACGTCCTCCGCGACCTGCGCGACCGTGACTTCCCCCTCCTTGCGCCGGACTCCGAGTACGACGACGAGGAGACGCGGCACGCGGTGGAGGAGACGCTCCAGCGCGAGCGGCTCTCCCTCCGGGACCTCGAGCTCACCCGCCTCCCCGGGATGTTCTTCAAGCACGAGGAGCGCCCGCTGATCATCTACCCGGGCAAGCTCGTCGTGTCGGAGCCCAGGCCCGACGAGATGAACCGCGGTCGACTCCGGGTGAACGTGGCATTCACGCTTCCTCCCGGCGCCTACGCGACCCTCGTCACCAAGCGGCTTTTCTGGTTCGCGATGCTCGAGGAGGAGGCGCGGGAGCACGGCGGCGAGCTCCACCCCATCGCCCTCGAGATGCTCTCGCAGGCCTACGGCGGTCCGTCTTTGGAGCTCGCGCCCAAGCCCAAGCGCCCCAAGGCCGCCACAGCCACGGCCACGGCCGCGTCGCCCGCCCCCGCCTCCGCGGCCGGTGCGCCCGCTGGTGAGCCGAAGGCGCCGACGCCCAAGCCCGCCAAGCTGGGCTTCCGCGAGCAGCAGCGCCTCAAGAAGGCCGCCAAGGCCGAGGCCCGCGTCGCCTCCGAGGCCCGCAAAGAGGCCCAGCGAGACGCCGCAAAGAAGACCGCGGTGAAAAAGCCCGTGAAGAAGAAGGCGCGGGCCGCGAAGGAGTAGCGGCCCGCTCGGACTCAGCTCTTCTCGAAGAAGAGGTGGGTCACGTCGGGAGCGGCCACGGTTCTCGAGAGCCGGAGGCCGTGAAGATCGTCGCCCGCCGGATCGCCAAAGGCCGGCGGTATACTCGACCCATGTCCCTCATCCTAGAGACCGACCGCCTCGTCCTCCGGGAGCTCGAAGCAAGCGACGCGCGTCAGCTGCGGTTGCTGAACGAGAACCTCAACGTGTACCGCTACACCGGCGATGGCCCTCTCGCCGACGACGAGGAGGCATCGGCGATCCTCCGGGACAGGATCTTCCCGCAGTACCGCCTCCACGGTGTCGGTCGCTGGGCTGTGGAGCAGAAGGCCGATGGCTCGTTCATCGGCTGGTGCGGATTCAAGTTCATGCCCGAGACCGGCGTCTACGACCTCGGCTACCGATTCTTCGAGGCGTTTTGGGGCAGAGGTCTCGGGACCGAGGCGGCGGCTGCGTGCATGACCTGGTTCTCGAAACGATTTCCCGGAAAGCTGGTCGAAGGGCGGAGCCGCATCGAGAACCTCGGTTCGATTCGAATCCTGGAGAAGGTGGGCTTGCAGCGCGTGGGAGAGGAGAACGACCTCGACGGGCGCGTCTTCGTCTATCGCGCCAGGGTCTAATGCCGACCAGCAGCACCTCGACCCGCCACACCCTGAGTGTAGCGGGTCGACGAAGCCGGCCGATCGAGGATCAGCCGTGCGGAAGCGGTGAGGCCACCTGGCACGCGCCTTCGTACTCGACCTTCACTTCGAGGCACTCGGCGTAGCAGTCGTTTCCGTAGGTCTTGCCATCCACGCCGCAGACGGGCTCGTAGGCAGTGCCGTCACACGACTTCGTACACGCGTCGTCGCACTCTCCGGCGTAGGCGATGCTCATGCATTCGCAACCCGCATCGCAGGAGTTGCCGTACGTCCTGCCATCCATGCCGCAGACGGGGTCGTAGTGCATCGGGCAGATGCAGCGGGCGTTCTTCGAGTCGATGACGCAAGTGCTGGCGGCGGCGGAGCTCGGCGCGGACAACGCGAAGGTGAACGCAACCGCGAGAAAAGTGAGCCACTTCATGGGGGCATTCCTCCTAGCCCCCGACCGTCGGGGGCGTCCCCATGCTCTCGTCCACCCCTACCGATGCGCAAACTCGAGGGGCTCCATCGCAGAGGCACAGCGCTCAACACGCGACATCGCGCATGCAATTCATTGATAACCATGAGTGTAAGTCAGTTCCTCACAGGTCCGAATTGATGACAGATCTGTCGCGAAGCCGTTCCCCGGGAAGAACTTGAAAGCCCGGCACCCCAAGTTCCCCCCTCCTTCGGTTTTGCGGCCGGGCACCATCGACGTTGCGAATCACCGCTCGCACGTGTTTCACTTCGCGCTCCAAAGGAGTTCGACATGAGCGCAATGGCGAAGCTCGTGATGCAAAAATTTTACCGGCAGGCGAATGGCCGGCCGGAGCTCGTCCCTTGGCATCGGGACGAGCCAGAGGGCGTCCTGATCGACGCCATCGAGGCGCGGAACGGACGAGGCCGCGTGCTGGACGTCGGCTGCGGAACCGGCGCCTTCGCGGTCTGGATGGCGGAGAGGGGCATGGAGGTCACGGCGCTCGACCTCTTCCCCGAGGCCCTCGATATGGGCCGGGCGCTGGCCGCGAAGAAGGGCGTGGCGGTCGAGTTCGTCTGCGCCGACCTCTTCGACTACGCGCCGGAGCGCCCCTTCGACGTAGTGCTCGACTCCGGATGCCTCCACTCGCTGGTCGGGGGCAGCGTCGCCGTCTACAAGCGACAGGTGCTCCGATGGCTCGCACCGGGCGGTGAGCTCGTCCTCGGCCATTGGGGAAAGCGGCACGCGTTCGACTGGCGCCCCATCGGGCCCCGTCGCCGCTCCGAGGCGACCATCCGGAAGATCTTCGCCCCGGAGCTGATTCCGACGCACACCGAGGTGGTCGACTTCGAGACGCCGCTGCCGTTCGGACCTGTCGTCCGGGGTATCGGCTACCGCTTCGTGCGGGCGAGCTGAGCAAGAGGGAAAACGATGAAACACATCACCTGGTTCCGCGCCGCCTCCGTTCTGCTCGTGCTCTTCTTCACCGGACACACGGTCGGCGGCATGTTCTCCGAGGCGAGCATGGGTCCGGAGGCGGATGCGGTCTTCGGCTCTATGAAGACCGTTCACTTCGACTTCAACGGCTCGGACGCCACCTGGTACGGCTTCTGGTTCGGCTTCGGGATCCTGACGTCGGTGTTCCTGCTCTTCTCCGCGTTCACCGCCTGGAAGCTCGATGGCGTTAAGCCGGAGAGCTGGCCCGTGGTGTCGGGCATCGCCTGGGCGCTCGTTGGAAGCCAGGCTGCCAATGCGCTCCTGAGCTGGAAGTACTTCTTCGCGGGCCCGGGCGTGATGGCGACGCTGATTTCGGCATTGCTGGTGGTCGGCGCGGTGCGCAAGCAACAGGCGTCGGCCCGCGCGAATGCTCCCGGTCAGGCGCCGGGACTCGCGCCCCAGCGCTGATCGCCCGCCGAGAGCTTCATCCCCGCGGTTCGAGTCCAGCAGCTACGGATCGTTCGCCCGCCACGCGGACACCATCGCCTGGAAGTTGCCCTCCGCGACCAAGCAGGCTGTGCTCGAGCCGGGCGAAGAGATCGCGCCGTGGAAGAGGATCTCCCACTCACCGATGGAGCCGCGCGTGCCCTGGGCGACGTCGACGCGATCGTCTCCCAGCGTCGCCTCGACCCCCCACACCGGATCGGAGCTGCTGGTCTGACACGTCGGGACGTAATCGACCTCGGGTCCGTCCTCGACAGGGCGACCGGGCGTCTGCGGTGAGAAGGCGCCGATGCTCGACTGGGCGACCGTAAACCGCGGGCCGACGACTACGTGCCATTCCAGATCGCCGGACACGTCGATCTCGTCGCCGGGCTGGAACATGTCCTCCAGCGACTCGAACCAGGTGAACGTGTAGGGCGTGTTCCAGGGACCTTCCACGACCATCGAGCTCCCCGAGACGGATGCAACGACTGCGGCCTGCGGGTCCCGCTCGAAGAAGCGCTTGTCGAAACCCAGGGCGACGTTCGGGAGGCTCTGTTCGACGCCAGCCTCGCAGGCAGCCAGCGGCTGTGTCAGCGTGTAGCGCTTGTAGCACTGGTGGTTCGTGTCATCTCCGAAGAGATTCCCCACGCACCCCGCGCTCGCCACGACTCCTACCAAGGCAACGGTTGCAATCCTCATCTCCGAGCCCCCTTTCGGATATTCGCCTCAGGCTATCACATCGGATCGGTCTGCAATCCCGGGGGGCTCGGCGACCTGGAGGCAATCGACCGTCGCAGGAGGAGGATCCGCCATTCGGCACTGCGAACCGACTCTCAGAGCGCCGCGGCTTCGAGCGACGCGAAGAGCGCGTCGAGGCGCGGCAGCTTCGCAACGGCGCCGAGCTCGGCGTCGGCGCGGGCACGGAGCTGGGCGAGCTGGGCCCGCACGGGCTCGAGGCCGGTGCTTCCGGCGCTCTGCTTGCGGGCGAGTGCGCCCTTGATGCTCGCGGCCTCGAGGGTGGCCGCGTCGAAGACGGGGTCGACGCTGGCGGCGAGCTCGGGGGTGGCGCTGCCGAGGGGCAGGCCGCGCTCCTGGCAGGCGCGGACGAGCTTGCCCACGGCCTGGTAGGCGGTGCGGAAGGGAAGGCCCTTCTTCACGAGCGCCTCCGCGAGATCGGTGGCCTGGGTGGCGTCGGCCTCGAGGGCGGCGAGGCAGCGCTCGGGCTGGAAGTGAACGCGCGGGAGCGCGAGCTGGAGGATCGAGGCGACGCCGCGGACGAGCTTGCCGGTCTCGAGGAGGGGGCCGCGATCCTCCTGCAGGTCGCGGTTGTAGCCGCCGGGGAGGCCCTTGACCGTGACGAGGAGGTTGACGAGGTTGCCGACGGCCTTGCCGCTCTTGCCGCGGACGAGCTCGAAGGCGTCGGGGTTCTTCTTCTGCGGCATCATGCTGGAGCCGCAGGCGATCTCGTCGTCGAGCTTGGCGAAGCCGAACTCGGCGGAGGTGAAGTCGACGAGGTCGGTGGAGAGGCGGCTGGCGTGCAGGAGGAAGCGCGCGGCGGCGTAGGCGTAGTCGAGGGCGAAGTCGCGGTCACCCACGGTGTCGAGACCGTTCACCGTGATCCGCGTAAAGCCCAGGAGCCCGCGGAGGATCTCGCGATCGTTCGGGAGCGTGGTGCCAGCGATTGCGCCGACGCCGAGGGGCATGGAGTCGACCTGATCCTGCACGAAGGCGAAGGCGTCGAGGTCGCGGACGACCATGGCCGCGTAGGAGGCGTACCAGTACGCGAGGCTGACGGGCTGGGCGCGCTGCCGGTGGGTGTAGGCGGGCAGCAGCGTCTCGAGGCCGCCCTCGGCGCGCTCGACGAGCAGGAGGACGAGCCTGGCCAGCGCCTCGCGGATGACGAGGACCTGCTCGCGAACGTGGAGCTTGAGGTCGACGGCGACCTGATCGTTGCGGGAGCGGCCGGTGTGGAGGAGGCCCGCGGCGGCGCCGACGTTGGCGTGGAGCCAGGCCTCGACGGCCATGTGGACGTCTTCCTCGGCGGGGAGCTCGAGGGTGCCGTCGTCCGCGGCGCGGCGGATGGAGAGGAGACCGGCCTTGAGCTCGGCAGCCGCTTCGCGCGGGATGATCCCGCAGCGCGACAGCATCGTCAGGTGGGCGAGGCTCCCCAGGAGGTCCTCGCGCAGCAGCGCGATGTCGAGGTCGAGGGAGCTCGAGAAGGCGAGCATCTCCGGGTGGAGGCCGGGGCCCCCTGCGGCGGCGGTCTTGGCGATCATGTGCTTCCTCAAATCGACTTCAGCGAGCCCCGGCGCGGGGAAGCGCCGAGGCCGCGAACCAGGCGCCGCTCTCGGCGACGCCCGGCACGAGTGAGACTGGTTACTTCTCGGAGTGGAGGCGGCTGTACTCCTGGAGCTGGAGCCCCACGAGCTTGATGAAGCCCTCCGCCGCGCGGTGATCGAAGGCGTCGTCTACGCCGTAGGTGGAGAGGGCGTGGTTGTAGATGCCGTTCTCCGACTTGCGGCCGACCACCTGGCAGTGGCCCTTGAAGAGGCGCACGCGCACGGTGCCGGTGACGGTGCGATCGTGGGCGTCGTTGAAGGCCTGGAGCGCATCGCGGTACGGCGAGAACCAGAAGCCCTCGTAGATGAGCTCGGCGAACTTGGTGTCGAGCATCGCCTTCACCCGGTGCGACATGCCCAGGGTGGTGAAGCGCTCGAGGTCCTTGTGGGCGGCGATGAGCACCACCGCGGCCGGGCACTCGTAGAGCTCGCGGCTCTTGATGCCGACGACGCGGTTCTCCATGAGGTCGATGCGGCCGACGCCGTTCTCGCCGGCTACCCGGCCAACCTCATGGATGAGGGCGGCGGGGCCCATGGCCTGGCCGTTCACGCTCACCGGCTTGCCGGCCTCGAAGCCGATCTCCAGATAGGCGGGCTCGTTCGGCGCGTCCTTCCAGCTCTTGGTCCAGGCAAAGGCCTCCTCGGGAGGCTCCTGGTTCGGATCCTCGAGGACGCCGCCCTCGATGCTGCGGCCCCAGAGGTTCTCGTCGACGCTGAAGGGGCTCTTCTTGGTGGCGGGGATCTCGATGTCGTGCTTCGCGGCGTACTCGATCGCGGCGTCGCGGGTGATGTTCCGCTCGCGCTGGGGCGCCACGATCTTGAGGTCGGGAGCGAGGCCCTTCACCGCGAGGTCGAAGCGGACCTGATCGTTGCCCTTGCCGGTGGAGCCGTGGGCGACGGCGGTGGCGCCGTGCTTGCGGGCGGCGGCCACGAGGTGCTTGGAGATCAGCGGCCGCGAGAGAGCGGCGGAGAGGGGGTAGATCCCCTCGTACATCGCGTTGGCCTGGAGGGCCGGGAAGCAGAAGTCCCGAGCGAACTCGTCCTGCGCCGCGGCGACCTCGACGGCGACGGCGCCGGCCTTCTTCGCCCGCGCGATCACCAGGTCCTTGTCGCGCGCCTCGCCCACGTCCACGTGGCAGGCGATCACGTCGTATCCATATTCCTCGCCCAGGATCCGCACGAGCACCGAGGTGTCGAGGCCGCCCGAGTACGCGAGGACGATCTTCTGCTTTGCCATTGCTAACTGCCTTTCTTCCAAAGAGACGCGAGGTGCTGCAGGAGTTTCTCGGCCCGGATGCGCCGGGCCGGAGCGAGGAAGATCGTGTCGTCGCCGGCGATGGTCCCGAGCAGGAGGGGGAGCCGGGCCTTGTCGAGGGCGAGGGCCACCGCCGAGGCGGCGCCGGGCCGGGTGTGGACCACGACGAGGAATTCGTTGGAGTCGAGGCCGTTGACGAACTCTCCCGCCTGTACGAGCTCCTCGGGATCGTCGGGGGCCCGCAGCTCGTCGAGCTCGTAGATCCCGCCGCCCTCCGGCAGCGAGACCCGCCGCGCCTTGAGCCGCGCCAGGTCCCGCGAGAGCGTGGCCTGGGTCACGTCGTAGCCGCTCTCGACGAGGAGCTGCCGCAGCTCCTCCTGGGTCCCGACCCGCTGGGTGCGGATGATGTGGCGGATGGCGCTCCTGCGCGCCTCGAGTCCTGCCTCGGCCATTCGTCCTCCTAGGTTCAGCCCACCTGTTTCAAGGAGGGGTCACCCTCCCCCGCGCGGATGAGCGTACCCACGCCGTGCTCGGTGAAGAGCTCGGCGATCACGCTGTGGGGCGTGCGCCCGTCGATCACGTGGACGTCGCTGACGCCGCCCTCTAGCGCGCGCAGAATCGAGCGCGCCTTCACGGTCATCCCGCCGGAGATCTTGCCGGAATTCAGCTCCTCGCGGAGGGTGCGGGCGTTCAGCTCGCTGACGAGCTCGCCGCCGTCCAGGATCCCCGGCACGTCGCTCAGGTAGATGAGCTTGCTCGCGCCCACCGCGGCGGCGACGCCTGCGGCCACCACGTCGGCGTTGAGGTTGTAGCCGTGGCCGCCCTCGCCCAGGCCCACCGGCGAGATCACGGGCACGTAGTCCCGCTGCAGCAACAGCTCGAGGAGGTTCGCGTTCACCTTGGTGAGCTCGCCCACCTGCCCCAGGTCCTTGCCGTCCTCGCGCACGAGCTTCTTGGCCTCGAGGAGCGCCGCGTCCTTGCCGGAGAGGCCCACGGCGTTTGCGCCGCGCTGGTTGAGGAGCGTCACGAGCTCGGTGTTGATGGAGCCGGTGAGCACCATCTCCACAACCTTGAGATCCGAGGCATGGGTGACGCGCTGGCCGTCGATGAACTCGGCGGTGCCGCCCATCTTCTCGAGAGCGCGGGTGATGTCGGGGCCGCCGCCGTGCACCACGATCGGGCAGAGGCCGACGGAGCGCAGGAGGAGGATGTCCTCGCAGAAGGAGCGCTTCAGCGACTCGCGGGTCATGGCCGCGCCGCCGTACTTGATGACGCAGCGCTGGCCCTTGAAGCGCGAGATGTAGCCGAGGGCCTCCACGAGGAGGGAGACCTTGAACGCGGGGCTGTAGTTGGAGAGCCGCTCGTCCTTGGCCACGCCGCCGGTGGGGGTCTGCACGATCAGCGAGGTGTAGTCCGCGTTGATCTTCACGTAGTCGTAGGAGAGGTCGCAGCCCCAGGCGGTGGCGGAGGCGGCGCCGGCGCGGAGCTCGACGTCGACCTTCACCTCGGGCTCGCGCATCCGCGCCTTGAGGATCGTCTTGTCCGCGTCGGCGGGGGCGCCGTCGTACACGACGAGGTCCTGGATCTTCACGCTCGCGCCGTAGGGATCGATCGCGAAGCCCTGGGAGCCCGCGCGGGCGCCGACGGTGGAGAGGATGCGGCCCCAGTTGGGATCGGCGCCGAAGATCGCCGCCTTCACCAGGGAGGAGCCCGCGATCGCCTTGGCTACGTCCTCGGCGATCGCCTCGTCGGGCGCGCCGTTCACACGGATCTCGAGGCGCTTGGTGGCGCCCTCGCCGTCCGCGGCGATCTCTTTGGCGAGCTCCTCGCAGAGCGACGAGAGGGCCTCGGTGAAGAGCGCGAGGTCCGCGCTCCCCGCCTCGAGGGGCGCGTTGCCCGCCATGCCGTTCGCCATGGCGAAGACGGCGTCGTTGGTGCTCATGTCGTCGTCGACGGTGAGCCGGTTGAACGTCGGCTTCACCGCCGTCCGCAGCGCGCCGGCGAGGAGCTCGGGCGCGATCGCGCAGTCGGTGGTGATCACCGAGATCATGGTCGCGAGCTGGGGGGCGATCATCCCCGAGCCCTTGCAGATCGCCGCGATCGTGACCTCGGCGCCGCCCAGGTGCACCACCCGCGAAGCGAGCTTCTTCCGGGTGTCGGTGGTCATGATCGCCTCGGCCGCGGGCTGGGCGTCGGCCTTGAGATCGGCGACGAGGGCCGGGGCGGCGGCGACGATCTTCTGCGCGGGGAGCGGCACGCCGATGACGCCGGTGGAGGCGGAGAGCACGGCCTCCGGAGAGACGCCGAGCGCCTCGGCGATGGCAGCGTGCACCTGCGCCACGGCGGCGGGGCCCGCGCTGCCGGTGAGGGCGTTGGCGTTGCCGGCGTTGATCACCACGGCGCGAACGCCGGCGGAGGGGAGCCTCGCCTCGGCGTCGAGCACGGGAGCGGCCTTCGCCTTGTTCACGGTGAAGACGCCGGCGGCGGCGCATGGGACGTCGCTCGCCACGAGGGCGAGGTCCCGGCGGTGGGGCTTGATGCCGCAGGGGACGCCGGAGAACGTGAAACCGAGGGGGAGATTCATGGGTGGAAGCCTCGAAGGCCGGACAGGCCCGTCGATTCGTCGAAGCCGAGGAGGAGGTTGAGGTTCTGGACCGCCTGGCCGGCGGCGCCCTTCACGAGGTTGTCGATGGCGGAGACGACCACCACCCTGCCGCCGACCTCGGGCTCGCAGGCGACGCCGACGAGGCAGCGGTTGGTGCCGACCACGCGGTGGAGCGAGACCTGGTCCGGCGAAGGAGCCACGTCGACGAAGGGCTCGTCGTGCCAGGCCTCTTCGAGGAGCGCGCGGAGCTCTTCCGAGGTGGCCTTGCGCCGGAGGCGGCCGTAGGAGGTGCAGAGGATCCCGCGGCGGATCGGGAGGAGGTGCGGCGTGAAGGTGACGTTCACCGCGCTGCCGGCGCAGCCCGACAGCGTCTGCTCGATCTCGGGCGTGTGCTGGTGGCGCAGGACCTTGTAGGCGCGGAAGTCCTCCGCGACCTCGGCGAAGCTGAAATCCTCCTTCGCCGTCCGCCCCGCGCCGGTCACGCCGGAGGCGGCGTTCACGATCAGGTCGGGCTCGAGGAGCTCCTCGCGGAGGAGCGGCGCCAGGGCGAGGGAGGCCGCGGTGGGATAGCAGCCGGGGTTCGCCACCAGGCGCGCGCCGTGGACCCGGTTGCGGAAGAGCTCGGGGAGGCCGTAGACGGCGCTGGACTGGAGGTTCGAAGCGGTGAGGCCGTAGAAGCGCTCGAAGGCCGCCGAATCATCGATGCGGAACGCGCCGGAGAGGTCGATCACCCGGCAGCCCTGCTCGAGGAGCGCGGGGGCGAGCCGCAGGGACGCGTCCGCCGGCGTGGCGAGGAAGAGCACGTCGCACTCGGCGGCGAGGCGCTCGGCCTGGGCCAGATCCACGTAGCGGAGCTCCCGCCCGGCGATCCGGGAGGCCTCTTCCACGCGCTCGCCCGCCCAGCGATCGCTCGACGCCAGGATCAGGCGAACGCCGGGATGACCCGCCAGGATGCGCGTCAGCTCGATCCCCGAGTAGCCCGACGCGCCGATGACTCCGACCCGCTCATTCATGGCGCGCATCTTTATGCGCGGACTATGCATGGCGTCAAGGGGTTGCTCGCCCGAAAGGATGGCCGTCCCGACGGCATGGATCGCGAAGGCAGCGAGAGGCGCGCTCCAGGGGCCTGTCGAGGCGCTCGGAGCGCCCGCGTTTCGTGCTATAGAGCCGGCGATTTTCCGGCGGTCGACCTGAACTCCCGCCGAGCCGAGAGGCGCGTTCATGGCAAAGGCTGAGAGGCTTTCGGGCGGTCCCGCCGGTCGGGAGATCCGGCTCGAGTTCGAGGGCGAGCCCATTCCGGCCAAGGAGGGCGAGCCGATCGCCGCCTCGCTCCTGGCTGCCGGCGTAGAGGTCTTCTCCCGCGCGGTGAAGTACCACCGGGCGAGGGGGCCCTACTGCCTCTCGGGCCGCTGCTCCCACTGCGTCATGCGGGTCGACGGCGAGCCCAACGTCTACACCTGCATCACGCCGGCGCGCGAGGGCTGCAAGATCGAGCGCCAGAACGCCTTCCCCGGCGTGGACCGCGACGTCTTCCGGACCATCGACTGGATGTACCCGAAGGGCCTCGACCATCACACCCTCTTCGCCGGCGTGCCCCTGGTGGAGAAGGTGGTTGCCACGGTGGCCCGGCAGATGGCGGGCCTGGGCCTGCTGCCGGACGAGGCGAGGCGGGAAGGCGCGAGCTTCCTCGAGCACCGGACCGACATCCTCGTTGTCGGAGGCGGGAGCGCGGGGACCGCCGCGGCCCTCGCCGCCGCCAAGGTCGGCGGGGCGGCGGTGACCCTCGTCGACGAGCAGGGCACGACCGGCGGGAGGCTGCAAACGGGCCTCTATTCCGACGAGAGGAACGGCTCCGAGGCGGCCCTGCGCCAGGCGGGCGTACACCTGTTCACGCGGACCTTCGCCTTCGGCCTCTACCGCGAGGACGGGATCCTCGTGGCGGCGAAGGCTCCCGGCAGGCGCCTCCTCGTGATCCGTCCGAAGGTCGTGATCCTCGCCGCCGGCGCCACCGAGCTCCTGGCTCCGTTCGGGAACAACGAGCTCCCGGGTGTCTTCGCGGGGCGGGCGCTGGCGCGCCTCGTGACCCGCGACGGGATCCTGCCGGGCCGCGAGGTGGTGGTCGCGGGCCACGGACCCGAGCGGGACGCCCTCGCGAAGCTCCTCGTCGACGCAGGCGCCGAGCTCCGCGCGGTGGTCGGGTTGCGAGGCTGCCCCGAGGGCCAGCTCCTGCGGGCCGTGGGTCGGTCGAAGGTCGCCGGCGCGGTGATCGCGAACGGTCCGGGCCGGCCGATGAAGGTGGGATGCGACCTCATCGCCGTGGCCGGCGAGACGTCGGCCTTCCTGGACCTCGCGAGGCACGCAGGCGCCCACGTCGATTGGCGCGACGGGGGCTTCGCCGTCCGCGTGGACGAGCGCTTCTCCACCGGCGTCCCGGGGGTCCTCGCCTGCGGCGAGATGACCGGAACCTGTACGCCAATTGAGAGCCGCCGCCAGGGCGACGGCGCCGGCCGCACGGCGGTCGCCCTCCTCGCGGTTCGAGGTGAAGGATGAGCAAGGCTTTCGTCTGCACCTGCGAGGACGTGACCGTCGACGACGTGCGCCACGCGATCGCCAAGGGCTTCCGCGACATCGAGTCGGTCAAGCGCTTCACCGGCTTCGGGACCGGCCTCTGCCAGGGAAAGAGCTGCACCGCTGCGGTCGCCCGGATCCTGGAGGCGGAGGCCAAGGTTCCCCACTCCGCCCTCCTCCCCTTCACGCCGCGCCCGCCCACGCGCCTCGTCTCCTACGGCGAGCTCGCGACCTGGCCGGTGGATCCGACCGAGGTCCCCGGGCCCGGAGTTCCCCCGCCGATCGAGCCCTACGACCAGGTGGAGGCCGACGGCTTCCCGAAGGCGGAGTCCCACCCCCTTCGGCCCACCGAGCCGCTCCCGGCCCACGCCGACGTCGTGATCGTCGGCGGCGGCATCATGGGCCTCTCGCTGGCCTGGAACCTCGCCCGCCTCGGGCGCAAGGACGTCCTGGTCCTCGAGGAGGGCTACCTCTGCAGCGGCGCCTCCGGCCGCAACGGCGGCGGCGTCCGCGCCCAGTGGTCCACCGCCACCAACGTCCGCCTCGCGAAGCGCTCCATCGAGCTCTGCCGCTCGTTCGCGCGGGAGTTCGGCATCAACGTCTGGTTCCGCCAGGGCGGCTACCTCTTCCTCGCGCCGGACGCGGAGCAGGCCGATCGCCTCGAGCAGAACACCCGCCTCCACAACAGCCTCGGCGTCCCCACGCGCATGCTCTCGCCTGGCGGCGCCAAGGAGATCGTCCCCCAGCTCGACGGCGGCAAGTTCGTCGCGGCGGCCTTCAACCCCGACGACGGCGTGGTCTTCCCCTGGCCCTTCCTCTGGGGCTACGCCAACGGCGCCCGGAAGCTCGGCGTCCGGGTCGAGACCTTCACCAAGGTGCTCGACATCGAGACCGGCGGCGGCAAGGTCCTCGGCGTCCGCACCGACCGCGGCACCGTGCGCTGCAACGTCCTCGTCAACGCCGCCGGCGCGTGGTCTCCCGGCGTCGCGCGGCTCGCCGGCGTCGAGCTCCCCAACGAGCCGCACCGCCACGAGATCTGCAGCAGCGAGCCCCTCAAGCCGTGGCTCGGGCCCCTCGTCTCGATCATCGGGCACAGCGGCCTCTACTTCAGCCAGTCGATGCGCGGCGAGATCGTCGGCGGCATGGGCGATCCCAACGAGCCCGCCGGCCTCGAGATGGGCTCCACCCTGCGCTTCCTGGCGCGCTACTCGAAGGCCATCATCGACTGCGTGCCCTCCTTGCGCGACGTGAAGGTCATCCGCCAGTGGGCGGGCTGCTACGACCACACGCCCGACAACAACCCGATCCTCGGCGAGACCCCGGAGCTGCCCAACCTCCTCCAGCTCAACGGCTTCGTGGGCCACGGCTTCATGATGGCCCCCGCCGTCACCGAGGCCATGGCCACGTGGATGGCCGGCGGCGCCAAGGACGAGATCTTCGACCGCTTCACCCTGGAGCGCTTCCGCACGGGCAAGCTCATCGTCGAGGACTTCATCATCGGCTGAGGGCTTCACCCGCGCTCGGATTTCGTGCGGATTCGGGTGAATTCCCGGCGGCCGGAGATCGTCGGACCTACAAGTACCGAGCGTCGGGCCGCCTCACACGTGGGCGCGCCGGGCGAAGCTTGCTGCGTCAACCCTGGAGACGAACGATGCGTCGATCCCTGATCCTCCCCCTCCTCCTCCTCTCCGCTCCCCTCGCTGCACGGGCCGCGGATGCGGAGAAGGGCGCCATGATGCCCCCGCCGATGGTCGCCGCCGAAGGCGTAGGCGTCGTGCACGCCGCCCCCGACCTCGCCGTGGTGCGCTTCGGCGTGCAGCAGCAGGCGCCGACCGCGCAGAAGGCCCAGGCCGCCGTCAACGCCGTGATGGAGAAGGTGATGGCCTCCCTGCGCAAGCTCGGCGTCCCGGCGAACAAGATCGCCACCGACCGGATCAACCTCTACCCGGTCTACGCCCAGCCGAAGCCGGGTGAGTACGATCACGACCCCAAGGTGATCGGCTTCCGCGCCACGAACACCCTCCGCGTCGAGCTGGCCCTCGACGCCAAGGGGCCCACGGTGGGCTCGGTGCTCGACGCCGCGCTCGCGGGTGGAGCGAACTCCGTGGACGGCGTCTCCTTCGAGATCGCTGACGACACGCCGCAGCGGATCGAGGCCCTTCGCCTCGCGTCGGCGAACGCCCGCGCCAAGGCCACCGCCATCGCCTCCTCGCTCGGCGCCAAGCTCGGCGCGCTGCGCGAGGCCCACGAGGCTGGCGCCGAGATCGGGCCCCCGCAGCCGATGATGATGAAGTCGATGGCGATGGACATGAGGGGCGCCTCCACCTCCGTCGAGCCCGGCGAGATCCAGGTTCGGGCCTCCGTGCAGGTCCGCTACGCGCTGGAGTAGCAGGTCGCTCCACCGAGGCCGGTGAGACGAATTCCTTCGTCCGCCGGCCTCATGGCGCGAGCTGCGCTACCAGCGAATGGCGAGCCCGCCGGGGGTGGCGGCGGCCTCGACCGGCTTGCGGGCATCCGACCGGAAGAAGAGCTCGTCGATCCCCCAGGCAAGCGCCAGGCCCGTCGCCGTTCCGATCACGTCCCAGGTGAAATCCCGCCACGACGGATCGCCGCGACCGGTCATGTCGTAGAGCTCCTTGGCGGCCCCCAGGGCGAGCGAGAAGCTCCCGCCAGCGATCAGCCTCTCCGTCCGCCCCTCCCAGAAGAGCGAGCTCACCGCGTAGCCACCGGCGGCGAGGCCGTTGCTCACCGAGAAGTGCAGGAACTTGTCGTGCCCGAACCACGGGTCGGGATCGCTGGCCCGGGCTGAGGCAGGAACGAGAGCCATCGAGAGGAAGATCGACAGGAGAAACCCGGCGCGCACCATGGGGGCGACGGTGCCCCCGGGCGCTGCGCCGGTCAAGCAGCGCTCGCGTCGACGGGTCAGCCGAGGACGACCGCACAGGCGCAGGAACCGCCGGTGCAAGAGAGGCCGGCGTCGTCGAGGCACCGCAGCCCCTGGCAGCAGCCCGCGTTGTTGGTGCACGTCTGGCCGGGCATGCCGCAGCTCTCGCCCTGCTGGCAGGTGCCCGAGATGCTCCCTGCCGAGATGATGCAGGTGAGACCCAGACAGCAGTCCCCGCTCGACGTGCAGACGTCGTCCTTCTGCTGGCAAATCCGCTGGGCCGTGCAAACCCCGTTGTCGCAGATCCCCGAGCAGCAGTCGGTTCCGTTGCTGCAGTGCTGGCCGTTGGGCGCACACGGGTTGCCACCGGTCCCGCCCGAGCCACCCGTACCGCCCGATCCGCCGGACCCGCCACCGCCCGTTCCGCCGGTCCCGCCGGAATCGTATCGGCAGACGTGCCCGAACTCCCCGGCCGGGAGGCAGCGCGCTCCGTCGCAGCAGGTGTCGGCCGCCGGATCACAGGTGTCTCCCGCGGGGACGCAGGTCTGCTCGGCGCAGACGAAGCCGCCGTTGGGGCCCGGGATGCAGGGCGCGCCCCCGCAGCACTGATCGCGGAACTGGCAGGTCTCGCCCGCTTCGATGCAGCAGGGCGCCTGGCCCGTGTAGCCCTCGGGACACTCGGGCGACTTGCCGCCGAAGCAGCGCGGGATTCCCGCGCCGTCGAGCTTGCACACCGCCTTCTTGCCGTCGCAGCAGTCCTGCGAGGCGTTGATGCTCCCGCCGCCCGGCAGCACCGGGGCGCCGCAGATGTTGCCCACCGGGTTGCAGGCCTGGCCGTTGTCGCACCGGCCTCCGGCGCACTGCACCGTGCCGTTGGGGTTCACGCCGCCGCCGCAGCAGTCGTCGGCGGTCCCGCACGAGTTGCCCGTGAGCCTGCAGCCGCCTGCGGGCTGGCAAACGGTGGCTCCGGAGCCGGGGTCGGCGCAGATCCTCGAGCAGCAGGTGGTGCCGCCGGAGCAGGGGTTACCGTCCTGGACACAGCCGGTCGCGCCGCCACCAGTGATATGCAGACACACACCAGGTGTTCCGTCGTGCTTCGAGCAGGCGTTGCCGCAGCACTCGGAGTCCTTGAAGCAGAGATCGCCCGTGGCCTGGCAGGTGTACGCGCGGACGCAGATGTTCCCCTTGCAGTTCGTCGAGCAGCAGTCGGCCCCGGACGTGCAACTCTCGCCAAGGACGCCGCAGCCGGGCCCTCCGGGGACCGGGGCACACTGGTTGTTCGTGCACGTCGCCGTGCAGCACTCGGCGCCGGCCGCGCAAGCCTCGCCGACCCCCTTGCATCGACCGTCCTTGCACTTCGGGACGGCGAGGCTCTGATCGCAGAGGTTCGAGCAGCAATCCGATCCCGACGCGCATTCGTCGCCGACCCCGCGGCAGAAGACTGCCGGACGGCAGACGGACCCGTCGCAGTTGCCCGAGCAGCAGGGACGGCCGGAATCGAGCTGGCAGGACTCTCCATCCGCCACGCACGCCGACGAGCCCCCGGTTCCGCCGGCAGCGCCTCCGCCGCCTCCCGTTCCGCCGGGCTGCGACGTGCCGCCGCTTCCTGCGGTGCCTCCGGTGCCGCCCGTCCCCGGAAGCGAGCCGCCGGATCCTCCGTCACCGGATGAGCTCCCGCCACCGGTCGAGCCACACGCCGACAGGGCGGCCACCGCCGCGAATACGAACAGACATCTATGCAGACTTCTCATCGATCGCTCCTCTCGAACCGGTTCCGGGTCGCCGCTGCGTGCAGACCTGCCGCTCCTCGGATCCGGTTCGGCTGATCGGGTTCGAGCGGACATTATTCCAAATTCCGAAAGACGGCAAAAACTCCGCCTACAGGTGAGAGGTTCGACCACAAGGCCCGTCGTCGCTTGCGACCCCGGGATCGGTGGTTAGGGTGGGCGCCGGAGGAAGCTCATGGCCCCATGGCTTCGCGTCTCCGCCGATTCGGTCCTGGTCGAGGTGGTGGTCCAGCCTCGGGCCTCGCGATCCCGGGTCGTCGGCGAGCACGATGGACGATTGAAGGTGCAGCTCACGGCGCCGCCCGTGGACGGCGAAGCGAACGCCGCCTTGATCGAGCTGATCTCCGACCTGGTGGGGATTCCGCGCCGCGCCGTGGAGATCTCCGCCGGGAGCACGGGCAGGCGGAAGACCCTCCGGCTCACGGGCGCCAAGGTGGAGCTCGTCGAGGCGGCTCTCTCTCCCGAGGCGTCATGAGACACGCCGACGGATTCTGGAGGAGATTTCGCGCGGCGCTGGTCGCGTTCGCCGCGATCGCGAGCGCCCTGCCCTCGTCGGCGATCGCCGCGCCCCAGGACGAGCCGGCCCCGGGAGCACCCGCCCCGCGCCTCCTCGACCCGGTCGCCGACGCGCCGAGGATCGCCGTCCGCTCGATCGAGACCCCGGGCTCGGCCTCGACCACCCTCCTCGCCGCGCCAGGGGTCGCCGAGGCGATCGCCCGCGACTTCGCCGGCGGACTTGCCGGCGAGCGCGAGGCGCTGGAGCGGCTCATCGGCCTCCCCGACGGCGGCCCCGTAGAGATCCGCGTGGGCCACGGCCGCGAAGAGTTCCGGGCGCTCCAGCCCGGTACGAGGCCCGCTCCGGGATGGGCCGCCGGCGTCGCGTATCCCGACCTCGGCCTCGTCGTGCTGGACACCCAGGCCTCGAGCCGCAGCGGCGACGTCCGCTCCGTGCTTCGCCACGAGCTCGCCCACGTGGCCCTCGCGCGCGTCGTCCGCGGGAGGATCCCGCACTGGCTCACCGAGGGATTCGCCCTCCTCTACGCCGACGAGTGGACCCTCTCCCGGAGCACGGTGCTCGCCCGCGCGTCGGCCGCCAGGGCCCTGATCCCGCTCGAGGAGATCGACCGCTCGTGGCCCCGCTCTCCATCCGACGTGGACCTCGCCTACGCCCAGAGCGCGTCCATCGTCGCCTACCTCGCCTCCGCGGAGGGCGGACGACCGTTTCGCGCGCTGATCGCGAGCCTCACCAGGGGCACGGCCATGGACGACGCCGTGATCGAGGCCTACGGCCAGCCGCTCCTCGTCCAGGAGATCGCCTGGAAGAAGACCCTCCGCGCCCGCTACGCCTGGCTCCCGCTCTTCCTCGATCACGAGCTGCTGTGGGGCTGGGCCGCGGTCGTCCTCATGATCGGGGCGTGGCGCGTCCGCCGGCGCACCAGGCGCCGGATCGAGGCCATGGAGGACGGCCCCGACCTGGAGCTCGAGGCCACCGTCCCGTCATCGCCCGGGGAAGACGCGACGTCAGTGAGCGGCGGCCCAGTTCGGGCCGTGGGAGACGTCGACGACGAGGGGCACGGCGAGGGAGGCGGCGCCCTCCATCGTCCGGCGGACTAGCTCGCTCACGTCCGCGACCTCCGCTTCGGGCACCTCGAGCACGAGCTCGTCGTGCACCTGCAGCAGGAGCCGCGCCCCGCCCGACGAGCGTCGCAGCTCGGCGTCCAGCACGATCATCGCGCGCTTGATGATGTCTGCGGCGGTGCCCTGGATCGGCATGTTGATCGCCGCGCGCTCCGCCGCCTGCCGCAGCGCCGGGTTTCGCGACTGGAGGTCGGGCAGGAAGCGGCGCCGGCCGTCCAGCGTGGAGACGAAGCCGTTGACCTTCGCCTCGGCGACGATCCGATCGATCCACGCCTTCACGCCGGCGTATTTCTCGAAGTAGCGCTGGATGATCGCCGAGGCCTCGCCGGGCGGGATGTCCAGCCGGGTGGAGAGGCCGAACGCGGAGAGGCCGTAGGCCACCGCGTAGTTGATCATCTTCGCGATCCGGCGCTGATCGGACGTGACCGCGCCCTCGTCCACGCCGAAGACCTCGGCGGCCGTGCGGCGGTGGACGTCCGCCCCGGCCCGCAGCGCCTCCACCAGGCCCGGATCCCCGGTGACGTGGGCGAGAATCCGCAGCTCGATCTGCGAGTAGTCCGCAGAGATCAGCGCGGAGCCCTCGTCTGCGACGAAGGCCTCGCGGATCCGCTTCCCGAGCTCGGTGCGGATCGGGATGTTCATCAGGTTCGGCTCGAGGGAGGCGAGCCGCCCGGTGGCCGTGTTCGTCTGATCGAAGGTGGTGTGGAGGCGCCCGTCGCGCCCGACCAACCGCGGCAGCGCCTCCACGTAGGTGCCCTTGAGCTTGGCGAGCGAGCGGTGCTCGAGGATCAGGCCCGGGAGCGGGTGCTGCTCGGAGAGCTTCTCGAGCACCTCGTGATCGGTGGACGGCCCCGTCTTGGTCCGCTTCTGCACCGGCAGCTTCAGCTCCTCGAAGAGGACCTGGGCGAGCTGCTTGGGCGAGGCGACGTTGAACTCGTGGCCTGCCGCCGCGAAGCACTCGGCGAGCCGCTTCGCGAGCATGCCCTCGAGCTCGCGGTCCAGCGACCGGAGCAGCTCGATGTCGAGCCGCACCCCAGCGGCCTCCATCCGGGCGAGGATCGGCACCAGCGGCAGCTCCAGCTCGCGGTAGATCGTCTCGAGGGGGCCGAGCTCCTTCGCCAGGGCCGCCTCGATCTCGATGGCACACGCCGCGGCGGCGCCCATCCACTGACCGACCACCGCGGGCTCGAGGTCGGCGAAGGCCTTGCGGTCTTTCCCCGTTCCGACGAACGACGCGGGCTCTGCGAGGTCGAAGCCCAGCTTCTCCCTGCTGAGATCCGTCACCGCGAAGGTGCGACGCGCCGGGTTCAGCAGATAGGAGGCGATCGCGGCGTCACCCGCGGGTCCATCGACGGTGAGGCCCGTGCCAAGGAGGAGCGCCAGGTCGCGGCCGGTCTCGGTGCCGGTCCACCGCTTTCCGGCGAGGGCGTCGCCGATCGCGCGCAGGACCACGTCGCGGGGAAGCTGCGGCCCTGCGAAGATCCCCCGATGCGCCAGCGGGAGATACGCGCTGGGACCGCCAGGGATCGCCACGGCGAGTCCGGCGAAGGCCCCGTCGTGGACGGCTTCGTCCGGCGCCGCCGCCCGGAGCCCGACGCTCTCCGCCTCCCGGATCCGCGCGACCAGCGAGGCGAGCGCGTCCGAATCCGTCACCAGGAGCGTGGGAGGCGGCTCGAAAGTCGGGGCGGCCATCACCGTGGGTGCTACGGCGGCGGCCTCTCCCGGAGGCAGCTCGGCGAGCAGGCCCGGCAGCTCCCGCAGGAGGGCGAAGAACTCGAGCTCCCGGAAGAGCTGCTGGACGGCGGCGGGATCGGGCTGCCGCCTGACGAGCTCCGCCGGGGTCATCGGCAGCTCGACGTCGTCCCGCAGCCTCGCGAGCTCCCGGTTCGTGGCGATCCGCTCGCGCCCCTCCACGATGGAGGCAGCGACCTTCTTCTTCGACACCTCGCCGCGCTCGCAGGCCGCGATCACGCTCTGCGCGTCGCCGAACCGCGCCACCAGCTCTGCCGCCGTCTTTTCGCCGACGCCCGGGATCCCGGGGATGTTGTCCACCGAGTCGCCGAGGAGGGCCTGGAGCTCGAGGAACCGCTCGGGAGGCACCCCCCACTTCGCCTCGACCTCCGCCGGGCCGGTCCACTTGTCCATCATCCCGTCGTAGAGCCGCACGTGGGGGCCCACGATCTGGGAGAAGTCCTTGTCGCCGGTGACGATCACCACGTCGAAGCCCGCCGCCACCGCTTCCTTCGACAGCGTGGCGATCAGGTCGTCGGCCTCCCAGCCTTCCTTCTCCACGCTGGGGACCGCGAGGGCGTCGACCACCTGCCGGATGTAGGGGAACTGGACCTTCAGATCCTCGGGCGTCGAGGGGCGGTGGGCCTTGTACTCGGGGTCGATCTTCTGGCGCAGCGCGCGGCCATCCTTGTCCCAGACTACGGCCACGTGGGTGGGCGACGCCTCGCGCAGCGACTTGAGCATCATCCGCGCGAAGCCGAAGACCGCGCGGGTCGGCAGGCCCTTCGACGTTGTCAGCTCGGAGCGGATCGCGTGGTACGCGCGGAAGATGTAGGCGGATCCGTCGATCAGGGTGAGGGTCTGGCGCTCGGTCGACATTCGGAGGGTATAGCAGAGGCCTTTCCATGCCGTAAGCGTCCGCGACGGACGAGACCGAGGAGCGGTCCCGTCGTGCCGAGACCTGGCACGTTGGCGTTGCCCGTCCACCTTCACGCGCCTAGAATCGCGCGGATTCGGCCGGCTTTGGTTTCGAGGGGTGTGGTGCCGGCCCTTGCGCGGGTCTTCGGCTCGGGATCGTGGCCATGTCGACGAAGCGAATCGGGGTGCTGACCGGCGGCGGGGACTGCCCGGGGCTCAACGCGGTGATCCGCGCGGTGGTCAAGAGCGCCGTCGGACGTGGGTGGGAGGTCTTCGGCTTCGAGGACGGCTTCTTCGGCGTGGTCGAGCCGATCCCGCCGATCCCGCTCGGCTTCGACGAGGTGCGGGGGATCCTCGATCGCGGCGGAACGATCCTCGGGACCTCGAACAAGGCGAACCCCTTCCGCTACCCGCGCCGGAACGGCGACTCGTGGGTGGAGGAGGATCGCTCCGACGAGGTGATCGAGCGGCTGCGCCGACTCGGCTTCGACGCGCTGATCTGCATCGGCGGCGACGGGACCCTGCAGATCGCCCACGGCCTCGCCAAGAAGGGGCTCCCGGTGGTCGGCTGCCCCAAGACCATCGACAACGACCTCTCCGACACCGACGTCACCTTCGGCTTCGACACCGCCCGCTCCACCGCCACCGAGGCAGTGGGCAGGCTCCACACCACGGCCGAGTCCCACGACCGCGTGATGCTCCTCGAGGTGATGGGCCGGACCGCCGGCCACCTCGCGCTCCACGCCGCCATCGCCGGCGGCGCCAACGCGGTGCTGATCCCGGAGATCCCCTACGAGGTCGAGCCGCTGGTGCGCATGGTCCGCGAGCGGGCCAAGGCCGGCCAGAGCTTCTCGATCATCGTCGTCGCCGAGGGGGCCGCGCCGAAGGGAGGCGCGCCCTCCGTGGCGGAATCGGAGACGGCCACTCCGGGCCGGGGCGTGGTCCGCCTGGGCGGCGCCGGCCGCGTGGCGGCGGACCTCCTGGCCGAGCGGATCACCGAGCACGAGATCCGGGTGACGGTCCTCGGGCACCTGGCCCGGGGCGGGACTCCCACCGCGTACGATCGCCTCCTCGGCTCGAGGTTCGGCTGCCGCGCCGTGGAGCTCGTGGAGGATGGCGTCTTCGATCACATGGTGGCGCTGAAGGGGAGCGAGATCGAGGCGGTGCCGCTGTCGCACGCCTCGAAGACCCGCCTCGTGGACGCGGACGGAGAGCTCGTCCGCTTCGGCCGGCAGCTCGGCCTCACCTTCGGCGACGAGGCGGAGGGGCGGTGATCGGGCGCCAGCTCGATCGATACCGGCTCCTCGAGGAGATCGGAAGCGGCGGCATGGCCGTGGTCTACAAGGCCCACGACGCCGCCCTCGAGCGCGACGTCGCGGTCAAGGTGATGCACCCGCACCTCGCCGGCCGCGAGGAGAGCCGGCGCCGGTTCTCTCGTGAAGCGCGGGCCGTTGCGCGGCTGCGCCACCCGAACATCGTCGAGATCTTCGACTTCTCCGGCGACGACGCGGCGGAGAGCTTCATCGTCACGGAGTACGTGAAGGGACGCACCCTCCTCGCCTTCGCCCAGGAGATCGGCATCGGGCTCCCCGAGGTCGGCGCCCTGCTGGCCGAGAGGCTGGCCGAGGCCCTCGAGCACGCCCACGCCGCCGGCGTGATCCATCGCGATCTCAAGCCCGAAAACGTGATGGTCGGCGACGACGGCGAGCTGAAGCTGATGGACTTCGGCATCGCCCGGATGATCGGCAAGGACGAGCGGATGACCATGACGGGCGCGCTCGTCGGCTCGCCGCTCCACATGGCTCCGGAGGTCATCGAGGGCGGCGAGATCGGGGTCGCGGCCGACCTCTTCTCCCTGGGGACGATCCTCTACTGGATGGTCACCGGCCGGATGGCCTTCGAGGGGAACAACACCACCCAGACCCTGCGGCGGATCCTCGAGGCCGACTATCCCGATCCCCGCCTCGCCGCTCCCGCCTGCTCGGACGAGCTCGCCGAGGTGATCGCCACGTGCCTCCGGCGCGAGCCGGACACGCGCTACGCGAGCATGGGGGCGCTTCGGGCCGCGCTCCTCGAGGTCCTGGCGGCGAGCGGCCTCTCCGCCGGAGACGCGGAGCTCCGGGCCTTCTTCGGGGATCCGCAGGGTTTCCGCGAGGCGCTCCGTCTCCGGCTGCTGGCGAAGCTCCTCGCCGAGGGCCACGCGGCGATGGCGGCGAGGCGCCCTGCCCGCGCGGTGGCCGTCCTCGATCGCGTGCTCGCCCTCGATCCCGGAAACGAGCGAGCGAAGGCGCTTCTCGAGCGGATGGGACGGGGCCGGATGCTCCGGCGGCGGCTCGCGAAAGGCGCCATCGTGCTGGGCTCCGCGGTCCTGGTCGCCGGGGGCGGATTCGGGCTCTGGAGTTGGATGAACCGCCCCGAGGCTCCGTCGGGCGTTGCTCCACCGTCCGAGGACCCTCCGCGGGACCGCCCGAGCGAATCGCCCGGCAGCCTCCCCCGAGAACGCACGAGCGCGGAAGCCGACCCGACGGCGCCGCGCCCGGAGGCCTCAGCGGGGCCGACGTCGCCTGCCACGCCCGATCGACCCGCGTCCGACCGACCCGTGTCCGATCGCCCCGTGTCGGACCGGGGCGCTCGAGCCGAGCCAGGGGAAGGGGCCCCGGCAGGCCTCGACCGCGAGGCGAAGGCCTCCCCCGAGACGGCACCCGGACGCAACCGGGATTCAGCCCGGGCCGCAGCGCCGGAAGCCAACGAGCGGCCGACTCGGTCCAAGCGAATGGTCCAGCTTCGGTGGGTGCCGCAGGGCGCGACCCTCTCCATCGACGGCGCCGCCGTCGACACGGTGGCTCCCTCCTGGTCCGGTGAGCTCTCCGCCGGCCACCACACCCTCTCCCTCACCCACTCCGGCTGCTGCGAAGCCTGGGAGGAGACCCTCGAGATCGCCGAAGGAGCCGAGCCGGTCCAGCGGAGCATCGTCCTCGCGCCCCTCGAGAGCGGCTGGTTCACGATCGATTCCGACCTCCCCGACGCTGAGGTCTGGCTCGACGGGACCTACAAGGGTACGGTTGCCGACGTGAATCGGCGAGGAGGGGTCGCGGTGGCCTTCTCCCGGAACGACGCCGGGCAGGAGCGCTACGTGAAGTCCATCCGCTTCGAGCTCTTCCCGCCGAGCGGCTCGGGGATCGCCGGCTCCCTTCGCGGCGAGGCCACCGTGCGGGCCGGCGAGCACGCCCGCTCCGCGCCGCTGCGCTTCGCGCTGCCTCCTGCGGGAGGCGATCGTTGAAGGCCTGGGGCCGATGGTTTCGACGCCTCCTCCCTGCGCTGCTCCTCGCGCTGGCGCCGGTTGCTGCCCTCGCCGCGGCCGACGACGACCTGCGCCGCGCGAGGGACTTATTCGAGTACGGAGACTACGCCCAGGCCCGGGATCTCGCTGCGTCCCTGCTCGATCGGAACGTCCTCGCCAGCGACGAGCAGCTCGTCGACGCCAACCGGATCGTCGCCCTCGCGTGGTTCTACGACCAGGCTCCCGACCGTAAGGAGAAAGCGGAGCGCTTCTTCCTGCAGCTCCTCTCGATCGAGCCCGAGTACCGGCTGGATCCCTTCTTCACGACCCCGGCCGCGGTGGCGTTCTTCGACCTGGTGCGCACCGAGCACGAGGAGGACCTGGCGCCGATCCGCGAACAACGGCGGCGCGCGAAGGAGGCGCGCCGAGCCGAAGAGGAGGCCCGTCGCCGCTTCCTCGACGCGCAGGCCCGGGCCGGCAGCGAGTCCGGCGCCTCGGGGCTCACGCCGGCGCCTCGCAACCTCGCGCTGGTCTTCCTGCCCTTCGGCGCCGGCCAGTTCCAGAACGGCGACACCACCGCCGGCTACATCCTCGGGTCGATCCAGCTCGCCGCAGGGGCCACCAGCGCCGCGACCTTCCTCGCCCTCAACAACGTCGCGTCGGGCGGCAAGGTGGCGCGCAGGGACCTCCCCCTCGCCCGCACTCTCGACACCGTGAAGTGGACCTCCGCCGCGATCTTCTACCTCTCCTGGGCCGCAGGGATCGCGGACGCCTGGAGCCGCTTCGAGCCTGAGCGCCGCGGCTCCGCGCCGGGCTCGCCGGGCTCGCCGGACCTCCGTGCCGGCGCCCGGGCGCCCATGGCGGTCCCGATCCTCGAAGCCGGTCCCGACGGTGCCTCGCTGGGCCTGGCCCTGCAGTTCTGACGAAGGACGACACGATGGCCTCGCTCCATTTGCGCCTCTCCGACGGAACCACCCGCCACGTCCCCCTGGTCAAGCGGCTGACCACCGTGGGCCGGTCGACGGACAACGACATCGTCGTGGGCGACGCCGCCGTGGCGCCCAGCGCGCTCCACCTGCGCCTCGACGGCGACGATCTCCACGCAGTGGCGCTCGACGCGGCCTTCCTCCACAACGGAAAGAAGCGGAACGAGGCCCGCCTCTCCGGCCAGGACGTGATCACCCTCGGCGGAACGGAGCTGCGCCTGGGCGCGGCGGTGGCGAAGCCGAGCGGCGCCGAGCCGTCGCTCGCGCCTTTGGACGCGCTGCGAAAGCTCCACGATTTCTCGTCGTCGCTGATGGCGAACCACCCCATCGATCACCTCCTCGAGAGGCTGATGGACGAGGTGATCGAGATCACCGGCGCGGACAAAGGGTTCCTGATCCTCGCCGAGGGGGACTCACTCCAGGTGAAGGTCGCTCGCAACCTGGAGCGAAAGGCCATCGATCACGCGATCGAGCGCCTCTCCGACTCCATCGTCGCCAAGGTCGTGCGGGAGAAGCGGGCGCTCATCGTCTCGGACGCGCTCCACGACCGCGAGTTCGCCGCCGCCGAGAGCGTGGTGGACCTCAAGCTCTCGAGCGTGATGTGCGCGCCCCTCCTGGAGAAGGGCGAGCTCTTCGGCCTCCTCTATCTGGGCAACGATCGGGTCGCCCATCTCTTCCGGGAGGAGAGCCTCGAGCTCCTGGAGATCTTCGCCGCCCAGGCCTCGCTCCTCCTCCGGAACGCGCTCCTCCTCAACGAGCTCCGCGCCGGCAACGAAGCGCTGCGCAAGGAGCTGGAGACCAGCCGCTACGGCGAGATCCTCGGCGCCTGCACCGCGATGCGCGAGATCTACCGGAAGATCGAGAAGGTCGCGCCGGCGGACGTCTCGGTCCTGATCACCGGCGAGACCGGCACGGGCAAGGAGGTGATCGCCCGGGAGATCCACCGGCGCTCGTCCCGCCGCGACGGCCCCTTCGTCGCGATCAACTGCGGCGCCATCCCGGGCGAGCTCCTCGAGAGCGACCTCTTCGGCCATGTGAAAGGTGCATTCACAGGCGCCATCCAGACCCGGATCGGCAAGTTCCAGGCGGCACACGGGGGCACGCTCTTCCTGGACGAGATCGGCGAGATGCCGCCGCACCTCCAGGTGAAGATCCTGCGGGCGCTCCAGGAGCGGGTGGTGACCAAGGTCGGCGAAAACCGCGCCGAGGCCGTCGACATCCGGGTGATCGCCGCCACCAACCAGGACGTCCAGGCCGCGATCGGTCGCGGCACCTTCCGTGACGATCTCTACTACCGCCTGGCGGTGGTCTCCCTCGGTCTGCCTCCCCTTCGCGAGCGCGGAGACGACGTGCTGGTCCTCGCCCGCTATTTCCTCTCCCGATTCACGAAGGAGCTCGGCTCGCGGGTCCGCGGCTTCTCGCCTGCGGCGGCGGTCGCGCTGAAGCGCCACGGCTGGCCGGGGAACGTCCGTGAGCTGGAGAACCGGGTCAAGAAGGCCGTCGTGCTCGCCGACAGGGCTCTCCTCTCCCCCGAGGATCTCGAGCTGGACACAGGGAGCGCCGAGCCGGTGCTGCCCCTCACGGAGGCGAAAGAGGCCTTCCAGCGCGAGTACATCAACCGGATCCTCGAGCGGAACGGGGGCAACCGCACGAAGACCGCGCGGGAGCTCGGCGTCGACCCTCGGACGATCTTCCGCCACCTCGAGGCCGAGCGCGGCGACGGCGGGGAGGAATAGCCAGGATGCGATTGATCCCTGCGGCCCTCGCCCTCGCCCTCTTCTCCGGCTGCCTGGTGGCCCAGCCCTACGAGGAGGAGAGACCGGAGGATCCCTTCGCCAACGATCCCCCGCGGATTCTCTCGCGGCGACCGTCGACCTCCGTGATCCGCACGCAAGGTGGCTGCCAGCCCTTGCGGCTGGAGATCCCGACCATCCGGGATCTCGACCCGGACGATCAGCTCGAAGTGCGGTGGTTCATCAACTACGAGGAGCCCGGGAACCAGAAACCGGACCGCACCAAGATCATCCCCGCCGGCTTTCGCCTCCAGGAAGGGATCCGCTCTCCGGCGGGAGACGAGTACGCGCTCAAGCTCAATCTCTACCGCGGCAAGGTGGTGGTGGTGGAGGCCGTGGTCTCCGACGGCTTCGACCCCGACACCGAGGAGGCGCCGGCCTGGCGCGCCGTTCGGAAGGGGAAGGATTTCGACCAGGCGAGCTGGACGATCTACGTCGAGGACGTCGCAGAGTGCCTGCAGTGAGGGGCCGCATCGCCGTCGCGACGTTGTGCGCCCTCGCCTCGGTGCTGGCCCTCTCCGCCTGCCGCGGCGGCAAGCCGGGCGCGGACTGCAAGAGCTCCGACGACTGCGCGTTGGGCCTCACCTGTTTCGCCGCCACCTGCCAGGAGCTCGGCAAGCCCTCGGGCACGATCGCCTGGTATGTGATCCCCCCCGCCGCCTCCGGCCTCCTGCCCGCCGCTTTTCCGGGGCAGGACGGTCCGCTCGATCTCTCGCTCTGCGCGTCGTCGATCAGCGGCTCGCTCGACTTCAAAGGCCGCGCGCGGCTCGTGGTGAGCGGCGCGCTCGAGTCGCTGCCGGGCGTCCCCGAGCGGCAGGAGCTCGTCGTCGGCGAAACCTTCACCCTCCCGCTCGCAGCCGGATCGTGGCGGCTCACCTTCTATCCCCTCGCCGATCCCACCCGCTCGCCGCCCATCGTCAAGGAGGTCAAGCTCGCCCCCTGCGAGTCGCTTCGTCTCTCTCCGATCGAGGCGATCCCTGACGTCCGGACCGCGCGCCTGCGCCTGGTCGTCGACCCACTTCGCGATCCGCGGCCGCGATGCGGCGCCTGGGTCCGGATCCTCTCGGTCTCCGGTGAGCCGCTGTCCCAGCGCCTGGAGCGGCGCTCCCCCCGAACGGCGTTTGCGAGGACGAGCTTCTCGAGCTCGCGTTTCGGCCTCCGGAGGCCGCCGGCGAGGTCAAGGTCCGGATCGGCGACCTGAACGCCAGCCATCCGAGCTCGCCCGAACAGGAGCTCACGGTGGCGCTCATCGACGATCCCCTCGAGCTCGGCCCCCTCGCCGTGAGCCCTGGCGGCTCCACCCTCGAGCGGGTCACCGTTCGGATCGCCGACGCCTCCGGGAGCGCCGTCTCCGGCGTCGAGCTCACCGCATCGAGCACCGAGCCGCTGCCCGCGAGCGACCCCGAGACGTCGGGATGGTTCCGCTCGGCCCCGGCCGTAGAGCTCGAGGCCGGGCTCTACGAGCTATGGCTCCTGCCGGGCCACTATGCCTTCCGTGCCGCGCCGCCGCCGACCGCTCCTGTCGGCGTCGCCATCTGCGTCGGCCTCCAGAACATCGGCTGCTACCCCGACGCCGAGATCGGTCCCGGATTGCGCAACGATCTGCAGATGGAGCTGCCGCCGAAGGCCGTCGTGCTGGGGACGGTCATCCCGAAGTCCCCGGCCAACGGGGGCGGATCCGAGATTCGGGCCCTGCCGATCCAGGGCTCCGATGGCCGGATGGCCAGCACCGTCGCGAACCAGTTGGGCTTTTTCGAGCTCGCCCTGGACGCCGGCGACTACGACCTCGTCGTGATCCCCGCGTCCCAGGCAGCGCCCTGGCACAGGCAGCGCCTGCGCGAGCGCCTCTTTCCTGGTGACGAGCGCAGGGAAGATCTCATGCTCTCCACGCCCGCCCTCGTCGTGGGCACGGTGCGGACCGCCGATGCGGCCCCGCTCGCCCGCGCCCTCGTCCGCGCCATCCGGCTCGACGCCGAGGGCGGCTCCGCCACAGTGGGCGAGGCCGTCACCGACGTCGACGGCACCTTCTCGCTCGTGCTCGCCGCGGACTGAAACCGCGCCCGAGGCCGAACGATCCTCAGCGGACCGCGTCGATGGCTGCGGCGGATTCGTCCAGCGCGGGGCCCAGGTGCCGCGACCAATGCGTGGCGTGGATCTCCGAGAGATCGATCGCGCGGACCAGCGCGTCGAAGGCGACGCCGACCGCCTTGGCCTTCTCGAGGCTCGCGCCCTCGGGCGGCGCACAGCGCTGGCGGGCGCCGTCGACGCGGCCTCGGAAGCGCACGACCCAGCCCTCGTAGGTGCGACCTTCGGCGGCGGCGGAGGCCGAGCTCGAGAAGGCCGCGATGCGGGCGAGGAGCTCGGCCCGCAAGCGCGTGAGCTCCTCGGAGCAGGAGTCGACGTCCAGGGCCGGCTTGGCGCGAGGCGGTCGGACCTCCGCGAGGCCCCGCCACACACCGGCGATCAGCAGCAGGCTGAAGACCGCCGCTATCGAGACGTGGACCGCGAGGAAGACGATACGGAGGAAGCGGCCGCGCGGATCGCGCGAACTCGAGGACATGGCGCGTAGCCCGTGTCTTTCATTCCGCGCCGGCGGGCTTGCGCAGGGCGGAGAGGCGGCGCCTCATGTTGTTGTAGAACTGGCTCGACGGATAGCCGTCCATCCCGGCGCGCAGGGTCGCCTCGGCCTTGTCCTTGTTGCCGAGGGCCTCGTAGGCCTGGCCAAGGAGCAGGTGGGCGTAGTCCTTGTTCGTCCGGCCCTTGAACTGATCCAGGTACCGCTGGAGATTCTCGGCGGCCACGGCGAAGTTGCGGGTCTCCAGGGCGGCAGAGCCGAGGAAGAACGCGTGCTCGTCCATCGCCGGATGGTCGGGCCAGATCTGCGCGGCCTTGGTGAGATCGGCCACCGCGGTCTTGAAGTCGTTGCGGCGGTAGGCGTTCTTGCCGGACTCGAGCTTCTCGTTGGCGAGCTGCTGGATCACGTTGCGGCCGCGGTCGTCGAGGGCGTTGGCCTCGAGGCGGGAGATGCGGCTCCGATCCACGGCCTGCAGCGCCACCACCGCGGCCTCGCGCTCGGCGGGGCTGCCGCCTTCGAGCTTCTGGTAGGCGGTGAGGGCCGCCTTGGACGCCTCGCGGGACGCGACGAGCTCCTCGCGAGCCTGGCGGGCGGCCTCGGTCGCTTCGGCCGCCTTGGTGGTCAGAGAGGCCGCCTCGTTCTCCGCCTTCGCCACGTAGCCCTTGGCCGCGAAGAACGCGCCGCCGGAAGCGAGGACCGCGATGGCCAGATAGGCGGCCGCTGCCGAGAGGAGCTGCTTCCGCTCGAAGCCGTCCTGCTTCTTTCCGAACGCCTTGATGTCGGCGCCGAGGTTCTTCAGGAGATTGTCGTTCTTGATCACGAGGTTTCGCGCCTCGATGATCTCCTTACGAATCTCCGCGAGTTCCTTCTCCATCGCTACCTTTCCCTGCTCGGTCCACACGCGCCAGCGCGTGCTCTACCGTCCCAGTCGCTGAACGGGATCCCAACGAAAATATACGCCGGCCCGTATGAACCCCCCGCCGCCATCGAGCCGGCCGAGCCCGGGATCGTCAGCCCGGCCGTAGAGATATCCCAGATCCGCGGAGAGCCCGATCTCGTTGGAGAGATCGGCGGCGATCCCCGCTGCCGCCATCAACGCGAGCGGCGTGTGCTCCCGGTAGACATCGCCCGGACCGTAGACCAGGACGAGCTCCTTGCCCAGACCGGCGTGCAAGACGGGCCGGACGTCCCATCGAGGCGCCGGGCTCCAGCTCCCTCGGAGCAAGATCGGCACGCCCACCACGTCGTATCGGCCGTCGTTCGCCCGGACTCCGAGGGCGGTGGCGCCGACGTCGATGCCGACCTCGGAAGAGGCGGTCGGCTTGAAGCCGAAGGCGAGGACCATCGCAGGCGCGGCGCCGCCGTTCTCGACGCCCGCAGGACCGCGGGCCAGGCGCGCAGCCGGGAGGATCGCCACCGTGCCCTCGCGCTCCCGGGCCTCGGCGCCGGCCGAGAGCGGCAGCCACGCCAGCGTGAGCGCGAGGAGGAGTGCGCCCGTCCGGGCGCCTGGATGCATCAGCGCGCCCCTCGGCCCCTGCCCGCGTTCGCGGGAATCCAGGCGACAGTGGGGGCCGGACCGCCAGGAACGGGCGCAGGCTCGGGCTCGCGGGAATCGGCCGCCTCGGCGACCTCCGCCGGGGCCTCGTCTGCCAAAGCGCGGACGGGAGCGGGCGCTTCCAGCCGACGCGGAGAAGCCGGGGCCTCCGGCGCGGGCAGGCGGGGGACGCTGGCCTGCCTCGAGGCCTCGGCCTCCAGGAGCTGGACGTAGGCGCGTAGCTCGGCGAGCTGCTGCTCCCGGTCCATCAGCCGGCGGTAGAGATCGATCCTCCGCTCCTTCTCCTCCACGAGCTCGTCGTGGAGCCGGAGCAGAGAGCTCATCGCCTTCTCGGCGTAGGCGGCCGGAACGTGCTCTCCCGGCCGATCGTTCTTCGAATCGGACGCCATTTGACGCGGGAGGGTGCACCGGAGGGGGGCGTGGGGTCAAGTGGCACCACCGGCCGGGCATCTGCGGCAAACCACGCGTGTTCCCCGTCCTTCGATCAGGTATGAGGCGAGCCGAGATGAACGATCCGAACCACGAGCCAACCGAAACGACGCACGAGTCCGCCGAGACGGCGACGCCGCCCCCCTCGAAGCGTCGCTTCTTCGGAAAGAAGGGCGGGATCCATCGCCTTCCGCTGCTGATCACGGTCTGCGCCATGCTGGGCACGGTCGGCTCGGTGGTCGGGCTGGGCGGCGTCCTCGCGTGGCAGGAGCCCGTCGCCGAGATGCCGACGATCCGCCTCCCCGACGCCCCGGCTGGCGACGAGGAGGCCTGGCAGAAGCTCGAGACCGTGCTGGAGAAGGTGCCGGAGACCTACGAGGCGGTGCTCAAGGAGAGCCGACCCGCGATTACCGCCCTCGCGGGAACCAATCTCGTCTCCTCCGTCGCCCTCCTCTTCGGCGCGCTGGCCGCCCGCGCCCGGCGGCCTTGGGGCGCCCGCTCGCTGCGGACCGGGCTGGTTCTCTCCCAGGCGTATGCGGTCCTCGCACTCGCCGTGCAGGCCTGGGTGCAGTATGGCCTCTGGACCGGGCATCGGGGCCTCTTCGCACCCCTCGCCGCCGAGGGAGGGACCGCCTCCACCCTCGCCTTCGCGATGTTGGTCGCCCAGATCGGTAGCGTGGGGGTGACCCTCCTCCTCGGTCTAGGGCAGCTCGGCTTCTACGCCTGGGGGCTCTCGCTCCTCGGCCGCCCGGGCGCCGCCGAAGCGCTCGCTCCCGAAGCGAGCTGATCCGGCTGGAGCCAGCCCGCGCGCCGGGCGAGCTCCGTGAGGGACACCTCCAGCACCACCGGCTTGCCATGGAGGCAGCGCGGCTCCGGATCGCCGGAGGCGAGCTCGTCGAGGAGCGCACGCGCCTCGTCCTCCGACAACGCCTTCTGATCGAGCATCGCCGCCTGGCAGGCGATCACGGAGAGGCCGGCGGCTAGGGCCTCAGGCCGATCGCGGCCGTCCAGCGCCCTTGCGAGGTCGGCGAGGAGGCGATCCCAATCGGCCCCCGCCATGAGGGAAGGCGCCGCCTTCAGCGCGAAGGTGGTGCCGCCGAAGGGCTCCAGGTCGAAGCCGAGCTCGCGGGCCCTCTCGAGCGTCGCCGCGAGCAGCCTGGCGTCCGGAGCCGGGAGATCGACGATCATCGGGAAGAGGAAGGGCTTGCCCGCCACCTGCCCTTCGTCGACCTGGCGGCGGAGGCGCGACCAGGCGATCCGCTCCCGGCAGGCGTGGAGATCCATGACCGCCAGCCCGCCAGAGGCCGATTCGCAGAGGAGGAAGGCCGGACCGAGCTGGCCGATGAAGCGAAGGCCCGAGAGCTCCTCCGGGCCCTTTGCGCTCGGGACCGCGCCGGCCAGGAGCGCACCGGCCAGAAGCGCAGGGTCGCCCTCCCTCGGCCAGAGCGCCTGCGCCGCCTCCCGGATCCCAGCGCCCTGTTGCTGGAACTGGGGCTGGGCCTGTGGCCGGTAGCGGGCGGCGGTCTGCCAGTCGAAGCTCGGCTGCGGCGAGGCGGGCACGGCGTAGGCCTTTCCCGCGGCCTCCGGCGCGGGATCCGGAGCAGCGGCGCCGAGCCACTTGCTCCTGCCCAGGGCGTCCGACACCGCGCGCAGGAGGGCGTCGTAGACCCCGCGGGGCTCCGCGAACCGGACCTCGAGCTTCTGCGGGTGGACGTTCACGTCCACCTCGTGGGGCGGGATCTCGAGGAAGAGGACCCCTCCCGGCATCCGCCCCTGGGGCAGCAGCCCCTCGTAGGCCCGCTGGATCGCGTGCATGAGCTGGCGATCGCGGATGCACCGTCCGTTCACGAAGGTGTAGACCGCCCGCGCGGTCGCCGCCGACCACGCCGGAGAGGCCACGTGGCCCCGAACCGCCACCGTGCCCCGAACGTGCTCCACCGGGACCAGATGCGGGTGGATCTCCTTTCCGAGAGCCGCCGCGATCCGCTCACGCAGATCGGGGCTGGCGCCGGATTGGAAGGCGACGCGCCCGCCCGATCGCAGCGTGAACGCCACGTCCGGCCTGCCGAGGGCGAGGCGGATCAAGGTCTCCGTCGAATGGGAGGCCTCGGTCTCCGGGCGCTTCAGGAACTTTCGCCGGGCCGGGGTCGCGTAGAAGAGGTCCCGGATCGTGAAGGAGGTGCCGCGAGGCGCGCCGCAGGCCTCGGCCGAGCGCACAACCCCGCCTTCGATCTCGATCCGCATCCCCTCGAGGGCCTCGGGCTCGCGGGTAGTGAGGACCATTCGCGAGACGGAGGCGATGGCCGGGATCGCCTCGCCGCGGAAGCCGAAGCTCGCCAGGTGGAAGAGCCCCTCGGCGTCCCGAAGCTTGGAGGTGGCGTGGCGCTCGATGCAGGCCAGCGCGTCTTCCCGATCCATCCCGCGGCCGTCGTCGACCACCTGGATCCGATCGCGGCCGCCGCCGTCGAGGTCGACCTCGATCCGCGTGGCGCCGGCGTCGAGGGAGTTCTCGACCAGCTCCTTCACCACCGAGGCGGGGCGCTCGACCACCTCGCCGGCTGCGATCTTGTTGATGACGTCGGAGGGAAGCGGGCGGATCCGGCTCACGGCCGGGAGGGTACCAGACCTTTCGCGGAGCCGGAGCCCTGTCAGCGTTCTTGACCCCCGATCTCCGGGCTCCTACAAACGGTGTATGGCCAAGGAGCGGGAGACGACGCCGCGAAAAGAAACGCAGGCGCCGCCGCGGGTCGTCGCCGTGGTGGGCTCGCAGAGCGCCCTGGGCAGGGGCCTGGTCGCACGGCTCTGCGTTCATCCGTCCATCGAGCGGATCGTCGCGATCGACCTGCGGCCGCCCGAGACGATCCTGCCGAAGGTCCACTTCCAGCGGCTCGATCTCACCAGGCCTTCGGCCGATCAGGAGATCGCCGACATCCTCCTGGTGGAGGAGGTCGACACCCTCGTCCACCTCGCCTACTTCGGCGCCCCGGTGCCGGACGCCGCCTACGCCCACGAGCTCGAGGTGATCGGCACGCTCCACGTGCTCACCGCGGCCACGGCGGCGAAGCTCGGCAGACTGGTGGTCCGCTCCTCCACCGCGGTCTATGGCGCCCACCCCAAGAACCCGAGCCTCCTGCGCGAGGAGCACCGCGTCCGCGGCGCGCCGCGCTCCGGCTTCGTCAGCGACAAGCTCGAGGCGGAGCGCCAGGTCCGCGAGTACGCCGCCGATCATCCCGAGGTGGCCGTCTCGATCCTGCGCCTCGCGCCCATCCTCGGGCCGTCGGTGCACAACGTCTTCCAGCGGTACCTGCAGCGCACGGTCGCCCCCACCCTCGCCGGCTTCGACCCGCTGATGCAGGCGATCCACGTGGACGACGCCGTCGAGGCCCTGGAGGCGGCCGTCTTCAAGGCACCCCGCGGGATCTTCAACGTGGCAGGCCGCGGCGTGATCCCGATCTCGGCGGCGCTGCGGCTCTGTGGCACGAAGGCGCTGCCGATGCCCTACCGGCTCGCGGAGACGCTGCTGCAGAGCGCGCGCGGCGCGGGCTTCGGGATCGCCCTCCCCGCCGCGATGCTCGACTACCTGCGCTATCCCTTCGTGACCGACTCGTCGCGCTTCGAGCGGGAGGTCGGCTTCGTCCCTCGCCACACCACCCGCGACGCGGTGCTCGCGATGGCCTCGTCCGAGACGCGATCGGGCAGGGAGTAGGAATGCCGAAGAAGCCGATCGTCCTGGGCAACGATCCCTTCCAGCGCGGCGCAGCTCCGCGCTCGCCGGCAGGAGCTGCCGGCGGCTCCGACGCAGCGCCGCCGAAGGAGCGGCAGCGGCGGGAAAAGGCAAAGAGCGCGCCTTCGAAGGAGCCGAAAGCATCCGCTCCTTCGAAGCGAAAGCAGCGCTCCGCCGCGACGAAGGGCGCCCCCGAGGCGAAGTCCGAGCGCGCAGCGGAACGTGCCGCGAAAGAGCCGGCCACCCTGCTCCCCGTCGATCGCGAAGCGGAGACGAGGAAACCGGCGGTGGTCGCGGTGCCGCCGGTCCCCGGCAAGGGGCCGACCGAGCCGCCGCTCCGGCATCCCAGCGGAGTGGCCGCGGCGCTCGGCGCAGCCAGCGCGCTGCGAGCGCTCCTCAACGTCCCCGGCGCCGGGCCCTCGTTCCAGGTCGACGAGCTCGGAATGGACGCGCGGTTCGAGGAGGAGACCCGCCCCTTCCTCGACTGGATCTACGAGAAATGGTTCCGGGTCGAGACCTCCGGCTTCGACGCGCTCCCCAGCGACGTGCCCCTGGTCTTCGTCGCCAATCGCGCGGGCGCGCTCCCGTGGGACTCCCTGATGCTCTCCCTCGCGGCCCGCCGGCACGGCCGGAGCGTCCGGCCGCTGGTCGAAGACGCCGTCTTCCACGTCCCGAGCCTGGGCCTCCTCGTCAACCGGCTGGGGGCTGTGCGCGCCTGCCCCGAGAACGCCGAGCTCCTCCTCGAGCGCGACCGCGCCGTCGCGGTCTTCCCGGAGGGCGCCACCGGATTCGCCAAGCCCTATCGCGAGCGCTACCGGCTGCAGCGCTTCGGCCGCGGCGGCTTCGTGAAGCTCGCGCTGCGCACCGGCGCGCTCATCGTCCCGGTCTCGATCGTCGGCTCGGAGGAGATCCACCCGCTCCTCGGCAAGCTCGCGCTTCGGCCTTTCGGCTTTCCGTTCCTGCCGATCACCCCGACCTTCCCGTGGCTCGGGGCCGCGGGCCTCCTCCCGCTACCGGCCAAGTGGCGGATCGACGTGGGCGAGCCCTTCGACTATCGGGCCTACGGCGCCGCCGCCGCCCAGAACGACCCCCTGGTCCTCCGCCTGGCGGAAGAGGTCCGGGGCACCATCCAGACCATGCTCGACACGGCGCTGGCCTCTCGGCACTCCGTCTTCCTCGGCTAATCGAGGACGAAGGCCGGATCGGGCGACGGGCGAGCCGCGAGCCGCTTCGCGTGGGCCTCGGAGCCGGGGCGGCCGAGGAGGGCCTGCGTGAGCTGCTTGGACGCCTCCACGCCGGGCTGGTTGAAGGGATCGACTCCGTAGAGGAAGCCGGCGAAGGCGGTGGCGGCCTCCCAGAGGAAGAGGAGCTCGCCGACGCTCCTGGCGTCCACGCGGGGGAGGCGGATGGTCACGGAAGGCCGGCCCCCTTCCGCCAGCGCCGCCGCCGTTCCCTGCCGCTCGGCGTCGAGAAGGCGGCCCAGGGTCTTGCCGCCGAGGTAGGCGAAGGCCTCGTGCTCCGTCCACGCCCGCGGGATCTCGAGGTCGGTGGCGGGCTCCTCGACTCCGATGAAGGACACGAGCTTGTCCTGTGGACCCTGTGCGAGGAGCTGCAACAGGGAGTGCTGGTCCGTCGCCCCTACCGCCCGGAGCGGCGTCGGACCGACGGTCTCGCTCTTTCCGAGCGACTCGGCCCAGAGCTGCACGAACCAGTCGCCCACGTCGCGGAGCGCGTCCGCGTACGGGAAGAGCACGTGGATGTTCCTGCCACGCCTGTCGAACAGACGGTGGATTCCCCCGAGGAGATAGGCCGGGTTCTTGCGGAGCGACGGCGCCTCGCAGCGCTCCCTCATCTCCGCCGCGCCCTTGCACAGCGAACGGGCGTCGACGCCTGCCGCCGCGATCGGGACGAGGCCGGCGGCGGTGAGGACGGAGAAGCGGCCGCCCACCGATGGCGGGATGGGCAGCGATCGCCAGCCCTCCTCGCGGACGATCCGCCGCAGGGGACCCTCCTCCGGATCGGTGATCGCCACCGTCTGCTGAATGAGCTTCGACGAGCCGAGCCTCTCGCGCACCACCAGGAGCTGGGAGAGGGTCTCGGCGGTGGAGCCCGACTTCGTGATCACGAGGAAGCAGGTGGACCCGAGATCGAGCCTCTCGAGGAGGGCGGTGAAGGTGGCGGGGTCGGAGTTGTCGGGGAAGAAGACCCGCGCCCCGCTCCGCCGGGACCTGGGGAGCAGGTCGCCGAAGCGGTCGCCAAGGGCCGAGATCACCGCCTTCGCGCCGAGCGAGGATCCGCCGATCCCCAGGACGACCACGTTCTCGAATCGCCGCGCGAGCTCTTCGCCCAGCTCCAGCGCGGGATCTCGGATCGCGGCGTCGTCCGGCAGGCTCCAAAAGCCGAGCGCCCCGCTACCGCGGAGCTCCCAGAGCTTCCGGTGGGCCGACTCCGCCGCCTCCTCCAGCGAAGTGAAGTCTCCGGCCGACAGGCCGTGAACGCCGATCTGTCCTTCGAGCGCGAGGCTTGCATCCAGGACGAGGCGCGAGCTGGGCATGATGGACTCCGCGAGCCGGTGGAGAAAAATCGTACCCTTCGTTGTACGCGCCCCACCGCCGGTGTCCATCCCGGCGTTCTGGGAGCGTCGTCCCCGCGACGATCGGCGACGACCAGGCGGTCGGCCGTCCGGCGTTGACCGCTTCGCTGCCACCTCCTACCCTCCCGCGGTCGCTTCGCCGCCGTCGCCCACACCCGGACGGCGGCCGCTGCTTCCGGAGTCGCCGATGGGCCCTGTCAGCCCCACCTGCCGAATCGCCCGCGAAGGGCCCATCCGGCTCGGGTTGGCGGGCTTGCTCGCCTTCGCGCTGATCTCGTGCGCCTCGGCGGGATCCCGTGGCGCGCATCCGAACCGGGCCGAGGGTCTCCCGTCGCGAACCGAGGCCACCGGTGGCGAAGCCCGGAACCGCTCGTCGGCTCGGGCCGCCGGTCCCACCTACGGCGCCGCGCTGCCCGCTGAGGAAGGAGACGGCGCCGCCGCTGCCAAGCTGGCGCGCACGCTGTCCGCGGCCGGGAGCAAGGCCCGCCGCGACTCCGCCCTCTCCCGCGCCGCGCGGGAGCTCGCCTCGAGGGTGGAGCAGGAAGGGCGCGCGCAGGCCGCGATCGACCAGGACGAGGTCCGGATCGCCCAGGCACGGTCGGGTGCGATCGCCGCCGGCTTCCTTCCGATCGTGGCGCGGGCGACCACCGCCGAGCTCGCGATCCAGACGCTGGCCGAGCGCGTTCGGGCTCTGTCACCCAGAGATCTATCTCGCTTCACATCCTTCGGCGTCGGATCCGTTGCGGGCCAGGGGGCCACCTCCGTGGTGCTCCTCCTCGCGATGTCCGGCGTCGAGCTCGAGCCCTTCCCCGCCACGGTCTCGACGGGATCGACCGCGATCCTGCAGGGCCGGCTCCGGGCGCCGCTACGAAACCCCGAAGTCTACGTCACGCCCCCGAGCGGCAGCCCGCAGAAGCTCCGCCTCGAGGGCGACGCGCTCCGGGCGGTGGTCGCTTTCCCCAGTCCGGGCCGCTACCAGGTCGAGATCGTCGGCTCCGGGACCCACGGTCCCGAGGTCGCGGCGATCCTGCCCGTCTACGCGGGCGTCGCGCTCCCGTCGAAGGCGCAGCGGACCGAAGCCCGCCCGGAGCCTCCAGACGCGAGCGGCAAGGAGCGCGTGCTGGCCGACGAGGTGAATCGCTTCCGGGCGTCGCGCGGCCTCGGCCCGATCCTGGTCGATCCCGTCCTCTCGAAGGTCGCCCGCTCGTACGCCGAGGAGCTGCGCGACACGGGCCGCTTCGCGCATCGATCGGATCGCAGCGGCGACGTCGGCGATCGCTTGAGGGCCGCCCGATACGTAGCGGCCCGCGCTGGCGAGAACCTCGCCCAGGCCCCGACGGTCCGCGAGGCGCACCGCTCGCTGCTCGGGAGCCCGGGACACCTCGGGGTGATCGTCGATCCCGCCTGGCGCGAGGCCGGCTTCGGCGTGGCGATCTCGGAGGGCGTCGGCGGCATGCCGCAGGTGACCGTGGTGCAGATCTTCGCCGTGCCGCGGGACTGATCGTCCAACGAGGAAGATCCGGTCTACAAACGCAGGAGAGCCGCGACGAGGATCGCTCCCCGGTCGCGGCTCCCTGGATGCCCCCTTGCAGCGCGCTAGGCGAAGCGGCGCTGGGTGGCGTAGGCTTCCACGCCGCCCTCGTAGTCACCCGCCTGGTGGAAGAGCGGGCAGCGGGTGCAGGTGAAGCTGTTCCAGCCCCGCTTCACCGCCTCGTCGAGGCAGTCGTCGTAGTGGGCGCAGAAGAGGTTGCGGTGGCTCTCGACACCCGAGGTGCGGTTGCCGCCCGGCTCCGGGTTGATCGGCGCCGAAAGCTCGGTCGGAAACGGCTTGAGTAGATGGCTCATAGAATGCTCGTCACCTCGACGGCGGGCCCGCGTTCGACGGTCCGCCTCGGTGGTCTGGTGCGCACGTCTTCGCGCGAAAAACCCGGTGGAATTTCCGGCCGTCTTCGCACCATGCGAGGAAGCGGGCGGCCGAAAGCGCGGGGAATCTAAGAGAGGCCCCTCCGGCTGTCAACCTGGCCTCCCGCGCGTCGCGTCATGCTCAGCTTGTGGCTGGAATTTCAGCTAGTTAGAATCGGAAACCGTGTTCGTACCCATGTCCGGTCGCCCTGTCCTCCTCGCGCTCCTGCTCACCGCGCACGTCTCCCCCACCTCCGTGGCAGCTTCGTCGAACAGGCCGGGCGGGACTCCCCATTCCCTACCGGCCCGGTCGCCCGCTGCCCCCGGGGAGGCCGTTTCGGCCCGAGACGACGCCGCTGCCGACGCTTCTGCTGGCGCCGCGAAGGACAAGCGAAACGAAGAGGATACACCGGGCGCGGCCTCCGGCAAAACCGGGCCAGCGGCCGCGGGGAACGCCCCTGGCGCAGACTCCGAACGGACGAGCGCGGGCGCGACCGCCGCAGTCTCCGAGAAGGGAAGGAGCGCGAGAGCCCGAGCGGCATCCCGCCTTCTAGCCGCCGATCCCGCCGAGGCCGTAGCGGCCTGTACCCCCGAGATCGCCAAGAGCGGCGCGGACGCGCTCGCCTGCCGCCTGATCTCCGCCCGGGCGAAGCTCGATCTCGGTGAGGCGCGGAGCGCCGCGGAGGTGCTCCGCCCCGCGACCGGCAAGCTCGGCATCCTGGAGCCCTGGGGGGCGCTCCTGCTCGGCGAGGCTCTCGCCGGCTCCGGCCAGGCCGCCGCCGCGCTCCCGCTGCTGGCGGCTGCGCGCAAGGCCGATCCGACCGGTCCCCTGGGCCTCCGGGCCGACCGGCTCGAGGCTCTCGCGCTGATCGAATCGGGCCAGCCCGCCCAGGCCCGAAAGCGGCTCGAAGGGCTGATCGCGAGGCGCGCCTCGGACGTCATCGAGCTCCGCCTCGGCCTCGCGCGGGCAGCCTTGGCCGCCGGCGATCGGAGCGCGGCCGTGGCCCTCTACCGCCGGATCTGGAGGGAGAGCGCCGGCCAGCGCGCAGGCGACGAGGCGGGAGAGAGACTCCGCGCCCTGGCTTCGGCCGGCGTCGCGATCCCCGAGCCCACGGCGGCGGAGCGGCTGGACCGGGCCGAGCGCCTGCTCTCCCGCGGCGAGGCGGCGGCTGCCGCCGCGGAGCTCGACGCCGTCGGCAATCCCGGCGCCGCGCTCGCGTCGAAGCTCCTGCTCCTGCGCGCACGCTCCCTCTCGGACACCGAGCGTAAGAAGGAGGCGGAAGCGCTCCTCGTACCGGCCCTCGAAGCGGGCTCCGATCCGGACCTCCTCGCCCTCGCTGCGAGGCTGGCGATGCGCCGGGGCGCGACCGACGAGGCGGTGGCACGGCTCGATCGCCTCCACGCCACCGCGAGCGGGAGCACCGCGGCCGAGGCGGCCTTCCTCGCGGCCTTCTTCCTCTACGATCACGGACGCCTCGAAGAGGCGGAGGCTCGCTTTCGCGCCTTCGTCGCCGAGCACGAGGGCCATCGGCTCGACGAAGGGCGCTGGTACGTGGCGTGGACGGCCTATCGACAGGGCAAGCACGCTGCCGCGGCGTCCGGCCTCTCCGAGCTGATCCGCGAGCACCCCAAGAGCTCGCTGATCCCACAGGCGACCTATTGGCGGGGGCGGGCGCTGGAGGCCGCGGGCAATCGCCGCGAGGCCGCCGCCGTCTTCCGCGAGGTCCTGAGGCGGTGGCCGACCGACTGGTACGGGCTCCTCGCACAGGCGAGGCTCGGGGAAACCGCCCCCGCATCCACGTTTGCGTTCGCGATGCTTGCGGCACCATCCGAGACCCCCGATCCGAAGGGAGCGGCCGGATCCCGCCTCGCCCGGGCCGAGGCCCTCTACGCCGCGGGCCTTCCGCAGCCCGCCGGCGAAGAGCTCGACGCGGCGCTGGCGGGGCAGCGAAACCGGGCCATCCTCGCGAGAGCGGCCCGGGTCGCCAGGGACGGCGGCGACGCCTGGCGCGCCTGGCAGCTCGGCACCGTGCGCCTGGGCGGCCTCACGAGCGCGGCCGATCTCGCCTATCCCCGGGCGTTCGCAGAAGAGGTCGAGGCGAGCGGACGGCGGTTCGGGGTCGAGCCCGCCCTGCTCTGGGCCGTGATGCGGCAGGAGAGCGGCTTCCGCACCGCCATCCGTTCGCAGGCCTCCGCCGTCGGGCTGATGCAGGTGCTCCCGCGCACGGCGGAGAAGCTCTCCGCCCTGATGGGCCTCCCGCCAGGGCAGGGGCAGAAGCTGGCCGATCCCGCCGTGAACGTCCTCCTGGGCGGCTCCTACATCGCCGCCCTCGGGGCCCGCTTCGACCGCAATCCCGCGCTGATCGCCGCCGCCTACAACGCAGGACCGCTCGCGGTGGTGCGCTGGATGGAGGATCCCGCCAGGCGCGCGCTGCCCCTGGACGAGTTCGTCGAGTCCATCCCGTTCCGCGAGACGCGCGGCTACGTCAAGAAGGTGGTCTCGAACCTCGCCGTCTACCGGCTCGTGTACGGCGATGTGCCGCTCCGACTGGCGAAGGAGCTCCCCCCTGTCTCACCGGGCGTAGATTTCTAAACACCCGAGGTGCGCAAGAGGCGCCCCCCTTCAATCGGTGGGGGACTCTTGCTGCGCCAAGGTCGGCGAGAGCCGCTTGCGCATCTCAACGTGCGGGATCCCGGCCTCATCGAAGATGGCGCCGTGGTCCACGTAGCCGCCGTGCTGGTAGAAGCCGTGGGCGTAGACCTGGGCGTGGAGCACGATCCCTTCGAGCCCGCGGCGTCGCGCCTCGGCCTCCAGCTCCTCGAGGAGCTTCGAGCCGATGCGCCCGTGCCGGTGCGCGACGAGCACGGCCATACGGCCGATGCGGCCCCACTTGCCGGTCTCCCCTTCGGGCGGAGACCGGAGCTCCACCAGCCGGCCGGTGCCGATGGCGTGGCCGCCCACCATCGCGAGCACGTGGTGGGCAGTGGGATCCTCGTCGTCGCGCTCGATCTCTTCGGGAACGCGCTGCTCCTCGATGAAGACCACCTCGCGGATGGCCAGAGCGGCGGCGAAATCACCGGGACCGTCGACCGGCACGACTCGCACCTCGACCTCGGGCTGGGAAACCACGCGAACCTCCTTGATCCCGGCCTGTATACCAGAGGCGGGGGTAGGCGAAAGCCCCGTCCGTCCGAAGGCGCGATCCGCGTCCGACCGCCGACAACTTCGAAACTCTACCCGGAGTAGACAAGCAGGCGTTGATCTGTGCCCGCAACAGAGTGATACTCGACTGGCAAACATCGCCAGGAGGCTACCGGTGGCCCTCAGCTCTCTGTTGCCCGCGATCCCTCAGTCGTTTCCGTCTGATTCTGAAGCGGTTCTCCTTTCGTTCCGTCGGATCACGAAGTCGTCACACGAGTTCTCGAAGGCCATGGATCGGGAGTTCGGCGTCACCGGCCCCCAGCTCCAGGCGCTTCGGACCATCGACGAAATCGGCTCCTGCTCGGCCGGCGAGCTCGCGGACCGGCTCCTGGTCCATCCGAGCACGATCACCGGCGTGGTCCAGCGCCTCGAGGACAAGGGCCTCATCGATCGGCAGCGCCGCACCGACGACAGGCGCACCGTCGAGATCCGGCTCACCACCGCCGGGAAGCGGCTGCTCCACCGGGGCCGCAGCCCGGGCAAGCACCTCGCCAAGGCGCTGGAGGTGATGCCGGCCGAAGAGGTCAGCCGGCTCCGCTCTCTCCTCGACGCCCTGGTCGAGCAGATGCAGCTCGACGAGATCGAGTCGCGCCTCCTCTTCGACGAGGGCTGAGAAGTCGAGTCAGTCCTCGAACATCGGCCCCGGGTCGATCCCGACCGCCTCGAGGAGGCGTAGGGACGGCTGGCCGGTGGGCGCGAGCCCGAGCGACCGCTCCAGCCATCGGATCGCCGCCTCGTCGTCGGGCCCGAGCCGTCCGGTGACGGGGCGGAGGAGCAGCGCGCGCCGATCCAGCTCCTGTTCCAGCCGAGCCATGAGCGCGGTCGGCAGAAGCGCCCAGCCTCCCACTCTTCGGGCCTCGAGGAGGAGTCCAAACGCCTCCGCCCTCGCGTCCCCCAGGATTGCCGCGGCGTCGCCCAGGCTCGCCTCCACTGGCCGCAGCGCCTCGGCCTCCTCCACGCCCGCCCCTGCACGAGCGAGCTCGCCCTCGGCCCTAGCCTTGGCGATCGCCATGAGCCTTGCGACGGATGCACGCGCGTCGGCGAGGGCCTCTGGAGGGGGCTGGGGCAAGGGCTGCGGCGAGGCCTCCTCGAGGAGCGTACGGGCATCCGGGAGCGGAGGGAGCCCCTCGGGCGCCTGGCCCGCCGGGGCTGTCGGAGCCGCGACGCGCCGCAGCGGCCCAAGCCCGAGCGCCGACCGCGTCGCCATGTCGAGCCGCCCGGTCACCGGCAGCCCCGATTGCCGCTGTAGCCGTGCCAGGGCAGCCCTCGTCGCCGCACCCAGCGTTCCGTCGGCGGGTCCGATGTAGATCCCGCGCTCGCGTAGCCGACGCTGGGCCTCCGCAACGAGCCCCCGCGGGAGGGGCGGCTCCTCCGGTTCGACGATGGTCACCCCCGCCGGCACGACCGGCGGGCGGGCCGCACAGCCTGCGCACAGCACGATCGCCAGCAGGGAAACGGCCCTCACGACTCGCAAGGGTATCCATCGAGCCGAGTTGACACCCCGAGGCCTGCTCGGACGACTCGATCTCGCCCGGATCACACCCAAGCTCGGCTGCGCCGCCCCCGCCGGACTCCAGATCCGGATCCGTCACTCCGCGTTCACAGCGGCGGAAAAGTCCCGATGGATGACGATTCGTTGGCGAGGTAGCCTGCAGCCTGGCCGGGTCGCCTCCGACGGCGGCCGGCCGGAAGGATCGTGCAATCGATGGAAACCCCATGGCTCGGGCTGGGAGCCGCGCTCTTCCTGGTCTTCGCCAACGGCTTCTTCGTCGCCACCGAATTCGCCATCGTCAAGATCCGCGGGACCCGCCTGGACGAGCTCGCGAAGGCGGGAAACCGTCGCGCCGCCGCCGCGAGGCGCGTCGTGGATCGGCTGGACGAATACCTGTCCGCGACCCAGCTCGGCATCACCCTCGCCTCCCTCGGACTCGGCTGGCTCGGCGAGCCCGCGTTCGCCCAGGTGATCCGCCCGCTGCTCGCGCCGATCGGCCTCTCCGAGACCGGCGTTCACGCCGTCGCCATCGTCCTGGCGTTCATCCTGATCACCTTCCTCCACATCGTCCTCGGCGAGCTCGCGCCGAAGAGCCTGGCCATCCAGCGGCCCGAGGGGGTCTCCCTCGCGGTCGCCGGGCCGATGAAGCTCTTCCTCTTCCTCTTCTACCCGCTGATCTGGGCGCTGAACTCGATCGCTGCCGCGGTGCTTCGGGTCGCAGGGCTGGAGACGCCCAAAGGCGGCGATCTGGGCCACAGCGAAGAGGAGCTGCGCCTGATCATCTCCGCGATGCGCGCCACCAGCGGCGTCCCCAGGGAGCGCCTCGACATGCTCGAGCGGACCATCCGCCTCCCGGGGAAGACCGCCAGGGATCTGATGGTCGCACGAGGTGACATCGCCTTCCTCCGGATGGATCAGACCCCGGAGGAGCGCCGCCAGATCGCCGTCGTGAGCCGCCACACCCGCTATCCGGTCGTCGAGGAGGACCTCGACCAGATCGCCGGCATTCTCAACCTGAAGGACTTCTTCCTCCGGGGGGAAGAGCCGACCAGCTCCGCCCAGCTCCGCGAGGTGCTGCGCGAGCCGCTCTACGTGCCCGAGTCGATGCGCGCCGACATCCTGCTGCGGGAGTTCCGGCGCAAGCGCCAGCACCTGGCGATCGTCGTCGACGAATACGGCGGCACCGCCGGCCTGGTCACGGTGGAGGATCTGGTGGCGGCCGTGCTCGGCGAGCTCCAGGACGAGTTCGTCACCTGGGGCCCGTCGATCGTCTCCTTGCCCTCCGGCGCCTTCGCGGTCGATCCCACCACCTCGGTGGACGACTTCGGCGACCACTTCGGCCTCGAGCTCGACGAGCACGAGGTCTCGACCGTCGGCGGCCTGATCATGATGCGCCTCGATCGGATCCCCCTCACGGGCGATCGCATCCAGGTCGGTCCGATCGAGCTGGTGGTCGAGGAGATGCGGGGCCCGAAGATCGTCCGCGTGCTCGCGAAGCGGGCCGCGCCCGCGCCGGCGCTGGAGGACTAGCCCGACCGGGGGAGGCGGCCCCCCGGTGGTCGCTTTCGACCGTGCAGGACGTGCCCATCTTCCCCGTGCCGCGCACTCCATGCGGCGCGAGGGCGAAGGCGATGGGCGGGCGGCGCGTCGTTTCGTACGGCAGGTTCTACGAGGACTTCGAGGTCGGGTCCGTCCTGGACCATCACTGGGGCCGGACGATCACCCAGGCGGAGGGCCAGCTCTTCGCGACCTGGACGATGAACGCCAGCCCGCTCTACTTCAACGAGGTCTACGCGAGGGCCCAGGGGCACCCGACCACGCCAATCCATCCCCTCCTGGTGATGAACGTGGTCTTCGGCCTGAGCGTGGAGGACCTCTCGGAGCAGGCCCTCGCCCACCTGGGCTACTGGCGGATGCGGTTCCCGAAGCCTGTGTACCCGGGCGACACCCTCCTCTCCCGCTCGGAGGTCCTGGACAAGCGCCTCTCCGACTCCAAGGACGACCGCGGGATCGTGCACGTGCGCACCTCCGGCACCAACCAGCACGGCGACGAGGTGCTCTCGTACGAGCGGAAGATCCTGGTGAAGAAGCGGGCGGCGTATCCGGTGCTCGACAAGGCACCCGGGAGCGCCGCGGTGGCCAGCGGATCCGGAAAGCACGGAGGGTAAGAGAGATGCTCACAGACGACCACCGGATGATCCAGGAGGCGGTGCGGGACTTCGCCCGCGCGGAGGTCGAGCCGATCGTCGCGGAGCTCGACAACGCCGGGGCGGAGATTCCGATGCCCCTGGTGCGCAAGATGGCCGAGCTCGGCTACTTCGGCCTGATCTTCCCCACGGAGCACGGAGGGAGCGGCCTCGACACGCTCTCGATGGCGCTGGTCACGGAGGAGCTCTCGCGGGCGTGGCTCTCCGTCGGATCGGTGATGACCCGGATGATCATCACCGCGAGCCTGATCGAGAGCTGCGGGACGGAGGAGCAGAAGCGCAAGTGGCTGCCGAAGCTCTGCTCCGGCGAGGTGCTCGCGGCGGCGGCCTTCACCGAGCCGGACGTGGGCTCCGACGCGGCCGCGGTGAAGACCCGGGCCGTGCGAAAGGGAGATCGGTACGTCGTCACGGGCGAGAAGGCGTGGTGCACCTTCGCCAACCGTGCCCACGTGCTCTGCACGCTGGTGCGGACCGATCCCGACGCGCCCAAGCACAAGGGCCTCTCGCTGCTGCTGGTGGAGAAGGAGCCGGGCGACGACTTCGTGCCGCCGAAGCTCTCCGGGAGCCCGATCCCCACCATTGGTTACAAGGGCATGAACTCGTACAACGTGGCCTTCGACGGCTACGAGGTCCCCGCCGAGAACCTGTTGGGCGGCGAGGAGGGCAAGGGCTTCTACCAGCTCATGTCCACGTACGAGCTGGCCCGGATCCAGACGGCGGCGCGGGCGGTGGGCGTGGCCCAGGCGGCGCTGGACGCGGCCCTGCGCTACGCGAAGGAGCGCGAGCAGTTCGGCAGGCCCATCGGAGATTTCCAGGCGATCCGACACAAGCTCGCCCACGCCGCCACCGAGATCGAGGCGGCTCGGCAGCTCACCCGCTTCGCCTGCCTCATGAAGCAGACGGGGAAGCGCTGCGATCTGGAGGCGGGCATGGCCAAGGTCTTCGCGGCGGAGATGGCGGAGCGGGTCACCTCGGAGTGCCTGCAGGTCTTCGGCGGCTACGGATACAGCCGCGAGTTCCCGGCCCAGCGGTACTGGCGGGACGCGAGGGTGTTCCGGATCTTCGAGGGCACGTCGGAGATCCAGTACGAGGTCATCGCGAAGAGGCTGCTCGCCTGAGAGTTCGTGAAGAAGTCACGAACTCTCGCGAGCCGGAGGCGAGCAAACGAAAAGGAGCGCCCTCGCGCGAAGCGCGAGCTGAAGAAAGCGGGCCCGCACCCGCGGGACCGATTAATTCACACGCTCTGACGCGAGGCGTGGGAGGCCAGGATGCCGATGGAGAGGCTGCAGGAAGGCGCGCTGCTGCGCCAGGTCGCCGCGCGCTCCCTCGAGGGGCGGCGGCTCACCCGAGACGACAACTTCTTCGAGGACTTCGAGGAGGGCGAGACGATCGTGCACCCGCGCGGGAGGACGGTCTCCGAGGCGGAGCACATGATGCTCACCAACCTCGTGCTGAACACGGCGCAGCTCCACTTCAACCAGGCGATGTGTGACGAGAGCCCCGCCGCCTGCTTCGACGGCCGGCGCGTGGTCTACGGCGGGATCGTCTTCGCGTTCGTCTACGGGCTGGCGTCGGAGGAGACGAGCGAGAACGCGATCCAGGAGATCTCCTTCGACGAGGGCCGGCACAAGGCGCCGGTGTTTGCGGGAGACACGCTCTTCGCGGAGTCGACGGTGCTCGAAAAGAGAGACAGCCCCGACCACGCCGAAGCGGGGATCGTGAAGATGCTGCTGCTGGGCAAGAACCAGCGCGGCGAGGTGGTCCTCGAGATCACGCGAGAGATCCTGGTTCGACGCAGGGGTCACGCCTAACCGATTTGGAGGAGGGGGACAAAAATGGAGAACTCGCGCAGCCCGATCGACCAGCTCGTGATCGCCCGGAGCTTCAACGTCCGGCGCACCGAGCTCACCTGCCCCGCCCATTCGATGAAGATGATGGGAAAGGCGGCGGACTCCGAGGCGGACGAGGTGATCCTCGACCTCGAGGACTCGTGTGCCGTGTCCCAGAAGGTCCCGGCGAGGGCGACCCTCATCCAGGCGCTCCGGAACCTGGACTTCAAGGGGAAGATCCGCGCGATCCGCCCGAACAACGTCCGCACCCGCTACTTCTACGGCGATCTCATCCAGGTCCTCGAGGCAGCGGGCCAGTATGTGGACGTGGTCGTGGTCCCCAAGGTCTACGGCGCCGACGACGTCCTCTTCGTGGATCGGCTGATCACCCAGATCGAGGAGAACTGCGGCTTCGAGATCGGGCGGATCAAGCTCGAGGTGCTGATCGAGAGCGCGAAGGCGCTCTTGCACGCAGAGGAGATCGCGGCCTGCTCGCCCAGGATGACGTCGCTGATCTTCGGCATCGCCGACTACGCCGGAGACATCGGCGCCAAGGAGCTCACCCGCGACCAGTTCCGCGTGTATCACTATCCGAAGGCCCATACGATCGCCGCGGCCCGAGCGGCGGGCATCGACGTGATCGACAACGTCACGCTCAACTTCCGCGACCTCGAGCAGGTGAAGCGCGACGCCGAGGAAGGCGCGCGGATGGGCTTCGACGGCAAGTGGGCGATCCACCCGTCGCACCTCCCGGTGATCAACCGCGCCTACACGCCGGATACCGCGGAGATCCAGCGGGCCCTCGAGATCCTGGAGGCCTATCGCAAGGCCGATCACGAGGAGGGCCTGGGCGCGATCGTCTACGGAGACGAGATGGTGGATGCCGCCACGCTGCGAGTGGAGTGGAAGAAGCTCGCGGTGGCCCGCCGCGCCGGCCTCGTGGACGAGCACGATCGTCTCGCGACGTCGGCGAACGGCGCGAAGGGCGTGGAGGTCGAGGAGCCGAACGGCGCGACGGGCGTCGAAGCCGGAGTGGGCCGATGAGGAGGCGCATCGACAAGGCCGGCGGCGGCCGGAGCGATCGCGCGCCGGCACAGCCGGTCCACCGCACCCGCTCGGGGACGGCGATCCGTCCCGTCTATGGCCCAACGGACGTGAAGCGCCACCCGCCGCCTCCGGGTGAGTTCCCCTTCACCCGCGGCATCCACGCGGACATGTACCTGGGCAAGCCCTGGACCATGCGCCAGTACGCGGGCTTCGGGACGCCGGCGGAGACCAACCGCCGCTTCCTCTATCTCCTGGAGGCGGGCCAGACCGGCCTCTCCCTCGCCCTCGATCTCCCCACCCAGCTCGGCCTCGATTCCGACGATCCGGAGGCGGCGGGCGAGGTGGGCAAGGTCGGCGTGGCGATCGACTCGCTGGCCGACATGGAGCGGGTCTTCTCGGGCCTGCCCCTCGACCGCGTCTCCACTTCGATGACGATCAACGCCACCGCGCCGATCCTCCTGGCGATGTACGAGGCGGTGGCGCGAAAGGCGGGCGTGCCGGCGGATCGGATCTCCGGCACGGTGCAGAACGATCTGCTCAAGGAGTTCGGCGCCAGGGGCGCGTGGATCTTCCCCATCGATCCCTCGATGCGCCTTGCGATCGATCTGGTGGAAGACACGGTGGAGCGGCTCCCCCGCTTCAACCCGATCTCCATCGCCAGCCACTACCGCGACGCGGGCGCGACCCCTGCCGAGGAGATGGCATTCACCCTGAGTGCTGGGAAATCGTACGTCGACGCCCTCCTCGCCCGCGGCCTCGATCCGGATCGCTTCGGCAAGCGGATCTCCTTCTTCTTCTACACCTACGCCAACTTCTTCGAGGAGGTGGCCAAGTACCGCGCGGGAAGGCGGATCTGGGCGAACCACATGAAGTCCCGGGGCGCGTCGGATCCCCAGGCGCAGCGGCTCCGGGCCGCCTGTGTCTGCGGCGGACACTCGCTCACCCGGGCCGAGCCCCTGAACAACCTCGCCAGGCTGACCCTCGAGGCCTTCGCGGTGGCGTGCGGCGGGCTGCAGTCGGTGTTCACCGCCGCCTACGACGAGGCCTTCGCGATCCCTACCGAGCTCTCGTCCCGGACGTCGCTGCGGATCCAGCAGATCCTGGCCCTCGAGACGGAGGTGGCGAAGACGGCCGATCCGCTGGGTGGCTCCTACTTCGTCGAGGCGCTCACCGACGACCTCGAGGGGGAGATCCTCCGCATCATGGACGAGGTGGACGCCCGCGGCGGCATGGTGGAGGCCCTGCGCTCGGGCTGGCTCCAGACGCGGATCGGACGGCGGGCCTACGAGTGGCAGAAGGGGGTCGAGGACGGCTCGATCCCGGTGGTCGGCGTGAACGTCCACGCCACCGAGGGCTCCACCGAGGCGATCGAGGCGCAGGTGCTGTCCCGCGAGGCCGAAGAGGAGAAGAAGGCGGAGCTGCGGAAGCTCCGCGAAGGCCGCGACGGCGCCGCCGTGGAGCGCACCCTCGCCCGGGTGGAGGACGAGGCCGGCGGGAGCTCCAACCTGATGCCGGCGATCCGCGAGGCTGTGCTCGCATACGCAACCACGGGTGAGATCGCCGGAGCCCTCCGGAAGGTCTTCGGGACCTACCGGCCCCCATCCCAGTTCTGAATCGAGGAGGCGGATCGAGGAAGGCAACACCAGCTCGAAGGAGGACGCGGATGTCAGTCGGCCTGAATCACACTCGGTATGTGCCACGCGTGCTCGTAGCGAAACCCGGCCTGGATGGGCATGAGCGCGGGGCCAAGGTGATCGCCTCCGCGCTCCGCGATGCGGGGATGGAGGTGATCTACACGGGCTTGCGCACATCGATCCCGACCATCGCCCAGGCAGCGGTGCAGGAGGCGGTCGACGTGATCGGCCTCTCGATCCTCTCCGGCGCGCACCTCTCCATCTGCGAGCGGCTCCGGGAGGAGCTCACGCGTCGCTCGTCGCAGGATCTCCCGGTGGTGGTGGGCGGCGTGATCCCGATGGCGGACTGGCCGCTCCTGGCGGGCCTGGGCGTGAAGCGCGTCTTCGGCCCGGAGTCGCCGCTGGAGGAGGTGGTCTCGTTCGTGCGCTGGCTGGTGGAGCCCAAGGCGATCACGACACCTGATCCGCCGGCGCTCCATCCGTAACGAGAAAGGGAAAGGGGGGAAGAACATGAGGATCGTAGGAGTGGGGACGACACCTCCGGTTGGCGTCGTCCCGGATCGCATGCACGCGATTGTGATCCGCAAAGGGCGCGAGGGCGATCCCCTGGAGGCGATGCGGCCCGAGGAGGTGGCGGTTCCCAAGCTCGGGCCGAACGACGTCCTCGTCTACGTGATGGCCGCCGGGGTGAACTTCAACGGGATCTGGGCGGCGCGGGGCAAGCCCGTCTCGGTGATGCGGGGGACCGGCGACGATTTCCACATCGCCGGCTCCGACGCCTCGGGGATCGTCTGGCAGGTGGGCTCGAACGTGCGCCGCTGGAAGATCGGCGACGAGGTGGTGGTCCACTGCAACCAGTCGTGCGGCCAGTGCCCGGAGTGCAACGGCCTCGATCCCCTCGCCTGCTCCGAGCAGCGAATCTGGGGCTACGAGACGAACTACGGCTCCTTCGCCCAGTTCGCCAAGGTCCAGTCCCAGCAGCTCCTGCCCAAGCCGCCGCGGCTCGGATGGATCGAGTCCGCAAGCTACGGCCTCACGTACTTCACCGCCTACCGGATGCTGCTCGACCAGGCGAAGGTCCGCGCCGGCGACAACGTGCTCGTCTGGGGGGCGTCCGGCGGCCTCGGCATCTTCGCAGTGCAGCTCTGCAAGGCGACCGGCGCCAACGCCATCGCCGTGGTCTCCAGCGGTCGCAAGGCGGAGCTCGCCAGGAAGCTGGGCGCAGCCGCCACCATCGACCGAAGGGACTTTGAGATCGCCAAGGGGCAGAACGAGAGCCCCGAGCAGGAGAAGCGGCGTCTCGCGGAGATGAAGCGCTTCGGCAAGGCGCTCCGCGAGCTCACCGGCGGCAGCGACCCCGACGTGGTCTTCGAGCACGTGGGCCAGCAGACCTTCCCTGCCTCCGTCTTCCTCGCCAAGCGCTTCGGGAAGATCGTGATCTGCGGCGCCACCAGCGGCTACCACCTCGACTTCGACGTCCGCCACCTCTGGATGCGGCAGAAGCAGATCATCGGGAGCCACTTCGCCAACGCCTACGAGGCCGACCGGGCCAACCAGCTCATCATCGAGGGGAAGATCCGGCCCTACGTGGATCGCGTCTTCGCCTTCGAGCAGACGCCGGAGGCCCACGAGGAGATGGCCGCCAACCGGCACATGGGGAAGATGGTGATCACCGTCGGCGCGGAGCAGGACGAGCGGGCCAACCAGCTCCTCGATCGTCCGCCTGTCGCCGCCGCGGCGATCCCCGCCTACCAGGCCTGAGCCGGAAACGACGGCGCCGCGCCCATGGCGGTGCGCGGCGTCGTGTCGTTCGAGCGTCAGACACACAAACGCCGCGCTTCCTCGAGGGCTGCGCGGCGTCGTGAATCAACCCACTACGACCGAGCGCTTAGAGGCGCCAGGTAGCGTAGACGGCAGCGCTGGTGCCGAAGGTGGTGTTGGAGGTGTTCGAGCCAAAGGTCTCGCCCTCCGCCGTGTGCTCGGAGGTCCCCTGGAAGGCAACGCCGGCGCCCCACTTGCCGCCGATGCCGAACGAGTTGCTGAAGAGGTACTCGGCGCCGAAGCCCGCGTTGATCTCGGTGAACCCGAAGTTATCGGCGATGGAGTCGTTCCGCGCATCGTTCTGCTTCTTGGAGAGCATCGGCGACGCCAGGGCGCCGTCCGTCGAGAACACCGGGATCCCGATGTTGAACTCACCGAAGACGAACGGCGAGATGCCCTTCTTGTGCGCCCGGAAGTAGTAGCGAAGCTCGGCGTCCAGGATGATCGAGGTGATGCTCGCCTTCCCGAGCTCCTTGTCCTTGGAGTCGAAGAACTTGAACGACTCCGAGCGGAAGCCGATGCCGATCAGCGGAGTGAACCCGCCCGGCAGGTCGTAGCCGACCTTGAGATCGCCCTGGGGGCTCGTGCTGGTGAGGTTCGAGCCCAGCCGGATGTCATTCTCGCCGGGAGCGGAGGCCCCGCTACCGAACGAGGCAATGTTGAAATCCTTGAAGAAGGCCGTTTCGAGGCGCAGGCCGTGGGTCTTCGCGGCGGAAGCGGGGCCGGCGAAACCGACGATCGAGGTCGCAACAGCGAGTGCAGCAAGCAGACGGAGCTTCATATGGGACTCCCTCTAACGTAGTCCGGAAGGTCGGCCGACCGGATGGTCGGATCTCCGGACGCGGGCACGGGCCCGTGGCAGCGTCTTCCTAACGACAATCCGTTGGAGAGTCCACAATTCTACAATGTCGGGCGAGAGCGCACCTGTGGAGCACGTCATCGCGCGCTTAAAGCAAAAACCCGGAGTCCAAATGGAACTCCGGGCTTCCGGTCCGGACCAACGACCGGGGCTTCTCGCCGGGGTTGGGGACTGAAGACGACCTCCGCCCTGCGGCGCCCCTGGCGCCTCCCCTCCTCCTCGATCGCGCCGTTACCGCCGGGTGGCGGTCCGGCTCTCGTCGAGGTGCTGGTGCCCCAGCCTCACGTCGATGCCCGGATGCTCGGCCACCAGCCGGCGCTGGGCCGCGAGGCTCGTCGCGTTCATCGCCCGATCGACGGTGTAGCTCCCCGGCTCGACGTCGTGCCGCCAGCCCCAAGAGGTATGCGAGGTGTCGCCCACGAAGAGCACCGGACCGCGGACGGTTCGAGCGAGGTAGGCGACGGATCCCGGCGTATGCCCCGGCACCCAGATCGCCCAGAGCGAGCCGTCGCCGAAGACGTCGACGATCCCGGCGAAGCGCTCGTCCCCTCCTTGGAAGGGCCATTCCTGTACCGGCGCGTGCCCCGCCAGGGCGCGATCGATGGACCCTTGCGTGAAGAGGTTGATGAACCGCCTGGGATGCGCTTCGCCCGGGCCCGCGAAGATGGGCGTCCCCTTCGGCACGTCCGGGAGGCCGGAGACGTGATCGAGATGTAGGCGCCCATCGCGGGGGTGTTGATGACCCACCTAGGTCGAGGGGCACGAGTGACGACGGCGCGGCGAAGCGGTGGGTCATCCTCGGCTTGATGAACGCGCCGAGTCCGCACTCGGCCGCCCTCCATTGGACGAGGAAGTTGTCCGACCGGCGCACCACCTCGTCTGCGCCAAGAGCGCCCTCGATACACCCCTCGTGCGCGGAGTCGCCGAGCTGTTGGTGGAGGAGCTGGAGCGCTGGCAGGGACGAAACCCCGGTCGGCCCCGATGAACGATGGCCCGGATCCAGCTTTTGGCGCTCCATGCGCCTGAAAAAGGAAAACCCCGCGAACCCAAAGGATTCGCGGGGTTACTTTGGTGGAGCATAGCGGACGCTTTTCGAACTCCGATGGGCCGTCTCTAACCTTCCGACTTCCTTGCGACTTCCGCTCTGTCGAGGGGCTGACGGGCTCGCTCTCGATCCTCGAAGCCGTTCTGCCGCCCCAATTCCACCAGGCCTTCAACTGTTCTAGGCGAGGGCAAAGCGCGAGGTCGGGCCACCCCTTCATTGTGGTATTTTGAAACCTTTGCGGGGAGCGCCCCAGGGAGGATCCAAGATGATGAGTTTGAGGACCGTAGGGATGTTGTTTGCAGCGCTGGCCCTGGTGGCCTGTGGTGCAGACAAGACCGACCCGAAGGTTGGGACTGGGGGCGGTGGAGGGGCTGGTGGCGAAGCCGGCTCCGGTGGAGACGGTGGCACCGCCGGCCATGGTGGCGGCGGTCAGGGTGGCAGCGCTGGCGAGGGGAGCGGCGGTCAGGGCGGCACCGCCGGTGAGGGTGGCGGAGGCCAGGGCGGCACCGCAGGCGAGGGAGGCCATGGCGGAGATCCGCAGCCTATCAACCAGGTCCTAGGGACCGTGATCGATGACCGAGGCAAGCCCATGGCCGGGGCGCTCGCGGTCCTGAATCATGCCTTCGGCTTCAGTCAGGAGACGGACGCAGAGGGGAAATTCAGTTTTGACGGGGTAGATGTGCCCTACGATTTGACCTTGAAGTTTCCATCGGGTGATATCGTTGAACTCAGGAGGCTGACCCGCCGGGATCCCCGGGTGGCTCGATTCGACAACGCCAATGGGCTCTCGCGCGCAACCCTGACCGGAACGATCACCGGTGCCCAGGCCCCTTTCCCCGCCGGGGAATCGATCCTGATCTCGACAACGGGAAACGACCACGCATGCTTCGAGCTCCAGGGGCCCGGGGCGTATTCCGCCGAGGTGCGCTGGTTCGGTCCTCCCTCCCGAAGCGTCGACGTCGTGGCGGCCCACGTGGGTCTAAAGGCCGATGGAACCATTGTCTATCGGGCTGCCGGCGTACGAGAAGACGTGGCCATGAACGATGAAGGCAACACCAGCGGCCTGCAGATCGAGCTGTCGTCTGCTCCGATCAGCACCTTCCAGACCCGCTTCAACGCCACTTACGGCGCCTACGACAACGGGAAGAGCTCGGGTGTGTTGAGCTTCGATCTGCATGGGGCTCGCTTCACCCTCGCGGAACGCTTCGGGGGCGATACCGAGCTTCCCAACGACGCCGACGTCGAGTTGCCTTCGGAGGGCGGCAGGCTCGCGCTCGTCGGCGCCGACGCGGACGGAACCATCGCGATACGCGTGGCAAAGGTGACCTCGGCCGGAGCCACCACGATCAAGTTCCCTCAGACCCAGGCCTTGAAGCTCCTCGAACCAGCAGAAGGGGCCACCAACGTGTCCCGCCTGCCGACGCTGAGCTGGACGCCTGTGAATGGCGCCAAGAGCTATTGGGTCGAGATCGTCCTCAACGACACCAATCAGGCTCATCAGTATTCTCTGCAGTATTATCTGCCAGGCGATGTGAGCAGCCTCACCCTCGCCGACTCCGATCTGGACGAAATGAAGCTGGTCGGATCGACGACCTATTCCTGGTTGGTGACCGCTGCGATCACCGACGGCTTTCTGGGTGCAGACGACATCGCCGATGGAAGGGGGATGGGCTTCGTTCGCATCCTGGACATCGAAGACCTGATGGGGTTCCGCACCGGGGAGCGCTCCTTCACCACCGCTCCGTAGTGCCAACCATGAGGTACCGCGGGCCAGCATCGCGGTACCTCTTCAAGCGGACTCCTACCGGCAGCTTGCCCGCTCCTTGGCGGTCGCTGTGGAGCGAGAGGAGAGGGAGGCGATCAAGGGCCTTCTTCGGTCCATCGTGGATGTAGTGGCCTGGGAGCCTGACCCCTCCGAGCCCCGCAAGGGAACGGCCCTTATCCAGCTCGTAGCGATTCCTGGGCTCCAAAAGGAAAACCCCGCGAACCCAAAGGATTCGCGGGGTTACTTTGGTGGAGCAGAGGGGGATCGAACCCCTGACCTCCGCAATGCCATTGCGGCGCTCTCCCAGCTGAGCTACTGCCCCATATTCTTGCTGCGGTGCCCGCCGTCGGTGCCAACGAGCGAGGCCTATCTAGCATAATCGCGCGCTGGTGGAAGCGTTTTTTCGCGATCCCGCGAATTTGCGCCCCAGGGGCTAGCCCTCCACTTCGGCGAGCTCCTTGTCGTGATCGTCCAGCTTTCGCGACAGCTCGCGGATGGGCTCGAGGGCGGCGAAGAGATCCTCGGTGAGCGCGAGCTCGCCCGCCTCGGCGAGCTCGAACACCTTCCGCCCGAGATCGCGGAAGAGGTGGTCCCGATCGCGCCGTAGGAAGGTGGCATCGATGCGGATCTTGCTCGCCTGCGACGAGCGCACCACCGCGTTCCGGACCTCTTCCAGCGCCTCGGCCGCCCGGGAGAGCAGCGAGCCGCGGTCTTCGTGCCGATCCATCGGGCACCTCCGGCGAAGTCTGTAGTCGGGGCCCTTCGACGGTGTCAACCGCCCGCGAGCGCTACCGGATCGATCCGGCGAACCACCCGCGCCGGGACTCCGGCCACCAGCGTCCGCGGGGGGACGTCCCGGTGCACCACCGAGCGTGCCGCGATGATGGCGCCCTCGCCGATCCGCACCTTCCCGAGAATCGCCGCACCCTCGGCGATCCAGACGTCGTCGCCGATCTCGATCCGGGTGAGATCCTCGACCGGCGCGGCCTGGGTCCGCCTCTTCACGGGATCGATCGGGTGCCCTGGATCGCCCGAAACGAAGACGTTGCTGGCGAAGTAGCAGCGCTTGCCGACGACGAGCCCGGTCCCCGCCCGGAGGACGACGCGGTGGCCGATGTAGGAGTCGTCGCCCAGGACGATCCGCGGGACCTCTTTGGCGTTCCTCGCGCCGGAGAAGGTGGTCCGAGCGGAGATCCGCACGCCTCTGCCGATCTCGAGGCGGCAGTTGACCACCACGGGCACCTTGGAGTCCGGGCAGATCTCGAGGCGGAAGGGACCGTCCACCCGATCGCAGAGGGTGGCGAAGAGCGGCTGGTAGTAGAGCGCCCGCCACAGCTCGTCGGAGAGCTGTCGCCGGACGCTGCGCTCCGACTCGAGGACGCGATGGAGCGCCCTCGGGCGAAGCGACCACTGCGAAGACGCCACCGCAAACCCGCGAAGGACCTTCGCCAGCGGCGTTCCCCGCCGGCTCAGGTCGAGGATCCTCTCGACCACGTCCATCCCGCCCCCCCTCCAGCGATCAGTAAGCCGCTGGCTCCCCGTAGGCCAAGGGCTCGGGCGCCGCTCCGATCGCCGCCACCGAGCCCCGATTGCGGAGCACCGCCGCCAGGCCGAAGTAGTGGTGGAGCAGGGCCTGCGGCTCCATCACGTCCACGTCGCCGCCCTCGGCAATCACCCTCCTCGCGAGCTCCTCGCCCAGCGAGACTCCCTCGACCTCCTGCCCGCAATAGCTGCACTCGTTCACGGTCTTGATCCCGACCGCGTTGCAGTTGGTGCAGCGCCAGCCCGTCTGCTCGAAGCCGTCCTCGATCAGCAGGCGGTGGATCCGCGCCTCGGTGGCGGCCAGGGCGACGTCCTCGGGGCCGAGAACCGCGAGACCGCCGGCGAGCGCCTCCCCCACCACGTTGTGGACGTCGCTCTGCTCGAGCGATCGCTCATGGGCGAAGGCCTCCTCGATCGCCCCGCGGAGCACCTGGTCGCGGATCTCGCCCGTGCGATAGCCGCGCTCGCCCGGGGCCGGGAGGCGGGTGAGGATCCGTGCGCGGGCCCTCTCGGGCAGCACCTTCTCGAAGGCCCCCACGGCCCGATCGGTCCCGGCGAGGATGAGCTGGCTCTTCGGATCCCGGTCGAGGAGGAAGGCCACGTGCTTGGCCGCCTCCTGGTGGTTCCGCTCGATCTGCTGCTCCACGTGGCGCTGATAGTGGATCTGGGACCAGCCGCCCATCGAGTGCCGGCGGTGGGTCTCGTGGGAGATCCGCGACTCCGCCACCCCTTTACCGAGGGCCGTCTCGAGCACCCATGCACCCCGGGTGTCGACGATCGTCACGACGGCGGGCTGGAAGTCGTAGGCCAGGCGGGCGAGCTGGAGGAGGTGCGGCGTGGGGCCGAGCGTCAGCGAGTTGCGGAGCTTCTGGTTGAACGGGAAGACCCTCCAAAGCCCGATCCCCTCGCAGGCAAAGACGGCGATGCCGCGGGCGCTCTCGTCGAAGGCCTGCCGGAATAGGCCCTCCGCGTATTCCTCGATCCGGGCGAGCGTCTTCTGGAAGGTCGCCAGGTGGTCCGGAGGCGACCGGAGCCGGGCCCACTGCAGGCGATCCTGAACGAAGAGTCGGACCCGTTCCCGCTGGACCTGGTCGGAGCCGTCGGTGTCCAGATAGAGGGAGACGATCGGGTCCGCGTCGGAACGGAGCCCGGCAAGGTCCTGGAACTCGCTCTCCATCGGGGTCAAGCGCAGCCTCCTTCCCTCGCGTCGGCGAGGCCACCTTTGATCGTGACCACGGCCGCGGACGGCTGCACTGGAATGGAGGAGGAGGAGGATTGGTGGCCCGCCCCGGAGTCGAACCGGGATGGGGGGTCGCCCCGCGCGATTTTGAGTCGCGTGCGTCTACCGATTTCGCCAGCAGGCCAACACCGCGCAGAATCGCGGCATGTTGGTCCCCCGTCAACGGTATTTGCAATGACGCCCGCGCGACGAGGCTCTTTGGGGCCTTCCCTTGCCGGGAGCGGGTCACGCTGTGTATAGCAAGCCGCCGTCCGGTCGGCGCGCGGCCGGACGCCACTCACGGAACGACATGATCAACCTGGGAATCTCCATCCTGATCGGCCTCGTGGCCTTCGCGGTCTTCGCGGTGATCTTCTCGCCGTTCGCCGCGATCGTGCCCTTCGTCATCGCCTTCCTCGCCGCGTACATCGTCCTGACGAACCGCGCCATGAAGCAGGTCGGGGCGATCTCCGCACAGGCCCAGAAGGAGATGCAGGCCCAGCGCTTCGACAAGGCCATCGAGACCTTCAAGCGCGGCTTCGCGCTCGAGAAGCGCCAGCTCCTGGTCGGCCCGCTGATGCACGCGAACCTCGGCACCCTCCTCTACGCCAAGGGCGACTTCGCGGCAGCCCGGCCGCACCTCGAGAAGAGCAACCGCTGGGGCCCCGTCACCCGCACGATGCTGGGCGCGAACTACGCGGTCCTCCGGGCGATGCTCGCCTGCGACCACTTCCGCAACCGCAAGTACGACGAGATGCGCGCCACCTTCGAGACGGCGGTGAAGCAGGGCAAGAAGGACGGCCTGATCTGGAGCCTCTACGCCTACTGCCTCTCCAAGATCGGGGATCGCGAGGGCGCGATGAAGGTCCTCGGGCGCGCCGCCGATGCCAACCCGAACGACGAGAAGATCAAGGCCAACCAGCTCGCGCTCCAGAACAACAAGCGCATGAAGATGAAGGCCTACACGCCGCAGTTCTACCAGTTCCACATCGAGCCGCCCCCGCCCGAGATGGGCGGCGCGGGCCGCCGGGTGGTCTGGCAGCGCCGATAGTCCGCGAGACGAGGCGAAGAATCAGGGCGGCGCTCGAGAGAGCGGCCGCCCTTTTTCGTGTCGGAAGCCGGCCCTGCTCAGGCGGCGTCAATCCGTCCGGTGGCCGCCCCGTAAGGGGTCCCGCAAACGCGGGACTGAACCGGGGTGCGTCATGCCTACCTTATTCCTAGGCCCGCCACACAAGGGGACGAGGGGTGGAGAAGCGCATCGCGGTGGTATCCGCCGAAAGGCTCAGGAGGAACGCCGTCGCCGCCCGTCTCCGGGAGGCGGGATGGAGACCCTTTGGCATCGAAGCCGGCCAGGCCCTCGAACCCGAAACGGCCGTGGAAGCCGTGCTCCTGGATCTGACGGGAGAATCCCCCGGCTCGGCGAAGCGGGCGGTGCACCTCGTGTGCTCGATGGGCCCGGTGCTGGCGATCGGCTCCGAGCTCCCGACCCTGGAGGCCGCCGTCCTCGCAGGCGCCCACGACTTCGCGATCGATCCCGATGGCGACGAGCTCCTGGCCCGGCTCCGGCTCCTGGCGCCGGCTCCGGTCGATCCGCTCTGCCATCGGCCGGCAGGCCGATTGCCACCCGGCCCGCTGCTCGGGAGCCGAGCCCGGATCCTCGTGGTCGAAGACGACGCCGACGTGCGGGGGCTCCTCCGCGATCTCCTCGGCGACGCACACGACACCCTCGAAGCCGAGAGCGCGGAGACCGGGGTCGAGCTGGCCCGGCGCGAGGTGCCCGACGCCATCCTGCTGGACGTCTTCCTCCCGGGCATGGACGGCTTCGCCGCCCTCCGCCTGCTGCAGGAGGATCCCGCGACCGCGTCGATCCCGGTCCTCTTCCTCTCCGCCGAGACAGACGACAGGGCCCGCGTGCGGGGCCTCGAGCAGGGCGCGGCGGACTTCGTGGTGAAGCCCTTCTCGACCGCGGAGCTCCTGGCCCGGGTCGACAAGGCCCTCCGCGCGGCCCGGCAGGGCGAGCACCTCCGCGCGCTCGCCGAGACGGATGCGCTCACGGGCCTGCCGAACTTCCGCGCCCTCCTCGCCCGCCTCGAGGAAGAGGTGAAGCGGGCCCATCGCTATCAGCACCCCTTGAGCGCCGTGATGGTCGACCTCGACGACCTCAAGACGATCAACGATCGACTGGGGCACGCGGCGGGAAACCGGGCGATCGTGGCCCTCGCCCAGACCATCTCCGCGGAGCTGCGGGAGACGGACTTCGCGGCGAGATATGGCGGCGACGAGTTCGTGCTCCTGCTGCCCCACGCGGTCGCCGAGCAGGCGTGGCGGTTCGCGGAGCGCCTGAGGCGCGACATGTCGGGCGTCCGGATCTCCGAGGACATGCCGCTCCGGGGGTCCTTCGGCGTGGCGAGCCTCGAGCGTACGCCCGAGGGGAGCGCCGAGGCCCTGCTCCGCGCGGCAGACGCCGCGCTCTATCGGGCCAAGCGCGAAGGTCGCAATCGGGTCTGTGTCGAGCCACCTGTGGGCGGGACGAACGAACGGGGGGCATCGGTTCCGGTCAGCTGATGGAGGAAGGGGGCGGCGTGCCACTGGATGATGGGGGACGCATCGCGATCGTCGGCGCCGGTCCGGCTGGTTGCATCTTCGCGTCGGCCCTCCTCGACGGAGCGCAGGCACGGCACCGCGCGGTCTCGGTCTCGCTCTACGGCGCGACGCCCCTGCCCCGGGACGATCGGCAGCTCGTGGTCGACACCCCCGCGCTCCTCCGGCTCGGCGAGCTGGGGCTGCCCTCCCTCAAGGTCGACGGACCTCGGTTCAAGGAGCTCCGCTTCCTCTCGGGGCGCGCCTCGCTGCAGCAGCCCTCCGGACTGTTCACGCTCGCGCGCACCGACCTGGTCAACGGCCTTCGCGCCGCCGCGATGGCGCGAGGAGTCCGGACGGTCGGCAGGCGGGTCGAGGGTCTGGCGCGTGCGGCCGACGGACGCTGGGTCGTGCGGGCGGGCGGCGCCTCGGAGCGCGCCGATCTCGTGGTCCTCGCCTGTGGCGCCGGCGCGCCGTTCGCCCGGCAGGTGCATGGTCACCTCGCGCCGCCAGTCTGGCGCAGCTGCGTCGCGGAGCTCGACGTCGACGAGGCGCTCGCCGAGCGCATGGGGGATCGCGCCCTCTGGCTCGAGGGCGAGGGCGGCAGACCGGACCTCTGGCTCCTTCCCGCTGCCCGTGCCGCCAGGGTGATCGCCCTCGGCCCCGACGTGGCGGCCTCCGACGTCGCCCTCGCGCTCCTGGCGTCCGCCGCCTCCGGCCGGCTCCCCGGGCGCGTCTCGCTGCGGCGGGTGTCGAGGCTCTTCGTCCCGGCAGGAGGCGCCCGTCCCGCCCTGCCTGCGGTGGGGAGCGCGCTAGGCGGGGCCCCGGGCCGCACGGAGCTCGCGCGCGCCGCCGAGTTCGCCCGAACCCTCGCTGCCGCCTTCCTGGACCTGGGCTCCGGCTCGCTGCTGGAGCGCTCGCGACGCGAGGCCCGCGACCTCGCCAGGGCGGCGGAGGATCGCGCCAGGCTGCGCCGCTCCTTCTCTCGCTTCGGATCCCGAGCATCCGAGCGCGCCCTCGAGGCCGAGGCGCGGCGCCGCGAAGGAGCGCCCATCCGGCCGCTGGGGCGCTGCCTGATCGCCGCCGCCGGCCCTGCGACGGCCTCCCGCGAGCCCTCGCCCGTCGATCGGCTCCGGGCCTTCCTGGCCCTGCTGTGGGCGTGCATGGCCCTCGTCTGGGCAAGCCTCTTCCGCCGGGAGCGGAGCCGAAAGGCCCAGCCCACTCGCCTCGTCTACGTGGTGGACGACGACCGCGAGCAGGCGGAGCTCCTCGCGTCCTGGCTCGCCACCCGGGGGATCCCCTGCCGCACCTTCGTCGACGGCCTGGGTGCCGCTGCCGAAGCCGCCCGCGAGAACCCGGCGGCGATCGTCCTCGACGTCGCCCTACCCTGGATCGACGGGGCGGCCGTATGCCGGATGATCAAGCGGCGCGTCGACGTCCCCGTGCTCCTCGCAACCGCGCTTCCCCCGGCCCTCGCCGGCGGAAGCCTCGAGGAGGCCCGGGCCGACGAGCTGCTCACCAAACCGCTCGATCTCGAGGCGCTCGCCGCTCGACTGTCTCGTTTCCTTCCGGAAGCGCCTGGCGCTCCCGGGCATCGGCGGCATATCGGTTGAGCTTGTTGTAGAGCGTCTTCTCGCTGATCCCGAGGCGCTCCGCGGTGCGAGCCTTGTTCCCCCCGTTCTGCCGCAGCGAGCCGAGGATGTATTCCTTTTCGACCTCGCGCAGCTGCATCCCCAGCGAGAGCTTGAGCATGATCCCCTGTGCGGCCCCGCCGGCCATCTCGGGGGGGAGGCAGTCGCAGCCGATCAGGTCGCCGTCGCAGAGGATCACGGCGCGCTCGATCGTGTTGCGGAGCTCGCGCACGTTTCCGGGCCAAGCGTAGGCCGAGAGCACCTCCAGCGCGTCGGCGTCGAGGCCCTGCACCCGCTTCCCGGTCTCCGCCGCGAACTTCTCCAGGAAGTGCTGCGCCAGCAGGGGGATGTCCTCCGGGCGCTCCCGGAGGGGCGAGACCTCGAGATGGAAGACGTTCAGCCGGAAGTAGAGATCCTCGCGAAACCGCCCCGCCTTGATCTCGCTCTTGAGGTCGCGGTTGGTGGCGCAGATCACCCGGACGTCCACGGCGATCTCCGACTTTCCACCGAGGCGGCGCAGCCGCTCCTCCTCGAGCACGCGCAGGAACTTCGACTGGAGCTCGATGGGGAGCTCCCCCACCTCGTCGAGGAAGATGGTCCCGCCGTCGGCGAGCTCGAAGCAGCCGAGGCGCCGCTGATCCGCCCCGGTGAACGCGCCCTTCTCGTGTCCGAAGATCTCCGCCTCCATGAGGGAGGCCGGGATCGCCGAGCAGTTGATCGCGACGAAGGGCTTTTGCGCCCTGGGCGAGAGGTCGTGGACGGACTTCGCGACCATCTCCTTGCCGGTGCCCGACTCACCGGTCACGACCACGGAGGTCTTGGACGGCGCGACCCTCTCGATCAGCGAGAAGAGCCGGCGCATCGCGGACGAGGTGCCGAGAAAGCCCCGATCGTCGCCGCGAGACTTGAGCCGTTGCCGCAGCGCCGCCACCTCGTGGAGGGTCGCCTTCTTCTCGAGGGCGCGCTGGAGCACGATCCGCAGCCGCTGTCCGTCGACGGGCTTCTCGAGGAAGTCGTAGGCGCCCTCGCGGATCGCCTCCACCGCCTGGTCGATGGTGCCCCGCCCCGTCAGCAGGACCACCGGCGTGTCGGGCAGCTCCTCCCGCAGGGTGCGAAGGAGCCAGAGCCCGTCCATCTGCGGCATCACCAGGTCCGTGACGATCACGTCGGGCCGGGTCTCGATCGCGCGGCGGAGGGCGTGCCGGCCGTTCCCGGCCTCCTCCACCTTCATGCCCCAGCGGGAGAGAAGCTCGCCCAACGCCTCGCGGCTGGGTTCTTCGTCGTCGACGATCAGGATGCGAGCATTCTCGAACACGGTGCTCCCTACCGTCCGACGATCCCCGCCCCGAGCGGGATCCGCATGGCCCATCGCTCGACCGAGCCCTCCAGGCGATCGAGGCCGCCGCCGAGGCGCTCCGCCAAGGCGAGGAGCTCCAGCGGGGGGCCGACATCATCCTCCGCTTCCAGGACCACGCCAAGCCAGACGATTCCGTCCTCGCGGGCGGCCTCCAGCCGAAGGCTCCCGGGGGCGGCGCAGGCCAGCAGGACCTCCACCAGGATCCGGCACACGAAGCCGGATTCCCCGCCGACCCGGAGACCGGCTGGAATCTCGAGCGAGAGCGTCGTGCCTGCGCGGCGGAGCTGGAAGGCGCAGAGCTCGGCTGCGTCGAGCGCGAGCTGGTGGACCTCGCCGTCCTCGCGCCGACCGGAGGCGAACTCGGCGAAGCGGCGCACCAGCTCGTCCATGCGGCGGATCTGCGCCCGGGCGGCCTTCAGGTTCCGCTCGAGCGCCGCCGGGATCCGGCCGTCGGGCTCGCGGATCTTGTCCGCCAGCACCTCGAGGTGAATGGCCAGGGAGTTGAGCGAGTTGCGCGTCTCGTGCGAGAGGCCGGCGGAGAGGCGCGCGAGGAGCGCAGCCCGCTCGGCTTCCCCGAGGCGAGCGAAGGGCTCGTCGGCGACATCGCCCGCCGCGTACCTCTCCGACCCGTCTCGCGGGGCGATCGGACCGACAACGGCTCCCATCGGCCAGGCTCCTGGTTGATCGTCTGCCCCCAGACTTAGGGACGCCCCGGGTCGGAGTCAACGGGCCGGATGCTTCCACCTCGCGGCAGCCACTTTCCGGAGCATGGCCGGCACCGGTCCTCTCCGCCGCATCCGCCTCCGCGCGCGGAGAGCGCCCACCCTTCGCGTGGGTCACATCCGGCTCCGCGGGGGCTCATGGCACGGGTCGTGGATCAGCGGGGAATCGGGCATCCGCCCGGTTGGCGGGCGGGGCCGGGAGGGTTCATGCCCCTGCGCGCGCGGCTTCTTCTCCTCTTCACCGGTCTGGCGCTCGGCTGCAGCGGCGGATCGACGCCCGTCCGAGTCGATCCCAAGCCCATCGAGCCACCCGATCCCCATATCCCACCTCCCCTGGTCCACGCGCCTCCGGAATCCCTGGCCGTCGACGTCTTCGGCCCAGAGGTCGGGGCCCCGACGGACGTGCTCGACGTGTCCATCGATCGAGGCGGCGACCTCTGGGTGACGGCCCGCTCCGGCCTCTTCGTGCGACCGGCCGGCTCCAAGTTCTTCCTGGCGGTTCGGGCCTCCGACGGCGCTCCCCGCACCCAGCCGCGAGCGGTCGCCGCCCTGGGGCCGGGCCTCGCGGCGGTGAGCTGGATCTCGGGCCCTCCGTTCCTGGTCCGGGTGGGGGAAGCCACCGGAATCACCGTCCAGGCGCTGCCCCTCGACGGCCTGATCGCGCGGATCCAGCGGCTCGACGAGGCCGGCGGCGCCGTGCTGGCCTCGAGGGCCCAGCTCGTCACCCTGGACGCCGGCGGCGCGATCCTCGCCACCCGACCGCTGCCCGATCCCGTCGAGGCGTGGGAGGTCGTAGTCGACTCCCGGGGCGAGCTCTGGACCGGCGGCCGGATCGGCCTCTCGCATCTGGCCGCGCCCCAGCTCCCGAACCTGGCCGGTTCGTTCGAGCCCGCTCCCCGGCTGGTCGCCAAGAGCGACGACGACGTGGTCGCGATCGGCGCCTGCTCGAACGGAGACCTCTGGGTCTCGGCCCTGGGGAATGGCGTGTTCCGAGTAGAGCCGGACGGGAGCGTGACCGACCACCTGACCCGCGACGAGGTTCTCCCCCAGGATCACGTTCCCGCCGTCGCCTGCGACCTGGACGGGAGCGTCTGGCTCGGCACGAGCTGGGGCGGCATCGCACGTCGCGCACCGGACGGTTCGTTCACCTACTACAGCGCCACCGCCGGCCTCCCCGGCGACGGGATCCGCCGTCTCCTGGTCGAGCCGACGTCCGCCGGGGGGCGAACCCTCTGGATCGCCACCGACGGCGGGCTCGCCTCCTACTCAGGTCCATGAGCCTCCCCCCGCGAGGCCCGGAAGCGCTCCGGCCCTGCGGCACCGGGCTCGCCGCTTTCGCGTCTTTACGCGCGAACCGGCTTCCGCTATTCAAGCGCCGCATTTGGAAAAAGCGGCGAAAACGATGAAGTTGGCAGAGAAAACGGTCCTCGTCGTCGACGACGAACGCGACATTCGAGAGGCGATCGTCGAGATTCTCCTCGGCGACGACATCGCTGCATTTGGCGCGGCCTCTGGCGAAGAAGCCGTTCGGATCGCCTCCGAGCAGCCGATCGGCCTCCTCATCCTCGACCTGATGATGCCGGAGATGGACGGACGGCAGGTGGTCGAGGAGCTTCGCCGTCGAAAGCTCGACGTACCGGTGGTGCTCATCTCCGCGGGTCGCGACCTCAAGCGGGTCGCCTCCGAGCTTGGCCTCCCCGCGGTGGAGAAGCCCTTCGACCTCGACCATCTCCTGTCGACGGTGCGCGAGTACGTATGAGCGGAGCCGAAGGCGAAGCAAACGCAATGGCGCGTTCTCGCGCGTAGCGCGAGCTGAAGAAATCGGTCCTGCGGATCCGCGGGACCGATTTCTTCATTCGCGATCGCCGCTCCGAATGATCGGGGCGGCGAAGATCTGCACGACGGCGCGGACGCTCCGTTCAGAGCGACCAGATCCGGTTGGCCCGGAGCCCGAGGCGCTTGAGCAGTGCCCGGGTGAGCTCCTCCCCGTCACAGCCCCCCACCCGCTGCGGGACCACCAGGTGGAGCTCGCCCTCGATGGCCAGAACGGCCGACGAGAAGAGCTGGAGCCGACTCACCACGTCGGAGAGATCGACCGCTCCGCCCTCCACCAGGACCGTGTCCAGGATCACCGCCGTACCCCGGGTGTCCGTTCGCCTGCACGTCAGCGCCGGCGCATGATCCTTCAGCGAGCCGACGATCTTCTCCGGCGCCATGTAGCCGGGAGCGTCAGCCCGCACGTCCTTGCAGCCGTCGAGCCGGAAGAACTCCGCCATCAGGGCGCAGAGCCCTTCCTTGCGATTCTGGCTGCTGACAACGACCGTCTCGACCACGCCCGATCACCCCCTCTCCCCAGAGCAGGGCACACGGGGTCAAGCTACGCATGTGCAAAACCCGCAACCTGCCGGGTGGATGCCCAGGCAAAGAAGCGAGCGATTAGCGAACGGGCGTCGCGAGCTTGGCTGCCTCGGGCGGGAGATCGAGGGGGACCAGCTCGATCCCGAGCCGCGTCGCGTACTCGAAGATCCGCTCGTCCCGGTAGAACTCCCCGAAGACGATGCGCAAGCAGCCGGCGTTGGCGATCAGCTTGAAGCACGGCCAGCACGGCGACGCCGTGGTGTAGATGGTCGAGCCGTCGATGGCGACGCCGTTCTTCGCGGCCTGCACGATGGCGTTGGCCTCGGCGTGGACCGTGGCCACACAGTGGCCGTTCTCCATCATGTGGCCCGCCTCGTCGCAGTGGGGCAGGCCGCGGATCGATCCGTTGTAGCCGGTGGAGAGGACGGTCCGATCCCGCACGAGCACCGCGCCCACGTGCTTGCGGTCGCAGGTCGCCCGGCTCGCCACCACCCGCGCGAGGTTCATGAAGTACTCGTCCCAGCTCGCTCGCTCGCGGGGCGCCTTCTCGGGAACGTGCATCTCTCCTCCTTCGGATCCGGCGAGGCAGCGCCGCGCGATCCTTCTTGGGCCGATGGTACCAGCCCTACCCGGCTGGCGTCGCAAAGGAGCGCACCCTTGGCCGCCTGGGTGGCCGAGCGGGGCCCACCGTCGCCAGCTTGTTCGTGGGGAGGGCGCCTGGAATGCGGGTGGCAATGGCGTGGGTGACCGTGCTGGCCCTGTCGGGCTGCGGGTTCTCGATCAGCGAACGGGCGGTCAGGAGCAACGGGATGGGGCGGGTCTCCGTCGCCGACATCGATGGGCTGGGCCTTCGCCAGATCGAGGGCAAGGTGAAGTACGTGGACCCTTCGACCGGCATCGTGGTGATCGAGCAGTCGAGCGGAGACGTGCGCCTCCACACGAGCCCGGACACCAGCTTCTTCGTCGCGGGCGCGAAGGCGGCACTGAAGGATCTCCGTGAGGGGGCGCTGGTCCGCGCTTCCTTTTCGCTGGATGGAGTCCGCAAACTCGCGAGCTGGATCGAGATCCCGCGGGACGAGACGCCGCCGACGCCGCCTTCGCCCCCGGAGAAGAAGCCGGTGCAAGCCGCGCCTGTGCCCGTGCCCGAAGGAGGGGCCGCCCCATGAAGCATCGCCGGATCGTGGGCGTCCTCACCCTCCTCCTCGCGTCGTGCAGCTTTCCCGACGTCCCCAGCAGCAGCAAGCCCGACGTCGGACACCGCCAGTCCTTTCCGGCGCCCGGGCGCGAGCAGCAGTCCGCCGGCCGCACCTACGAGTCGATCGGGCCTTCCCCGGGCTCCCTGGAGAACCCCGGGCGCACGCCGAACGAGGCCGGCCTGACCTCACCGGCGGACGGCGCGAGACCGATCGCCGGCAAGCTCGTGGGAAACGCGGTGTCGAGCGTGGTGATCGCCACAGACGGCGGGCTCCTCACGCTGCAGATCGTCCCGGGCACCGAGCTCTACATCGGCGACACCCGGGTGGGCCTGCGGGAGATCCAGCCGGGCACCGACGTGAGGGCCACCTACCTGGCGCGCCCCGACTATCCGGTCGCGGTCCGGATCGACGCCACGCCGGGAAAGGTCGGCTGGCGCGAGAGTCGTTAGGGAGCCGTCGCGTGGGCCGGCCGAGGCCCAGCCAGATGGCCCAGGCCATGGTCTCGGAGGAAGGCCCGGACCTTCGCGACGGGCGCGGCGAAGGTCTCGCCCGGCATCGGCATGTCGAAGGAGTATTCGTGCTCCGCAACGGGGAAGGAGACCTTCACCGTCCGGTAGCCTTCGACCACGGCGAGCAGGGCGCCGTCGGACACACGAAAGATTCCGCCGCCCGACGCGCCGTAACCGATGGGAGCGTCGGTCTTGAAGCCCGTGGCGATCCCCGCGTCGTCGAGGTCGAGCTGGCTGACGATCCCGCTGGAGACGGAGAGCCCCTTGCCGAAGGGCGCGCCGATCGCGATCACGTCGTCGCCGAGCTCGAGGCTGTCGTCCGCCGCGAATCGCGCGGGGGCGGCGTCCAGGCCGGGGACCTCCAGCACCGCCAGATCCACGTCCGGGACCTGCCCCAGCGCGATCACCTTGGCCGCCAGGCGAGCCGTCGGCTTGCCCTTGCGGTCGACGAGGATCTCGAACTTCGGCGCCTGCTCCTTGGCGGCGGCGGCCACGTGGGCGTTGGTGATCACGTAGCCGACCTTCTCCTTCCCGCTCCCGGACGAGCCGATCACCACGCCGCTCGCGCTCCGCGCCGGCTTGCCTTCCAGCTCGACTGCGACACGGACGCTCGAGGGCAGGACGTCCTTGATCGCGGCTGAGCGGCCGCGCGTATCGGCGATCGCCCGCTGGCCTGCTCTCTCGTCCGCCGACCCGGCCGACTCCCGCGCCGCACCGGTGGTCGCGCCCCAGAAGGCGAGGAGCCCGCTCCCGACGAGGAACGCCAGCGCGAGCGGTGGAAAGGCGAAGCGACGCTTCATGCGGTGGGTCTCCAATCCGAAGCCGTTGGGAGGACGCCTCGAGAGGCGCCCCGGATGAAGGGTGCTCGCGACAACCGCGGCGCCGCCCCGGGCCTTCCTGGCCCCGAGGCGAGTCGCTAGGCGTAGCGAGCGTGCATCAGGTGGGCGATCGCGTCCTTGGCGCAGTGCTCGCAGTAGCCGTAGCTCTCGCGGAGCCGGCGGAGCGAGGCCTCCACCGTCTCGCGATCCTTCGGCAGCAGGCTGTCCCGCTCGTCCTCGGCCAGGTAGCGGAGCACGTTCTCCTTGTTCCGCCTCAGGGTGCGCTTGCGCTCCTCGAAGAAGTGGTCGCGCATCCGCCGGAAGAGGTCCGGGAAGATCTTCGCGTACTCGACCTCCCCGCTGCCGGGGTGATCCAGGCGCCAGGCGCCGACGGCGGAGATCAGCGCGCGGCGGAAGGGGCCGCGGTCCTCTCCATCCGGCTTCACGATGTCCTCTAGCTCCACCATCCGGGCCTCGTCCGGCCACTCGTACTCGCCGGTGATCCGATTGCGGAGCTTCTCGCCCTTCACCCAGTGTGAGACCGCCACCACGTAGCGCTCGAAGAGCTCGTGGTACCTCTCCTCGGTGATCAGGCCCATCGAGCTCCGGATCTCCTCGTCGATCTGATCGAGGTACTCGGCCTCCACCAGCTCCACGAAGCCCTCGGGGTCCTGGTAGCCGTCGGAGCTCTCCATCTGGAGGAACTCGTATACCGAGCGGTCCTTGCAGAGCTCTCGGATCTCCTGGAGGACCGCCAGCGGTGTCAGACAGGTGTACGCAGGGTTCTGGGCCGCGTTGAAGATCACGGTCTTGATCTCGCGGGCCGAGGCGCCGGTGACGCCCTCGTACCGAGGCGAGCCCTCCGTCTCCGCGAAGAGGCCGGGGATCGCCTTGCGCAGCTCGCGCGCCTGGCCGCTGGTGAGGCGATCCGGCGCCCTTCCGTCGTCGAAGAGGCGCAGCTTCTCCATCGGCGAGAGATCCTCGACGAGGTCCCGCACCTCCGGCGGATGCCGCTCGGGCTCGGGCCGCCGCAGCCGGGTGAGCACCGCCCAGAGCGCCGCCACCCTCGTCGCGTGGGGGGCGATGTGCTTGCCACCCACCGAGGCCCGCGTCACCTGATCGTCGTAGATCGCCTGCTCGACGCTCGCCTGCCGCAGGTACGGCACCCGCACCAGCTCGACCCGCGCCTTGAACGACGCGAAGTCCGGCGCCTGCTTGAAGGCCGCCAGGTGCTTCTCGTTGGAGGTGGCGATCATCACCTCGTCGAGGTGGAGGAGGAAGTGCTCGAGGGGCAGCACGCCCGTCTCCGTGGTCCCGAGCAGGTACTTGTAGGACTCGGGCTGCCGTTTGAGCAGATCGGAGTACTCGATCAGACCGCGGTTCGCCGAGACGAGGGGCCCGAAGGGCGAGAAGAGGTCCAGGTTCTGAAGCGCGGGAGGCAGGGCCCCTGCCGAGCGGTCGGCGGTGAGCTGCAGGTAGGAGGCGTCCACCGAGAGCTGGGGCTCTACCGTGACCGCGCCGCTCACGTATCGCTGCGACACGAAGAAGCGCTCCACCTGGATGTGGCGAAGAACCTGGAGATAGTCCCCGTTGTACGCGGCGAGGAGCCCCGAGTAGATCTGGCGGCACTTGTGGCAGAGCTCGCCCTCCGCGATGTAGTCGGAGAGGACGAAGTCGGTCCTGCCCCGCCGCACGACGCCCGCTTCGACCAGCTTCCTTCGCTCTTTGCCAGGAACGAGGAAGAGCGGGTGATCCTTGAGCTCGCACGGGATCCGCGCGTCGACGAGCTCGGGCTCGAGGTGCGCGAAGGTCGCGAGCTCTCCGTCGGGCCCCGCCTTGTCGCCGAAGCCGATGGAGCCCTTCCCCAGCTTCTCGGCGGGGAAGACCCAGTTGATCCGGTAGAGCGCGCCCTCGTTCTGGCGGCTGTAGATCTCGAGGCCGCGGACCAGGGCGTCGACGATCGAGCTCTTCGCGGAGCCGTTCGGCCCGTGGAGCAGCACGAGCTTGTTCGCCCGCCGCGCCTGCACGAAGTTGCCCAGGATCCGGTAGAGGGCGCCCTGCGCCTCCTCCTGGCCCGACACCTTGCCCCGGCCGCCGTCGAAGGGGCGGTCGAAGAGGCGGAAGCGGCGGACCTTCCCCTGCGGCCCGTCCACGAGGTCGGAGCCGAAGTGATCGATCGCGTCGAGGAGATACTGCGCCGAGGAGCGGGCGTGGCGGTCCGGATCGCGGAAGAAGGCGTCCATCCACTCCTCGAAGGAGAGGATGGAGCGGTTCTCCACGAAGATGCCCTTCACTTCCGATCCGACGGTTTCCAGGTAGCGGCGCGCGTCCAAGGAGTCTCCCGTTGTTCGTCTCCTTCGCGGCAACGCGCTCGCCAGCGCCCACCATTCCCGGGTCGAGGCCCGACGGCACGGCCGCCTGCCGGCTCTTTCTTTACGTGTGGCTGGCGTCCGCTAATATCGGCGGCCTCAATGCGAACGAACCGCGCGCCGATCATCGGCATCGACCTGGGCACCACGAACTCCAGCGCAGCGATGGTGGAGCCCAACGGCAAAGTGAAGCTCATCCCCTACAAGGGAGGAGACTTCTCCATCCCCTCGATCTTCGCCGTCGACGACAAGGGCAACGAGCTCGTCGGCCACGAGGCCAAACGCCAGTGGCAGCTCAACCCGCGCAACACGATCTATGCGTCCAAGCGCCTGATCGGTCGGACCTACCGCTCCGACGTGGTCTCGCAGATGGGCCGCCAGGTGGCCTACGGGATCCACGAGGCCGGCGGCGAGGTCGAGATCGACGTGGCGGCCCGCTCCTTCCGGATGAGCGAGATCGCCGCGAAGATCCTGGGCAAGATCCGCGGCGTCGCCCAGGACTACGTCCAGATGCCGGTCGAACGGGCGGTCGTCACCGTCCCGGCCTACTTCACCGACAGTCAGCGACAGGCGGTGAAGGAGGCCGGCGAGCTCATCGGCCTGGAGGTGGTGCGGATCATCAACGAGCCCACCGCCGCCGCCCTCGCCTACGGCGTGGGAAAGAAGCTCCAGGAGCGGGTGCTCATCTACGACCTCGGCGGGGGCACCTTCGACGTCTCGATCATCGAGATCCGCGACCGGGTCTACGAGGTGAAGGCCACCGGCGGCGACGTCTTCCTGGGCGGCCTGGACTTCGACCAGGCGATGATCTCCCACGTCATCAACGAGTTCTACGACCGCCACGGCATCGATCTCTCCACCGATCCGGTGGCAATGCAGCGGATCAAGGACCTCGCCGAGCGGACGAAGATCGATCTGTCCACCAGGAATGACGCGCCGTTCAACATCCCGTTCATCGCGATGACGCCCCACGGGAAGCCGCTCAACATCGAGATGTCCTTCGATCGGCGGCTCCTCGAGGAGCTGACCGCGGACCTCCTCGACCGGACGCTCCAGACCGTGGCGCGGGTGATGATCGACGCGGGGCTCTCGGTGCGCGACATCGACGAGATCCTGCTGGTGGGCGGCCAGACCCGGATGCCGCTCATCGTCGACCGCCTCAGCCGTTACTTCGGCAAGGCGCCGTCCAAGGGCGTCCATCCCGACGAGGCCGTCGCCATCGGCGCGGCGCTCTACGCCCACTCGCTGGAGGACGACACCGACCTCAAGCTCCAGCTCCTCGACGTGATCCCGATGGCCATCGGCCTGGAGAGGGCCGGGGGCGCGATGCACGTGATCTTCCCGCGGAACGCGGCGATCCCGAACGCCAAGGTCCTCCCCGTGACCACCAGCTTCGCCGGGCAGACCGAGGTGATGGTCCGCCTCTTCCAGGGAGACGCCGAGCGGGTGGCCGACAACGAGCTCCTCGGCGAGTTCACCTTCGGCGGCATCCAGCCCGGCGCCGCCGGCTCGGCGCGGGTGGAGATCACCTTCGACGTCGGGATCGAGGGCATCCTCCGCGCCAGCGCCCGTGACGTCGTCACGGGGCGGGAGATCACCTCGTCGCTTCGGGTGTCGGGGCGATAGCCGTCTTTCGACTCGCGAGCGCCGCCGCGGCCCGATCGATGGCCGCGACGGAGAGCACGATCAGCAGCGGATCGAAGGGCACCCGCATCCGCGGGTCTCCGAGGAAGAAGTAGAGGGTCAGGAGCGCGCTGGTGAGCAGCGCCGCGAAGAGGAGGATCGGCGCGTTCTCCTCCTCGAAGATCCGCCGGCGAAGGACGAGGAGCCAAGCCGCGGCGGGCAGGATCCCGAGGGCGAAGAAGACCTTGGCGTAGACCTGCAGCAGCGTCTCGCGGCCGGGCCAGCCGGGCCAGAAGCCCTGCTTCCCGAGGCCCAGGCCCTCCACCACGTTGTCGATCGCCGCGAGCAGCCGGGACGGCTCCGACGCCAGGACCCGAACGCCCTCCCGGTAGAAGTGGGCCTCGTCGTAGAGCGGCACGGGCGAGCGGTAGACCTCGTGGTGCCGCACGACGTTCGGGATCGGGAAAATCCTGTGGGTGAAGGTTCCCTCCCGGTACTCCGCGCCTCTCACCTTTGCGTGGGCGAGGAAGAAGTTGAGGCCGCCGTTGGAGCCGAGGCCGGCCGGCTTCCCCAGGAGGCGGGAATTGTGGATCCCTGCCGCGAGGAGGAAGGGCAGCGCTCCCGCGAAGATCCAGGCAGAGACACGGATCCATCCGCCGGATTGCGAAACGCCTTCGCCCGGTGACGCGGTCCTCGCGCCACGCAGCGCGGCCCACGCCCACAGCGGCACGAGCGGGAAGAAGAGCAGCAGGTTGGGCCGCACCACCGCAGCCGCCCCGAGCGCGAGGCCGGCGGGGACCGCCCTCCGCCACGTCGGCTCGTCCGCCGCTCGGAGGAGGAGCCAGGTGCCGAGGATCACGCCGAAGCCGAAGGCCACCTCGGAGAGGAGCAGCCCGCCGTAGAGCACCAGCGGCAGGTGGGCGGCGACCAGCACCGAGGCCGCCAGCGCGAGCAGTCCGGACCGGGTGATCCGGTATGCCAGGAGGTGAGAGATCGCGGCGATTCCGGCGCCAAGCACTGCCTGGACCACGGCTACGAAGGAGAGACTCTTTCCCGAGACGGCATAGAGCAACGCCAGAAGCGCCGGATAGCCCACCGGCGTGAAGCTGTCCCAGGGTCCCAGCTCTCCGGTCAGGAGATGCGAGGCGCGCAGGTCGTAGACCCCCATGTCCGACGACACGAAATCGGCGGGCCGATGCACCACGAGCCCGAACCAGAGCCGCACCGCGAGCGCGAACGCGAAAACGGCGACGGCCATCCAGGTCTGCGATTCCGCCGCGTTCAGACGACGCAAGGAGAGCTCCGTTCGGCGCGAGCCGGTTTGGCGGGCGTGAGGCCGCACGCTAGCACGGCCGACACGCCGGGCGTTCGGCGGCTGCACCGCAGGAGCAACCGAGCGCCATCGCCCCGAGCGCGCCCTGTGGCGCTTCAGTCGAGGTCGTTCGCCGCCGTCGCCGCGGACCGACCGGCGCGGGCCTGGAAGATCTCCCAGGTGTGGAGGGTCTCGAGCGCCGTGCGGAGCTGTGCATCGCCGAGGGCGACGTTCGGCGGAACGCCCTTGTGATCCAGCGGCGGCAGCGCGCCCGGGAGGTCCTTCTCCTTGGGATCCTTCTGCAGCACGGGCGGCGGCTCCTCCCCGGCCACGACCACGTCGGGCACGATCCCCTTGCCCTGGATGGAGCGATGGTTCGGCGTGTAGTAGCGGGCGATCGTGAGCTTCAGGCCGGAGCCGTCGTCGAGGTCGATCACCGACTGCACGCTGCCCTTCCCGAACGTGGTCGAGCCCATGATCACCGCCCGCGCGTGGTCCTGGAGCGCGCCCGCGACCACCTCGCTCGCCGACGCGGAGCCGCCGTTCACCAGCACGATCATCGGGTAGTTCGCCTCGGTGCCAGCGGAGTGGGCCCGCTCGGTGGCCAGGAGCGTCCCGCCCCGCCCCTCCGTAGAGACGATCACGCCGCTCGGGAGGAAGCGATCCGCCACACGGACCGCCTGGTCCAGGAGACCGCCCGGGTTGTTGCGAAGGTCGAGGACCAGGCCCTGCAGATCGGCCCCGCCGTTCTGCTTTCGCAGTTCGAGGAGCGCGCGGAGCAGCGCGACGTCGGTCCGATCCTGGAAGCTCTTGATCCGCACGTAGCCGTATCCGCCCGGGTAGAGCTTCGACACCACGCTCTCCACGCGGACGAGATCGCGCTGCAACGTCAGCGTCCTGGGCTCCTTGAATCCGTCGCGCGAGAGCTCGATCGCCACCTTCGTGCCGATCTCCCCGCGCATCCGCTTCACGGCGGCCAACACCGTCATGCCCTTCGTGCGCTCTCCGTCGATCGCGAGGATTCGGTCTCCCGGGAGGATCCCCGCGCGGGAGGCCGGCGAGTCGTCCAGGGGCGAGACAACCAAGAGCGCGTCCTCGCCTGCGCTGATCTCGACCCCGAGGCCGCCGAACTCGCCCGCCGTGTCGTTGCGCATCTCCCGGAGCTCGTCCGGCGGCAGGAACGTCGAGTGCGGATCGAGGGTGGCGAGCATTCCCTTCACCGCGCCGTACACCAGCTTCTTCCCATCCACCTCGTCGACGTAGTGGTTCTCCACGTAGGCCAGCACCTTCGCGAAGACGTCGAGCTTGCCGTAGTCCGCCGCCCAAGCGGTCCGAACGGTAGCGCTGAACAGCCCTCCCGCGCCGAACGCGGTCACGGCTACCAGTACCAGGAGGGGGATTCGACGATGGCGCACCTTGGATGACCTCGTGAGGGGATCGTCCGAGGCTAGCACCATGTCGGGGGGTCAACACAGCAGGCAGCCGAGCGTGCCACGCCAGTCCATCCATCCTGCGAGTTCCGACGGCGCGGCCTTCAGGGCGCGACACACCGGGCCATGAACCGCCCGATCGCGTCGGCGATCGGGCCGGCGTGGGTCTCGAGCGCAAAATGGCCGGTATCGAAGAAGCGGACCTCAGCGCTCGGGAGGTCGCGCTTGTAGGCCTCGGCCCCGGCAGGCAGGAAGAAGGGGTCGTTGCGCCCCCACACCGCCAGGAGGGGTGGGCGCTCCTTTCGCAAATAGGCCTGGATCTCCGGATAGAGCGCGACGTTGCTCGCATAGTCGAGGAACAGATCGAGCTGGGCCTCGTCAGCGCCCGGACGGGCCAGGTAATAGGAGTCGAGAGCGCTGCCATCCGGCGATACGAGCGAGGGATCGGACACGCCGTGTGTGTATTGCCAGCGGACTGATTTAGGTGTCAGCAGATCGCGCAGCGCTTCGCGGTGCGCAGGTGTCGGCTCACGCCAGTATCGCTGGAAAGGGGCCCACCCTTCGCTGAGCCCTTCCTCGTAGGCGTTGCCGTTCTGCGAAATGATCGCGGAGATTCGCTCCGGTTGCGCGAGTGCGACACGCAGACCGACCGGCGCGCCGTAGTCGAAGATGTACATGGCAAAGCGGCCGAGACCGACGACCTCGGTGAAGCGGCGGATCACCTTCGCGAGATTGTCGAAGGCGTAGGAAAAGTGATCGCGCGACGGCAGCGCTGTCTGGCCAAAGCCCGGAAGGTCGGGCGCGACGATGTGGAAGCGATCCGAGAGCAGCGGGATCAGCTCGCGGAACATGTGACTCGAGGTCGGGAAGCCGTGCAGAAGGAGCAGCGTCGGCGAATCGGGTCTGCCGGCCTCGCGATAGAAGACGTCGAGACCGTCGACATCGACAGTGCGGTAGGCAGTGACCGTCATCGCGTCCTCCTTCCGCTCGCAGACTGCGTAGCGACGTTCGGAAAATGGCGACGCATGCAGCGCCGTGCCACGGACTCTGCAGGCCTGCAGTAACGCGCAGGCCTCAGAGAAACCGGACATCCCCTCGGCTTTGACGCGTGGAACCTACCGCTTGCGGACCCAGGGCAGGGGGTCGACGGGCCGGCCGGACTCGCGGAGCTCGAAGTAGAGGTAGGCGCCCTTGAGGGAGCCGCTGTCGCCAACGAAGCCGAGGCGACGGCCGGCCTCGACCTGCTCGCCCACCGAGACGTCGAAGCGGTCGAGGTGGCCGTACAGGGAGTGGAAGCCGTCGCCGTGGTCGAGGATGACGAGGTTGCCGTAGCCGCGGAACCAGTCGGCGAAGACGACCTTGCCGGGCGCGACGGCGGTCACGTCGGCGCCTTGGGGCGCCCGGAGGTCGAGTCCGTTCTGAAGGGTCACGGTGTTGAACTTCGCGTTCACCGTCCGGCCGAAGAGCACCTCGATGACGGCGCCCTCCACCGGCATGTGCAGCGAGCCACGCAGGGCGCCGAAGCCGGTGGACGCAGCGGCCCGCTCCCGGGCGAGCTTCTCCACCTTCTCCGCGAGGCGCTCCTGGGCCTGATGGAGCGCCGCGAGGGTCCGCTCGTGGAGGCGTCTCTCGCCGCGGAGGGAAGCGAGCAGCTCCTCGCGTGAGTCGGCGACGCCCTGGGCGGCCTGGAGGCTCGCCTCGGCCTGGGCAAGGCGCTCGGCGGCCCTGGCCTTGGCCATCTCTCGGGAGGATCGGGCGCCGGCGAGGACCTGCGCGGCCACCCTCGCCCCCTCGATCCCTTCGAGGTCCGCCTCCAGGATCCGATCGAAGGCGCGTGCCCGGCGGAGGAGATCCGCCGGCGAGTCCGCGAGGAGCAAGGCCGCGCCGCCACCGCTGCGGAGCAACTTGTAGCGAGCCAGCAGCCTCGGCCCGAGGGCGGCCTGCCGCGTCGCCAGGTCCTCCTGGGCGTGGAGCTCGATCGCCTCCGCGGCCTTCACGGCGTCGTTCGCCGCCTTGGCCTCCACAGCCGCCGCGCTCGCGGCCGCCCGGGCCTGTCGCAGCGCCTCGTCCGCCTTCTCCGTCTCGGCGGCGACGTCGCTCTCGTCCCGGAGGATCCGCTGGATCGCGGCCCGGGTCTCGGCGAGCTGCGCCTCGACGTCCTTGTCCGCCGCCCGCGCTGGGAGCGCCTCGACGGCCAGGAGCCCGAGCGCCCCCGCAACGAGGGCCCATCCGAGCACCCTGCCGGAGAGCCGCGCCTCGTCGGTACGCGGAGCGTTCACCGGAGGTGTCTCTCGACCGAGAGCAGGGTGGAGACGAAGCCCAGCAGCGCGCCGGCGCCGATCACGGCCGCGAGGCGCACCGGGCTCGCGAGGGCCAGCGGATCGAGCTCGATCGGGAGCGTGATGACCTCCGCGAGTCGCGCGCCCGCCTGGCCCGCGAGGATCCAGAGGCCCAGCGCCGCCAGGAGGCCGCCGAAGAGCCCCGCGAGGAGCCCCTCCGCGAGGAAGGGAGCGCGGACGAAGCCGTCGGTGGCGCCCACCAGCCGGAGGATCTCGATCTCCCGTCGGCGCTCGTGCACGGCCAGTCGAACCACGCTGCCCGCAAGCACGCCGGCGCCCACGAGGAGGATGGGGAGCAGCAACAGGCCCGCGATCTCGACCGCGCTGGCGAAGGCCGCGATCCGCTCGGTCCACTCGGCGCCGACGTCCACCTCCTGCACGCCATCCAGCGGCTCGAGCTGCCGGGCCAGCGCCGCGAGGGAGGCCGCGTCGCGGGCGGCGGGAACGACCTCGACCGAAGGGGGCAGCGGATTCACCGGAAGCGAGAGGAGCGCCTGGCCCTTCTCGCCGAGGGTGCCTGCGAGCTTCCCGAGGGCCTCCTCGGCGGAGACGAAGCGCGCGCTACCGCCGGAGAGCTCGGCGATCTGCCCGGTGAGCTTCTCCCCCTGCGCTACGCCGACATCGGGCGAGAGGTAGACCGTGACCTCGCCGCGAAGTCCCCACGCGTCGAGGAGCGCCCGGGCCTGGAACGCCGCGAAGCCTCCGACGGTCGCCAGGATCAGGGCCACCGCGATGCTGGCCGCCGCCACCAAGTGGGTGAAGGGAGCAGTCCGCATCGCGCCGACGGCGCGCCGGAAGGGATAGGCGATCGAGATCAAACCCGCTCCTCCTGCACCACGCCTCCGGCGAGCCTCACCACGCGATCCCCGAAGCGCTCGAGGAGGGCGTGATCGTGGGTCGCCACGACGACGGTGGTCCCCTTCTTGCTCATGTCGGTGAGGAGCTCCATCACCTCCAGCGTCAGCTCGGGGTCGAGGTTTCCGGTCGGCTCGTCTGCGAGGAGCACGGAGGGCTCGCTCACCACCGCGCGGGCGATCGCCACGCGCTGCTGCTCGCCGCCGGAAAGCCGCTCGGGCAGGACGTCGAGCTTGTGGCCGAGGCCGACGCGCTCGAGGGCCTCGGAGGCACGGCGGCGCACCTCGCGGCGCGACGTCCCGAGCACCTCGAGAGACACGCCCACGTTATCGACCGCGGTGCGGTTGGGGATGAGCTTGAAGTCCTGGAAGACGACGCCGATGTTGCGGCGCAGGTACGGGACCGCGGCCCTGCGGATCCGCGCCACGTTGCGACCGGCGATGACGATCTGGCCTTCGGTGGGCGCCTCGGCGCCCATGAGCAGCCGCAGCAGCGTGCTCTTGCCGGCGCCGGACGGACCGGTGAGGAAGACGAGCTCCCCCTTCTCGATCTCGAGGTTGACGCCCTTCAGCGCCGGAGCGTCGCCCGCGTAGGTCTTCGAGACGTGGAAGAGCTGGATCACGTACAGCCTCCGGACCTCGTCAACTGGCGCTCGTGCGTCTGCGCGGCCCGCTCGGGCCCTTGGACGGGCCCTCGAGCCCGGCGCGCCGAGCTCTCGAGAGCCCTGGCGCGCCGTTCGGGCACTTACGCGCCCTTGAGGAACTCGCGCACCTGCCGCGTGATCCCGGCCTCGTCGAGGCCGTGCTTCGCGACGACGGCGTCGGGCGCACCCGACTCGCCGAAGACGTCCTGCACGCCGATGCGCTTGAGCTTCGACGGGAAGTGCTCGCCCAGGCACTCGGCGATGGCGCCGCCGAGGCCGCCGATCACCGTGTGGTCCTCGACCGTGATCACCTTGCCGCCGGAGGCCTTCGCCGCCGCGACCACGCCCTCGACGTCGAGGGGCTTGATGGTGTGCACGTTGACCACCCGCACCGAGAAGCCGTCCTCCGCGAGGGCCTCCGCGGCGTGGAGCGCCGGGGCAACCGGGCCGCCGGACGCGAAGATCACGGCGTCGGTGCCTTCACGCAGGGTGTCGACCTTGCCGAACTGGAAGCGGTACCCCTCGGGGTGGACGCGCTCGACGTTCTGGCGGGTGAGCCGGAGGAACGCCGGGCCCACGTGCGAGGCGAGGTACTCCACCGCCGCCGCCGTCTCCAGGTCGTCCGCGGGCTGCACCACCGCCATGGTGGGGATCGCCCGCATCAGGGCGACGTCCTCGAGGCCCTGCTGCGAGTAGCCGTCGTCGCCGATGGCCACGCCGGCGTGGGTGCCGACGATCTTCACGTTCGCGCCGGAGTACGCCACCGACACGCGGATCTGATCGTAGCGCCCCGTCACGAAGCAGGCGAAGGAGCAGCAGAACGGCACCTTGCCCGCGAGCGCGAGGCCGGCGGCCGTGCCGAGCATGTTGGCTTCCTGGATCCCCATCTCGAAGAAGCGGTCCGGGAACTTCTTGGCGAAGAGCTCGGACTTGGTCGAGACGGAGAGGTCGGCGTCGAGGACGACCACGTCGGTGCGAGTCTCGCCCAGCTTCGCGAGGGCCTCGCCGAACGCCTGTCTCGTGGCCTTCTTGGTGCTCATGGTGAAACCGTCCATTGGCGCCGCTCTCGAAGAGCGGCGAAAAAGTGTTCGCTCTAGCGAGCGGCGTTCAGCTCCGCCACGGCCTGCTTCACCTGCTCGGCGTTGGGGGCCGAGCCGTGCCAGCTGATCTTGTGCTCCATGAAGGAGACGCCCTTGCCCTTCACCGTGTCGGCCACGATGAAGGTCGGCTTGCCCTTGGTGGCGTGGGCCTCGGCGATCGCGCCCAGGAAGGCGCCGATGTCGTGGCCGTTCACCCGGAGCACGTGCCAGTTGAACGCCTTCAGCTTGTCCATCAGCGGCTCGAGGCTCATCACCTCGTCCGTGGGACCGTCGATCTGGCCCTTGTTGTAGTCGAGGATGCCCACGAGGTTGTCGAGGCCGAACTTGGGCGCGCTCATCAGCGCCTCCCAGACCTGGCCTTCCTGCATCTCGCCGTCGCCCATCATCGCGTACACGCGGAAGGGGTTGCCGGCCAACTTGGAGGCCAGCGCCATCCCCTGGGCGACCGATAGCCCCTGGCCGAGCGAGCCGGTGCAGGCCTCGACACCCGGAGCGAGCACGAAGGAGGTCACCGGATGCCCCTGCAGCCGGCTGCCGAGCTCGCGAAGCGTGGCGAGCTCGTCGTGGGGGATGTAGCCCGCCTCCGCCATGGTCGCGTAGACCGCGGGGACGGCGTGGCCCTTGGAGAGCACGAAGCGGTCCCGATTGTCCCAGGCCGGGTTCTTCGGGTCGTGGCGCAGCACCTCGAAGTAGAGGGCCGTCACCATGTCGATGGCGGAGAGGCTGCCACCCGGATGGCCGGAGCCGGCCTTGCCGAGCATCTCGATGATGTCGATCCGCATCCGGCGGGCGATCTCGACGAGGCGGGCGATTGCCGCGGGATCGGAGGCGGTCTGCGCGAGCGGTCGCTCGGGATTCGCTGGGAACATCGGCGTCTTTGCCTTTCGCGGGCTTCGGCGAGGGAGGGCCGAAGGCGGCGCAACCTAGCAGCGCCTCCGTTCGGTTTCAACCACCGCGGCCGGCGGTAGGGTGGCAGACGTCCCTACTCGTCCCGCTCGCCCGCGAGGTAGCGCAGGATCGCCTGATCCAGGCTCTTCTCCGAGGCGAGATCGTCGACGTGGATCGTCTCGGCAGGCAGCTCGTTCCGCCACACGCCGGGGCCCGGGGTCGGCTCCGGGAGCTTCCCGCCGGGAAAGCCCCGGATCGGAAACGGCGTGGCGGGCGCGGCCTTCGCCGCCGGGGTCAGCACCGGAGGAGCCACGGGCGGAGTCGAGGCACGAGCGGGAGGAGCCGGGAAGGTCGGAGTCGGCTTCGGGGAGGACCCCGCAGTCGGCGATCCACGCTCCATGGCGGCGGCCTCGAGGGCCGTGGGCCAGAGAGGGACTCGCCCCCACGGGCTCGACGGCCGCGAATTCGCGCCGCTGTGGGCCAACGGCGGCCCGGGCGACTGCGCGAAGACCGGCTGAGCGCCGAGAGGCCCAGGTGTCTTCGAGAAGGACGGCGGCGCGGAACGCGGTCCCGGCGATTGCGCGAAAGCCGGCGGCGAAGACCGAGGTCCCGGGGACTGCGCGGAGACAGGCGGGGCGGCGGGCGCGGGGCTAGACGGAGCGACGAGGGAGTCGAAGGCCCCCGCGATCAGCTCGCGGAGCATCTTCTTGTGCTGCTCCTCCATCAGCGCGCGCACCCTCGCCTTCAGGTCCGGCTCGCCGCGCAGCTCCGCATACGACGACTTCTTGGTAGCGAGGATGTTCCCACCCTGGAAGAGGTGGGTGATCACGTGGGCGATCTCGTCGCCCGAGTCCTCGGTCTGGACGTGGTACCCCTGCCCGTTGTGCCGGACGTTGTGGTTGAAGCCGGTGACGAAGTTCTTGGGGGCGGCCATGGTCTTCCGAGGACGCGGACGGATCGCGACCGCGTCCGATGGTCAGCCGATTCCACCGCCCCGTCAAGGAAGTCGTATCCCCCTGCCCCGCTGCCGGTTTTCGACCTAGACGTCCACCTGCTCGACGTGCTCGGGCCTGCTGCCCAGGAAGGCCTCCGCGATCGACGGGAACTGCGCGGGGATGTCGGTCACGTACAAGAGGTGCGAGGGATCGCCGCCGGTCTCGCGGTCGCCCGAGGCCGCGAGCCGCTCGGCCACGGCGGCGGCCGTCGCCTGCGCCGAGTCCACCAGCGTCACCCCCGGCCCCATCACCTCGGCGATCGCGCCGCGCAGGAGCGGATAGTGGGTGCAGCCGAGCACGAGGGTATCGACCGAGCCCCGAAGCGCGCCCAGATACCGCTCGGCCACGGCGCGGGGGAGGTCGCCGCTGGTCCAGCCTTCCTCCGCAAGCGGCACGAAGAGCGGGCACGCGGAGGCGAAGACGGTAGCGCCCGGCGCCGCGGCTTCGAGGGCGCGCTGGTAGGCGCCGGAGGCGATGGTGCCCGCCGTGCCGATCACGCCGATTCGGCCGTTCCGGGTGAGCGCTGCAGCGACCTGTGCGCCGGGCTCCACCACGCCGATCACCGGGACCGTGAGCGCGGCCTGGAGCGCCGGGAGCGCGTGGGCGGTGGCCGTGTTACAGGCCACCACCAGGAGTTTCAGGTCGTGCTGGAGCAGGAAGCGCGCGTTGTTCAGCGAGTAGCGTGCGACGACCTCGGGGCTCTTGGATCCGTAGGGCACCCGGGCCGTGTCGCCGAGGTAGACGGTGGCCTCGTGGGGCAGCTTCTCGCGGATCGCCCGAAGGACCGTGAGGCCGCCCACCCCCGAGTCGAAGACGCCGATCGCTCGTCCCATCACCTGACTCCACCGGCGGGCGGATGCCCGTCCACGCGCTTCTACAACGCGACGGGATCGAACGTCGAGAGACTAGCGGGCACCGGAGGGGATCAGCTCGAGCGTGAGCTCGTTGTAGCCGTGATGCATGCGGATGTTCCGGTAGAAGTCCCAGGTCGCATACGCGCCGCGGCGGTCGAAGCCGAGGGCCGTCACCCAGACGTCGCCGGACGGGAGGTCGTAGAAGTCCACGTAGCCGCGCTCGCAAGCGACGATCGCGGAGTCGTAGACGTAGCCGTCGCGCGACTCGATGAAGATCTGGACCGTGTCGACACCAGCCCTGCCGCAGTCTCGGCCGGCGAAGGTCCAGTACATGCGCGAGTCGGCGCCGTCGTCGTAGTGGATGCAGCCGGAGAGCCCCATCGCGAGGGCCGCGACGACGGGAAGAAGGCCGAGGCGAAGGCGCGAGAGGAGCGACGAGGCGAAGGTCGAAGAGTTGGTGCGTGACATGGCGTCCTCGGGCCCGGCGAGCTGCCGGAGTTGCGTCTTCGACGGGACGAGGTCCGATTCGATTCAAACGCATGAGCCGTGCGACCATGCCCCGAATCGCGGAGCGCCGGGCGCGTCCGCGGAACCTCCCGGGATCGCTGAAGAACACGGGAGCACCCGGGAGGCGAGCGGCCGCCGCTTCGTTGCCCTCGCGCGGGGCCCGTGTTACGAGCGGGTTTTCGAGGATTCGTCAGATGCCAATCGTTCTCGCAGCAGGAATCGACTACGCCGAAGCGATCCGGGCCGGCGGCCCGGTGGGATGGATGGTCCTCATCGTCCTCCTCCTCGCGTCGGGCTGGAGCTGGGCGATCATCGTCCGCAAGGTCCTCCAGATGCGCCAGGCGCAGGGGCAGTCCGTGGCCTTCCTCGAGGCCTTCTGGCAGAGCCGCCGCCTCGACGAGATCTACGCCAAGGCCGACTCCCTCAAGGACTCGCCGGTCTCCCAGGTCTTCCGCGCGGGCTACGTGGAGCTAGTGAAGCTCACCGGCGACGGGACAACGGGCAAGGTCGACGGCGACGGCCTCGAGAACATCGAGCGCGCGCTGCGCCGGGCGGCCACCGCCGAGCTCACCCACCTCGAGCGCCACATCGCCTTCCTCGGCACCACCGCGTCCGCGTCGCCCTTCGTCGGCCTCTTCGGCACGGTGTGGGGCATCATGCGCGCCTTCAGCGAGATCTATGCCGCCGGCAACGCGAACCTCGCGACGGTGGCCAAGCCGATCTCCGAGGCGCTGATCGCCACGGCGGTGGGCCTCTTCGCCGCGATCCCGGCGGTGGTGGCCTACAACCACTTCGTCTCGCGCATCAAGATCCTCGACAGCGAGATGGCCAACTTCGCGTCGGACTTCCTCAACATCGTCAAGCGGCACTTCGCCAAGTAGGAGACCTCCATGGGCTTCTCCAGCGGCGGCGGCCGTTCCGGCCTCAGCGAGATCAACGTCACGCCCCTCGTGGACGTGATGCTGGTACTTCTCATCATCTTCATGGTCACCGCCCCGCTGATGCAGCAGGGCGTGAAGGTCGACCTCCCCGACGCCCGCGCGCAGCCGATCGAGGCGAAGGAGGAGAAGAAGCTCGTCCTCTCGGCCAAGTCCGATCAGAGCATCTACATCGGCGAGGCGCAGGTGACGCTCGCGGACCTCGAGGAGAAGCTCCGGAACAACCCCAAGGCCCAGGCGGACAAGGAGATCTACCTCCACGCCGATCGCTCGCTCCCCTACGGCTTCGTGGTGGAGCTGATGGCCGCGATCCAGCGCGCGGGGATCCCCTCGATGGGGATGATCACCGATCCGCTCCAGCGGCCCGAGCAGCCGCCGAAGCCTGGCGCGAGGAAGTAGGCGCGTGCGCCCCGAGCCCCAGGCGCTCTCGCGGAGCAGCCTGATCCCGCGCAAGGACCGCTACGGTTGGGCGTGGATCGTCTCCGCCGTCCTCCACGGCGTCATCCTCGTCGGCTTCATCGTCGGCGCGAGCCTCGGCTCGTGCGGCGACGGCATCGACTCGAACCAGAAGCCGATCGTCGCCAAGCTCGTGCGCCTCGGCACGCCCAGGGAGGAGAGGCTCCTCCCCAGGCTCCCCACCGCCCCGCCCGCGCAGCAGGCGCCGAAGGATGCGGCGGTGGTCACGCCCGGCCAGACCGCACCCGTGAAGCCCGATCCGACGCCGGCGCCACCTGCTCCCACGGAGACGGCCAAGCCCGTCGCCGTCGCCGAGGCCGCGCCCCCGAAGGCTCCCGCGGCCCAGCAGGCCGAGGCGCCGAAGGTCCCGGATTCGAAGCAGAAAAT